>CANONN010000043.1 GCA_947567625.1 uncultured Roseburia sp. | reverse complement strand
TACGCGTTCTTACGGACTTTGCAGCGAGTGCAAAGTCCTGAGCTGAACTGTTACACTTTTTCTGCGACAGTCCAGTTATGCCTGGACTGTCACTGTTATTCGTTCTCTTCTATTCTTATCCATCAGCCTCAATCAATCGGACATCCCGCCCTGTTCCATGCGCATTTCCAGCAGAAGCTGCATAAAATTCCATTTTCTGTTGGTCGGCGTGAGAACGGCTTTGTACGAGACCACAAATTTGTTGGCGCTAAGCGCAGCAAGTATGCCATCCATGCGCTTTTCCGTGAAATCGCAAAACAAAAGCAGGCTTTCCGGCGGCACTTTTCCCTCAAAGGGCGCGGCCAGAGGAGATAGTTTCCCGTCGGCAAGGTCTTCTAGAGGCGTGAAATAGTACTGCGGTTCTATGACTTCTACTTGGATTTTCATGACAGCGGCGATGCCTTTTAATCGTTTCAGCTGGCTTTCGTCCAAATGAAAGGCAAGTAATTTTTCCATATTGATCTCCTTTCCGGCGTCTCGAATTGGCAACGCTCATTCCCGCCCAAACTCCGTGAGCGACAAGCCCTCGTTGCGGTCGAGCACCATACCGACGCTCCAGGCGTTGACAAACAATAATAACGGCCTGCCCTTTAAATCCTGTATCTTTTTCATGTCCGATGTGCCGACAATTTTATCCATGTCGATCGTCTCATTTTCAATCCAGCGAATATGCTCATAGGGCAGCGTATCCATGCGTATTTCCACATTGTACTCGTTTTGCAGGCGGTATTTTAACACATCAAACTGCAAGACGCCGACAACGCCGACGATCACTTCCTCCATGCCCATATTGTACTCCTGGAAAATCTGGATGGCGCCCTCCTGCGCAATCTGCTGCATCCCTTTCATAAACTGCTTGCGCTTCATGGTATCCACCTGGCGCACTCTGGCAAAATGTTCCGGCGCAAACGTAGGGATTCCCTCAAAGCAAAACGGTTTCGCCGTCGTAATCGTATCTCCGATCGAAAAAATGCCCGGGTCAAACACGCCGATGATGTCTCCCGCATATGCCTCCTCCACGATATGGCGCTCCTGCGCCATCATCTGCTGGGGCTGGGAGAGCTTAATCTTTTTATTGCCGCCCTGCACATGAACTACCTCCATCCCGGCGCTAAACTTTCCGGAACAGATGCGCATAAACGCAATGCGGTCGCGGTGCGCTTTGTTCATATTGGCCTGAATCTTAAAGACAAACGCAGAAAAATCCTCGTCAAACGGATTCACTTCGCCAATATCCGCCCGGCGCGGCAGTGGGGAGGAGGTCATCTGCAAAAAGTGCTGCAAAAATGTTTCCACACCGAAATTCGTCAATGCGGAACCGAAAAATACCGGCGAGAGCTCGCCTTTCGTCACAAGTTCCATGTCAAATTCGGCACTGGCGCCGTCAAGAAGCTCTATCTCCTCCAACAGCTTCGCTCTGGCCGCATCCCCGATTTCCGCCGCCAGGGCGTCGTCCTCTATCGAAATCTGTTTTTCCAGTCCTTCTTTTGTACCTTTTAGCGTGTCGGCAAATGTCATGACCTTTTTGGTATTGCGGTCGTAGACTCCCTTGAACTCTTTTCCGGAACCGATCGGCCAATTGATCGGGCAGGTGGCAATCCCCAGCTCTTTTTCGATCTCGTCGAGCAGATCAAACGTATCGTTGGCGTCGCGGTCCATTTTATTGATAAAGGTAAAGATCGGAATATGACGCATGACGCAGACTTTAAACAACTTTCTCGTCTGCGCCTCCACCCCCTTTGAGCCGTCGATAACCATCACGGCGGAATCCGCGGCCATCAGGGTACGATAGGTATCCTCCGAGAAATCCTGGTGCCCCGGCGTGTCCAAAATGTTGATACAATATCCGTCGTAGTGAAACTGCAAAACGGAAGAGGTAACGGAAATTCCTCTCTCCTTTTCAATCTCCATCCAGTCCGAAACCGCATGGCGGGCGGTCGCTTTCCCCTTTACGGAACCGGCCAGATTAATCGCGCCCCCATACAAAAGAAATTTCTCCGTCAATGTTGTTTTTCCTGCATCCGGGTGCGAAATAATTGCAAATGTGCGTCGCTTTTCTATTTCTTTTCTCAAATCAGCCAACTTTCATCCTCCATAGCAAAACCATCCGCTGCACGAAACGTTCGCAGCTATATTTGACACTCTGAATCAAAAGTATACACTATCCTGGGAAAAAATGCAAATGATCAGCGATATTGTTTTGCTTGCGGGTAACAGTTGGGCTCAGGACTTTGCACTCGCTGCAAAGTCCGTAAGAACGCGTATATCTAGCCAAGCGGGAATCCGGCTCAGGAAATGGTTATCATTCACACCCAAGCCAGTTGCGAATATACTAAAAGAAAAAGGCTTCGACAATGACTTCTACTTATCCGTTTCGCAACCCTCCGCTTCCCTTTGATTTTGATGCGCTCGAACCGTTTATCGACGCAAAGACCATGCGGCTGCATCACAACCGCCACTTACAGACTTATATCGACCAGCTCAATACCACGCTGAAAGATTATCCAGACTATCATTCCTGGACGCTCACGCAATTACTCCAAAATATCGCCAGCCTGCCGGCGTCGATACAGCAGCCGGTGCAAAGAAATGCGGGCGGCGTCTTCAACCATGTATTCTACTTTTCCCATCTGATACCAAATGAGCTCTCCCATCCCAAAGGCTCCCTGGTGGAGGCAATCAGCAAATTTTATGGAACATTTGAGCATTTTAAACAGGAGATGACAGCTGCCGCTCTCTCTGTTTTCGGTTCCGGCTATGCGTGGCTGGTTTTAAATGCGCGCGGAGAGTTTGCTATCCTCACGCTTCCGAATCAGGACACCCCGCTCCCTCTAAACCTCTGTCCGCTCCTAACGGTCGACGTCTGGGAACACGCGTATTATTTAAAACATTACAACAATCGCACCTCTTATCTCAATGACTGGTTCCAGGTCGTCAATTGGCAGCAGGTACAGAAGAATTATCACGATTTCTTTCTGTGACCCTGACCTGCGGCAAATTCTTTCGTCTTATTATGACAGCGGACAGCTCGCCAGGCGAACTGTCCGCTCGTTTCATCGCAGATCATTACAATTACTCGAACTCAATATCCTCATTGACCTTTTTATGAATGTCAACTCTCGCCTGAACATCAATATGATTCACTAACCAGCCATTCAGCGTACAGTTCCTAATAAATTCATCCATTCTATTGACACCATTGATTTCTTTTAATGTAACTACAACACCAAAGCGAATCCCCATTCCATCTTTCATATCTAAGCGGTTATTTGTTTTTATTTCCATTCCCCAATTTTTATTGGCATAAGATTTCTTAGGCTTCATTTTGTTTTTTGGTCTTTCTGCAAAATACTTTACATTATCCCATTTTCTAAATTTTTCTCTTGCTTCACCCTCCAAAAGAAAATATTTTTCATCATCAAATATTGCATCCTGATTCTGTTTATCGCCCTTAATATCCTCTATCTTCCCTTTATCATTGATTCTGCCGAAATGCAAATTTAGTTCTGTATTTGTATAATCAACACCTTGTGTTCTGTCACACTTAGGGAAATAACACATCGTTGCCCTGGCAATGTAAGGATATTTGTCATTGTTCAACGGAACTGGAAAATAGTAATTATATGTATTCCATTTTTCACTTACATCATATACCAGAAATTTAATTTCATCTTCTTTTGTATGAACAATATCATCTATTTTAATCGGTACTATGCCATGTCCATATAAGGCAACTTCTTCTGGCGTTGGCTTTTCCTTCCAGCCTCTTGCGGCATCAATAAGCATCGCTTTTGCAACTTCTCTATTCAATCCCAAAACATCCATCAAGTAAGACAATTTTCGAGCAATCCAGGGCGCCGCAAATGAAGTACCCGCAACGTTTGCTTCGCCTAATGGTTCGCAAACCCTAATATATTTTTCTTCACTCCCGCCATAATAACTAACATCTGGTTTTGCGAAAAAAGATAATGCCAATCCTCTTCTTGTGTACTTCGTTGACAAACCTTTTTGGGTCACTGCATTCACTACTATACTGTTTATCGAATCAGCAGGCGAACCTATTTTCTCAATATCAGCGCTGGGCTTATTCGTCCCTGCAACAACAAAAATAACATCATTTTCATATTGGATGTTATCTAATATAGCCGCCTCTGCAGAAATAAAATTGTCATTCACTTCCTGATTACTTCCAAGCGAAATATTCCAAACCTTTATGTCTTTATTATTTGCAATAATCTCTTTTATTTGTTTTACAATAGTAAAAGAAGAAAATTTTGAACCTATCGCAACACCAAAATGGCGTACCCGAAATCTACCACATCCGTCATCCAGCCAAGGATTTAATCTTGCACCATCTACAATAATAGAATCCACCGCTGTACCATGACGATAATCCTCTGGGTTTTTAGGAAGATTCTCGTCAACCATATCATGATACTCTACCCATTCCCCAAAATAGACACGTTTATCAAATAACGTATCAATCACACCAACCGTTGGCTCAATCGTTGGAGAGGGCATATACACAGTCCCTTGCCGATATTCCTGAATGAAGTCTTCTGGAGATAATTCCGACAAATCCTCTGTTGCCATAGAAACAAGATATGGCGCTTTCTCAAATAAAATCTGCAATTGAGTTTCATCTAAAAACACAGTCTGCTTATCCAATATTCTGCTTTTTAAAATGTCAATTCCAATACTTTTGAATAACATGATTGTATCTGTATGCGTATTATATAATGTGATGATACTTTGTTTTAATTGGCGTGTCGCCATTTCCACCTCAAAATCTTCAATATAGGAAACATCTGCGACTACCTGCTTAAACATAGATTTTGTTATTGAAAATCGGGAAAATGGTATGTTATCTATTGCTTTTCTATCATCAAAAGTATCTTTATCTATCCCATTTTGAAACACCGCTTTGATTACATCATATGTTTTTAAAAGTAGTTCTATACTTTCATCCAAATCTTCCATATCAAGAAAGTATGTAATAATGTGTTTCGTTTTTTCTTTGTTAAATTTAGCGCCGACAATTGCATAATTAGAATCTTTTCCTTTAAATAATCCCGCAACTCGATTACTCTTTGCAACTATTTTATTATAATGTACGCTAATCAATATCCCCTCAAAAGGTCTTCTTTCCTGCCTCCAAAATTCTTTAATTTGACCTAGTCTTTCTATCAATCCAAGCAACTGTTCTTTTGTCACTATTTTTTTGCTGTTCATAGACGCTCCGCCGCCACTACCGGCTTTTGAGGCTTGAACAAACCTCTTTCCTTTTAATTCCAGTACATGATTCATTCATTTGCTCCCCCCTTACTTAATTTTCTGGATACCGTACTTTTAGATTCTCCTTTGAGTTTTTCTATTTCCCTGACTGTGAATCCTTGTGCATGCAGTTGCTCAATATCTGTTTCTTCTAAATTCCCTATTAAATAATTATAAAGCCTTCTCAAATAATCATATTCTATATTTACATCACTGAATGCCAAAGAGGTTTTAATCATATTTTTCAATTCCCCCGGATAAGGTAAATCAGATGATACCCGCAATATTTTCCTAAATAATCTGGTATCTTTAGGAATGTCATTAAAATTTTTAATAAATGATACAAAATAGTGCTCTGCAACTTCCAATAAATCTTCTTTGCTATATTTATCAAAATGAATCACTGCATCAAAACGTCTAATGAGAGCTTTTTCAAAATTAGAATACAAATTTGTTGTCGCAATAATTACTATTTCCTTATTTAAATCCGTTAATCTGTCAAACTCTCTTAAGATCGTTGAAGTAACCCTCCCCATCTCTCGCACATCATTCCTATTAACTCTATCCAAGGCAATCACATCTATTTCATCAAATAAAACAACAATATTTTTTGAACACGGTATCCTATTTATCTCAGCAAAAACGCTTGCTATATTTTTATTCGTTTGACCGAGTTTGCTATCAATTAAATGCTCAAAATCAACACGATATAATGTTCTGCCAAGCAGCCTTGCTATATGTTTCGCCGCTTCTGTTTTTCCACTGCCCGGCAATCCTTCAAGCAAAAATTTATTTATCCCAATATTATGATTAACTGCATTAATAATACCTTTTATATCATTCGATATCACTACCGGCAAATTTAACGGCTGCATTTCCCTGATATCGATCTGTTTTAAAAATTCACTTTCAAAATCATTCGCCTGAGGAACATACAAGTTAGATTCCGCTATTAACCCCATTATATATTCAGCCAGCTGATAATCACCAATAGCATCAAAATATTTCGCTATGCCTACTGCCTCATTTCTAAATGCATTCTCATTTTTTTCAACATGATATTTGATCAAATTTATTACATTTTGTTTTTTCACAAGAGCACGCCTCCCATTACCTTTTTTGTATTATATCACATATTAGGACAAAATAATATGGTTTTGGGACATAAAAACAAATTTATATATGCACGGAACAAAAAAAGCCGCCCGCATCACATCAGGCGACTTCATTCGTCAAATTTTTCAAAGCATCCGCAATTGCGCTTCTATGTACTCGCAAAAACTACTCCACCCAAAAAACTCTGCCGTCCCTACGCGCCGCAGCTTCCGGTATCGCTCCATCTATGTAGCCGACTGCCAGATGTCCTACTCCTTCCCATTCCCCCTCTACTCCAATGTCCAGAAGAAATTGTTTCCATTCTTCCGTTTCAAATTCTTCCTTAGCCCGATGTATCCAAATACTCCCAAGCCCAAGCGCATGCGCCGCCAGCATCATGTTTCCCAGAACAAGACTTCCGTCATAAACACGGTTTGCCCAGTTTTTCTCCGCCAGCACAATGAAAATCACAGGTGCGCCGTAAAACGGGTCAAAACCGTCTTCCCAGCCGCCGATCTTACAGTTGGCAGCGGAAATCTTATCTCTGACGTTCCGATCGGTAACGGCGACCGTTATCACCGCCTGCTTCCCTCTTGCGCTAGCCGCATAAAGCCCTGCCTCTATGATCTGCTCCAAATCCGCTTTTGCAGGCAAATCCCTCTTAAAATTGCGGATACTCCTGCGTTCTTCCATCGCTCTTATGATATCATTCATGGCCTATTCCTCCTCATCCATTCTTTCAATTTTAAAAATAACCGGCCTTGTCCCGTCCGAACAGCAGGCGATCATTTCGTTTTCCTTTTTCATCCAGCCTTTCATAATCGAGCCGCCCTGCAGCCCCGCGTAGATGTAGCGCGCAATGGCGTCCCACGCCTCCGAGCAATGCGGCATTTTCGGCCCTCCCGCTACCGTATCCGGATCGGCTGCCGTCTTCACAAGCGTGTACAAAAAAGGTGGAGCACACTGCGCTCCACCTGTCATGATATGTACCACAGGCGCATCCAAAGACACTGCCGCAGGCTGCACTTTATTTTTTTGTGAAAACGGGAATCGGTTTCCCCTCGCAGGTCACCGGCAATTGAAAATAATCGAGTATCGTGGCCGCGATATCGCAGAATCCCTCCCTGGTGCCGAAGTTCTCTCCGGCCTTTACACGCGATCCACAGATGACCAGCGGTGTGTATTCCCTGGAATGATCGGTCGACGGTGTGCTCGGGTCACAGCCGTGGTCGGCAGTAATCATCAGAATATCTTTCTCCCGCATCGCCGCAAGAAGCTCCGGCAGCCGCCCGTCAAAATAGGTCAATGCCTTTGCATATCCGTCCACGTCATTGCGGTGCCCGTAGAGCATATCATAGTCCACCAGATTGGTGAAACAAATCCCGTTAAAATCCTGCTTCATATAGGCGAGCGTTTTGTCGAGCCCGTCTGCATTTCCGGTCGTGCGCACATATTCCGTGATGCCTGACTCCGCAAAGATATCAATGATCTTCCCGACAGAAATCACATCATACCCCGTATCCTTTAACACATCGAGCATCGTCGGGCGCGGCGGCCGCAGGGAAAAATCGTGGCGGTTGGCCGTCCTGGTAAAATTCCCGGGTTCCCCGACAAACGGCCTGGCAATGACGCGCCCCACGCCGTGTTCGCCCTGCAAAATCTCTCTGGCCATCCGGCAGTACTCATACAACTGTTTCACCGGCACCACGCTCTCGTGCGCGGCGATCTGAAAAACGGAGTCCGCGGATGTATAGACAATCAAGTCGCCCGTCCGCAAATGTTCTTCCCCGTAGTCGCGAATCACTTCCGTGCCGGAATACGGGCGGTTGCACAAAACGCCCCGACCGGTCTTTTCTTCAAAAGCCTGTATCAGAGCAGGCGGAAATCCGTCTGGATAAGTGGGCAGCGGCGTTTTTGATACCACGCCGGCAATCTCCCAATGTCCGATCGTCGTATCCTTTCCCTTAGAGCGCTCGGCAAGCCTCGCATAGGCGCCCAAAACGCCGCTCTCCAATCCTTCGATCTCCACCCCGTCAATGTTAAAAAGCCCCAGCTTTCTCATATTTGGCATAGAAAAATAAGGGCTTCCAGACGCCGCTTTTAGGGTATTGCTGCCCAAATCCCCGTAATCGGCCGCGTCCGGCATCTCACCGATCCCCACACTGTCGAGCACAATCAAAAACACACGCTTCATCGTCATCTCTCCTTTCCACCGTCGTCCGGTATCATGAAAACAGCACGTTGTGTTGCAGTGTAAACCGTATCTTTTCTAACGCATCCCTTTTAACCGAAAAGCGCTCATCAAATCCTTGAGCAGCGCCGCCTGCGAGGAAAGCTCAATACTGGCAGCAGCGCACTCTTCGCTGGTAGCGGAATTGGTCTGTACGACGGTAGAAATCTGTTCCACACCCTCGTTGACCTGGGACATCGCCACCGTCTGTTTCTCGACTGCCTCCACGACAATCGCCATCTTGGTCGTCACGTTGCCGGCCAGCTCCCCTGTCTTCTCTAAAGATTCGGTCACCCGGTTCACCGCGTCGCTTCCCTCGGTGATGGCTGTGATCGAACTCTCGATCAAATCCTTGGTAGCCTTTGCGGCCTCGTTGGACTTGGCTGCCAGATTGCCGACCTCATCGGCCACCACGGCAAACCCCTTGCCCGCCGAACCGGCCCGCGCAGCCTCCACGGCAGCGTTTAGCGCGAGAATATTGATCTGGGACGCGATATTTTCGATCGTCGTGATAATCGCGCCGATCTCCTTCGAGGAAGCCGAAATGTGCTCCATCGCCACATTCAGCTCTTTCACGCAGTCTATACTGATTCCCAGCTGGGCGCCGGCCTGATTGACAAACTCGCCCGCTTCCTCGGCAGCGACTGCCGTCTGTCTGGCATTCTCGGAAATGTCGGCGATCGTGGCGGAAATCTCCTCCACGGCGCTGGCCTGCTCGGTAGCCCCCTGCGCCATATCCTGTGCGCTGCTGGACATCTGATCGGAACCGGAGGAAACCTGACCGGCGCTGAGCGTAATCTGCCCCATTGTCTTATTCAACTCGGCCTGGATACTGTCGAGAGACTTCTTGATCGACTGAAAATCGCCCAGATAATCCTGGCTGGTCCCCTGCCCCAAATTGCCGCCCGCAATCGCGCCAAGCACATTGGCGATCTCACCGATATAAGCGCGCAGACGACGGATTGTGCTCTCAAATATTCTGCCTAACATGCCGATCTCATCCCTCGAATGGACGCTGATGCGAACCTCCTCGCCGCTCGCAAGGCCCAGATCGCCTTTCTCCAGGCGTCTCGCCACCCTGGAAATCTTGCCAAGCGGCGCAGATATGCGAACGCGCAGATAGAGCGCCAGCAGGATAATACTGACGGCAATGACAGCGCCGCTCACCACAACGCACAGCGTGATCGCGGTGCTTGTCTGCTGCTCGGCTTCCGCCTCCGAAATCCCGGCAAAAATCAAACCGTTCACCGTTCCGTCTGCCCCCTTGGTGGGAACATAAGAACACAAGTATTGGCCTCCGGCAATCGTCGCCTCACCCACATAAGACTGCCCCTGCTCAATCACAATCGCTTTCAGATCTTCATTGAGCTTGGTCCCGACCACACGCTCGCCATTTTGAATTACGGTGCTGTAAGCCCTGGTATCTCCCTCAAAAATAGTAAACTCACAGCCCATACGATACTTCAACTCATCCAGTATCTGATTCATATCCTCACTGCCGGACGCACGCTCCAATTCGTGTGCCAGCATATTGGTACCGTTGGTACAGCGGTCTTTTAACATTTCTGTGACTAATGAATTGAATACAGATACACTGACAGCCATAGACACCACGACAGAAATCACCAGCATAACTGCCACGACACAGCCAATCTTGAGCCCGATGCCTATGTATCCCTTGTCCTTTGCGCCCTGGGCCTTTTGCACTCTTTCCATCTTAGATCCCTCCGTTTTCAAAAATATCACTGATGTAAACTATCTTTTTTATTATAACATAAAGAGAAAATATTTGAAAGCAATTATGCATATTTTTTACATTGACTAAATTCTGGTAATCAAAGAGACGAGCGGCAGCGTCAAGACCGATAACAGCGTAGACAGCGCCACCCCGCGGGAAGCCAGGGAAACATTGCCTTCATACTGCTGCACCATCATCGCCACCATGCTCGCCACCGGCGTCGCCAGCATAACTAACGCCACCTGCAAAACAGTGGTGTCCGTGACAAAGCACTTGATCAAAGACAAACCGATCACGGGAATCACAACCAGCTTTATCAGGGAAAACAGCAGCAGTCTCACATCCAAAAACAGATCTTTGACCTTGAAATCCAGAAAGGAACGGCCGATCACTAACATACTAAGCGGCCCCGTCAGCGCGCTTAAGCTGCTCAAGGTCGTTTGGATAAAAGACGGAAGTTCAAAATCCATAAAAAATAAGATCAATGCAATGAGGCAGGAAATTACGCCGGGATTACAAAGCTTTTTCCACGGAAAAGCAGACGGAACGTCTCGGCCAACGCGGGGCTCCCCCGCTGTCATCGCTAATATACCGTAAGTGTAGATGAGCACATTAAAAATAAAGATAAAAATGGCCGCGTAAAGCACTGCCTCCTGCGCTGCGATCGCAGAAAGCAGCGGCAGTCCCATAAATCCGATATTGGAAAAGACAAGCATGACACGGTATGTGCCGCGCTCCTGTCGCGCCACCCGCAAGATAACCGGCAAAACCCATGCGAGAAACAGCAATACCGCATAAACGCCGAGCGCAAGACCAAAGACCAGGAGCAGATTCCCGGGCGCGATATCGCTTCTGCTGTTGGATACCCCGGAATTTATGACCATCGCGACATTGGCGACATTGATGACTAACCACGAGATATCCTTCGAGGTCTTTTCATTTAATACTTCCTTTTTTCCACAGTAAAAACCAATGAGCATCATCAAAAACAACGCCGCCATTTGCTGTAATAAAATCATCGATCACCACGCCTTTCTTCCTCCTGCAAGCTTTACGCTGCCGGTCTCACACGTTTTGCCCGGTCTCTTTTACAATCACCAGGGTCAGGTAGCCGGAGGCATCGTCAAGCGACTCTATGCCTGCCGTCCTTTTTTCGTTCTCCATACCGCAATTTTCCACACAGTACACCGCCAGTTCCCGCGTTCTGCTCTCCCGCTCCAAAATCCGTTTCAGCCGCCCCAGTTTTTTCCCCGATTTCATATAAATCCTGGTTCCGGCAAGGCTCTCCCCCTCCGCTGTCTCGTAAGACGCCGGTATCACATGAATCTGCTCGCCGCTTTCGGCCAGCGGCACAGAAAGCGCTGCCGCAGCCGCGCAAAAGGAGGGCACACCGCTTATCATCTGCGCCCTGCCGCCATGACCTAGCACTCTCTTGTGAATATAACTGTAGGTGGAGTACACGGACGGATCGCCGATGGTGAGAAACGCCACCGTGCGGTCTGCCTGCAAATACGCCTCAATCCTCCGGCATATTTGATCATGCGCATCTGCCAGCTCTTGCCTGTCAAAACTCATCGGAAAAGGAAGGCAGACCACCTCTTTTTTCTCAATATGCGGACAGACGTTTCGCGCAATCCGATAGGCATGGCACTCCTCTTTCGCGGCTGCCGGGAGCACGAGAATATCCGCGCCCTCGATACAGCGGAGCGCTTTTAATGTGATAAGCTCGGGGTCGCCCGGTCCCACCCCGACGCCGTATAATATTCCGCCCATCGTCCTAGCGCTCCATTTTCCAAAATGCGGCCGAGTACGCCGGAAGCTCGCTCCCGCCGCCAAAATCGTGTGTCGTCCCGGTGATAAGCTCCTCGGCCAGGCCGCACCCCGCGTCAAAATGCGCCGTGTAGGGTTCACCCGCTGCGTTGACTGCCACCAGGATTCGCTCCCCCTCACAGGCACGCTCAAAGATGCACTGCCGGTTCGTTAAAAGAACCGTGCGGTAGCTGCCGTAATTGAGCGCTCTGCTTGCTTTTTTCACCTTGGAGAGCCTTGCAATCCACTCCGCAAGCTCTCCAAATACCGGCGCCTCAAAGCAGGCGCGCAGCGCCGGGTCCCCCTGCGACTTGTCGGCCTTCTCGCCCCACTCACTGCCGTAGTAGACACAAGGGATGCCCGGCATTCCAAAGCACAGGGCATAGATCAGCGGCAAATGTTTTTCCTGATTGAGCACGCTCGCAATCCTGCTCACATCATGGTTGTCCACAAAATTAAACAGGTGCAGGCCCTTGTAGAGCGTCCACGGCTCCGGCCCGTACTGCCTTGCCAGAGAGTGGCAGATTTCAAACAGGTTCATACTGTTTAAACTTGAATGCATCCCATGATAACATTCATAATTGGTGACGGAATGGCACATCTGCTCGTTGGCCCACTGCTTGTAATCGCCGTGCAGCGTCTCTCCGACCAGGAAAAAATCATCTTTCAGAGAATCTGTAAACTGGCGCAGCCGCCTCAGAAAATCTTTGTCCAGGCAGTAGGCCACATCCAAGCGCAGCCCGTCTATATCAAAGGTATCCACCCAGTACTTGACAGCCTCAAAAATATGCGCCACCACTTCCTCGTTCTTAAGATTCAGCTTTACCAGGTCAAAATTTCCCTCCCAGCCTTCGTACCAGAATCCGTCGTTGTAGTTGGAATTTCCGTTAAAATCAATTGAAAACCAGTCGCGGTATCTGGAATTTTCACGGTTTTCGATTACATCGCGAAACGCGAAGAATCCCCGCCCCACGTGGTTGAACACGCCGTCTAACACGACGCGTATCCCCTCATTGTGCAATTTTTCACACACGCCGGCAAAATCTTCGTTTGTTCCCAGTCTGCAGTCAAGCTTTTTATAGTCTCTGGTATTGTACCCGTGGGTATCCGATTCAAACAGGGGCGAAAAATAAATCGCATTGGCTCCCAGCTTCTTGATATGAGGAATCCAGTCCGCCACTTTCCAAATACGGGACTGGCATATCCCGTCATTTTCAAAAGGCGCCCCGCAAAATCCCAACGGATAGATCTGATAAAATACACTTTCGTATGCCCACATTCCTTGTTCCTCCTTTTCTAATATCCACCCTTCCAAAAAGCACGATCTTTCCTTAGTTTACCGCTTTTCCAAGGTCTTCTCTCCAAAAAGCTCTCTCTTTCTTGCTCTACCGTTTTTCCAAGATCTTCTCTCTAAAATAGCTCTCTATCTCCTCACTTTACCGCTTTCGTAAAAATTTTATGATTATGTCATAATGATCCGGTTCATGGGGAAACGTACAGTTCATACAGGACTTAACGGTTCCGTTTGCTGTCTTAATATACTCCGGTTTCCCCGGACAATGCGCTCTCTCATACAACGGACAATAACAAAACAGGCAGTTTATTTCCGTTATCCCCTCATGGCAGGGATAATATTCGCATGCCCGGTTACAAAAAAAACGGCTGGAATCCTTCATGGCGTACCTCCCCCATTTTTATAGGCGCGCGCGGCACCAACGAAATATTCGGCAAACGCGGGCTGCGACGGATAGTAGAGGTGCGCAAACCCCATCCAGCGATTCTGGGTTTTGTGCACGCAGTCCCAGCTTTTTCCCGTGACAGCCTTTGCCGCCACACAGTCGCTGCCGTTGTCCGTACTGTCGTAATAATGAAATTCATGCCCCAGGATCGCAGCGCCCTCCGGCAAAAAAGCGGCGTCCTTCTCACGCAGCTTTACATAGCCAAAGCGCACCGACTTTCCGGTGTAATAGGCGTGCGCCCGAATCACACCGGCCATGGGATAGGTGTTCTTTTCCATGTCCTCCATGCTCTCATGCAGATACAGAAATCCGCCGCACTCGGCGAGTATCGGCATCCCGGCGTCAGAGGCGTTTCGCACCGCCGCCCGCATGGCGTCGTTTTCACTGAGCCGCTTCGCGTAAAGCTCCGGGTAGCCGCCGCCAAACATAAGACCGCAGACCCCTTTTGGCAGCGCCCCATCGTGCAGCGGTGAAAAGGATACAAGCTTTGCTCCCGCGTCCTCTAAACAGCGAAGATTATCTTCATAGTAAAAACCAAACGCCTCGTCGCGCGCGACGCCGATTGCCGCTTTATCCGGGAAGATTTGTTTTTCCTCTGTCCCGTCCACTTCTAAATCCGGGGCACGCTGTGCAATCGCTTCTATCTTTTCCAGCGCAATATGCTCCCTGACCGCATCGGCCGCCACGGACAACTGTCTTCTAAGCCCCGGCAGCTCCTGGGGCAGCACCAGCCCCAGGTGGCGGCTCTCAAAAGAAAGATCGGCAAGACGTGGCAAAAACCCAAGCACGGGGACAGGCAATTCGCGCTCGATCTCTGGCTTTATCGTCTCATAAAAGGTTTTTGATATGCGGTTTAAGATGACGCCGCAGATCAGATGATCTCTGTCGTAATCCAAAAATCCCCGCAGCAGCGCCAGCAGGGATTTCCCCATGCCGTGTGCATCGGCCAGCAAAATCACGGGCGTTTTTGTGACCTGCGCCAGATGATAGGACGAGCCCTCCCGGCGCACGCCGCCCAGCCCGTCGTAAAGCCCCATCACCCCCTCAAAAACGGCCAGCTTAGCTCCCCGGGCGCTTCTTGCAAACAACTCCCGCGTGAGCCCCTCTCCGGTAAAATAGGTGTCCAGGTTTTTGGAAGGGACGCCCAGCACACTGCGGTGGAACATAGGATCGATATAATCCGGCCCGCATTTGATCGCCTGCACCTTGTATGTTTCCTTGAAAGCCGCTAACAGACCACAGGTCAGCAGTGTCTTTCCGCTGCCGCTTTTGGTGGCCGCTATCATCACTCTTGGTATTCGCATCCGCCCTTGGCTCCTTTCTCTTTCCTGCCGCGGCCTATTTTTACTCCCTGCCGCTAAGTGATCTCAAAAGAACAGATATAGACCGGGTTCTCCGCCTGCATCAGATGATACGCTCCCACTTCCTTTGCCCGGCAAACCTGCATCTGCACGATCTTTATGTACGTCACAGGCAGTTCCTTAGCAAGCTGTTGCAGCTTTGCCACGGTTTCGAGTGAAATCGCATTGACCACCACGCGCACCCCCCGCGCCTTTTTTGCCACCGCGCCAAGAATTTCAAACAGCTTACCCCCGCTGCCGCCGATAAACACATGCGTCGGAGCAGGCAACTTCTCTAAAATATCAGGCGCTTCCCCTTCGATAATTTCGATATTTGACAGGGAGAACTTCTCGCAATTTTTCTCAATTATCTCCAATGCCCGCCGCTTTTTTTCAACAGCGTAGACGGTGATGTCCTCCGAAAGAAAAGCCGCTTCCACGGCGATCGACCCCGTGCCGCTGCCCACATCGTACAGTACCGCATCCTTGGTCAGATGAAGCTTGCAGAGAGAGACCTCCCGCACCTCCTCCTTGGTCATCGGCACCCTGCTCCGCTCAAACATCTCGTCCGCAAAGCCCGGCGTCATTCCCCATGCCGCGTTGCCGCCGCCCCATAGGATAAAGCAGCAGTATAATCCCGGCACGGTCAGCTCCCGGCACTGCCGCGGCGTCAGGGTTAAGATCTGCTCTTCCGGGGAGGCGAGCTGGCAGCCCGCCACAATCCTGCGGTCGAATAATTGCCACTCTTCTAACAGTGTCCCCAGTTTTCTCATATCTTCTACACCGGACGTCAGCAAAAATACTTTTTTTTCTCTGAGCAGGACGGGTAATAGCGGTTTGTCCTTCCCGTGGAGGCTGAAGATTTTTGCGTCCTGCCAGCTGATATTGGCCCTCGCCGCCAGATAGGACAGCGAAGAGATTCCCGGCAGCACATGAACGTTTATCGACCGCTCCTTTTCGCCCCACGCGCCCCACTCCCGCAAAAAATTTGCCGCCCCACTGTAAAATCCGCTGTCACCGGAATATAAGACCACCGCCGTCTCTTCGCCCCGCATCTTTTTTAGATAGGGCAATATTTCGGAAAAACGATAATAGGGAAGCTTTGCCGCCGTTTTGTTTTCACTCACATACGAAGCCCCTAGCATACGCCTGGCGCCAAAAATGAAATCGGCAGATCTCACGGCATCAAGCGCCTCCTCTGTGAGCGAACCGCGCTCCCCCATGCCGGCGCCGATCAGATAAATATCCGTCCGATTGCGCGGTATTTCTATGTGATGTTGCAGCAATTTTTCTAAATCAGCGAGCAGCTCTCCCACACTGTCGTACACCCTGTCATCTCGGCCCGTCTTAAGATTCGTTTCCGGGTTTTGGATGACGATGACGCGTGTGCCAACCGCTCGCGCCGCCTCGAGCTTCTCGTAAAAACCTCCCTGCGCCCCGCTCTCCTTTGTCACCATGACGGCAATCCGATACTGGTTAAGTATTGCCTCATTCAACTCCACGGAAAACGGCCCCTGCATAGCGATCAACCGCTCGCGTGCTATTCCGCGCTCCCTGCACTGTCGGATGCTCTCCTCGGCCGGAAGTATGCGCACATAGCATCGGTCTTTGAGCTTGGGCGTGATAAAGCGGTCCAGCTCTTTGCTGCCTGTGGTGAGCAGGATATTCCCCTCCGTCTCCTCCATAAGCTTCAGGCACGCTGCGGCATCGGCTGCATAGACCACATCGTTTTCATCCCCGGCCATATGCCCTCCGGTCATGCGGCGCAGCCTAAGACACGGAAGCCCCGCCTTCGCGGCGCTCGCTTTTATGTTTGCCGAAACTTCGGTGGCAAACGGGTGGGTGGCGTCCACCACCGCCGCCAAGTCCTCCGTTTGCATCCACGAAAGCATCTGTGCCGCATCTTTTCTGCCTGCCACTATCCGGCAGTTTTCATGGGAACCTAACAGTGCGCTCCCGTATTCTGTCGCGACGGAAGCGATACAAAAAATCCCGGCCGCCGAGAGCAGCTCTAAAAGCTCCCGTCCCTCGGTCGTACCGGCAAAAATTAACACTTTTTTCAAATCCGATACCCCCGTTTTGTCACCAGCCGCCCTTTTACAATCCGTGTGCAGGAATTTCCGACAAATACCGTGGTAAACATGTTGACCTGGCAGCCGCGCAGTTCCTCTAAGGTACAGACCACCGCCTTCTCTCCCGCGCGGCCAATGTTTTCCACATACCCGCAGGCCCTCTTTGCAGGCAGCGTCTCTAAGAGGATATCGCAGGCTCTGCGCAGATAGCCGGGCCGCTTTCTGCTGGCAGGATTATAGACTGCGATACAAAAATCTCCGGCCGCCGCCGCCCGCAGGCGCGTTTCGATCAGCTCCCAGGGCGTCAGCAGATCGCTCAGGCTGACGACGCAAAAATCATGGCCCAACGGCGCTCCCAGCACGGCCGCCCCGCTGCTTGCCGCCGTGATACCCGGCACGACGCACAGCTCACAGTCAGGGTAGTCCTCCCCGATCTCATACATCAGGGACGCCATGCCGTAAATCCCCGCATCGCCGCTGCAAATCATAGCCACACGCCGTCCCTGGTCGGCTTTTTCAAAGCAAATCCTGCAGCGCTCGGCCTCCTTGCGCATCGGCGTAGACAACAACTCTTTGTCCGAAAACCGCTGCCCCAGCAGCTTCAGATAGACCGTGTAGCCGACGATCACCTCACAGGAATCCAGCACATGAAGCGCCTGCCCCGTCATCATGTCCTCCCTCCCCGGACCCATGCCCACTATATAAATCACTTTTTTCCCGTTCAAACGTATCCTCCCGTTCTTTGTCTGCTAAAACACCACTTGCCAGTCACACATTGCGGCCGCGAGCGTCATCCCGTCCCGGGCCGCCTTCTTCTCCAGCAGCCCGGCATTTTCCCCGGCGCCAAGCACTGCCGCGCGCTCGCAGACATTGTCGACCCCCACCTGCCGTTTTACAAACGCCGAGGCCGCAAAATTTCCCTGTACCTGCGAGAGCTGCTCCGCGGAGAACGTCAGAAATTGCAGGCGGTATTTTTCCGCAAATCGCCGCAGCGCCGTCTCCTCACGCTTTCTGTCGATCGTTGCCAGCGCTTTTACGGCCTCCATGGGAATCCGCCACTGCCTCAATTGCAGACATACAAACCGTTCCCATTCGCCGGGGTCTTTTCCCCTCCGGCACCCTGCCCCCAACACCAGCACACGCGGTATCAGATGCAGCACGCTGTCTTTGCTCTCCTCGCCGTATAGCTGCCGCGGCGCGACCAAAACATCCGGCCGTGCCGCTTTTGTTTCCTCTGCCCGTCCTGGTTTCTCTGACAGTCCTTCCGGTGCGACAAAGTGCGCTGTACGGATTCCCTCTATAAGCGCTACCTCTTCCGGCACCTCTCCCGCATAGGCGCCGCAGATCTGCATGGTGATCGTCTGCTCGAGTATTTTGGCGGAAACTGAGGCGATCGCCCCTTGGTTGGCGATTGCCAGCTTATTTTTGCGGGCAAAGACATCGACGGCAAACAGACGGTTGACATCGGTAGCCGTCGTGATCACCGGCGCCGCGCCGATGGCGTCCGCAATCAGCCGTGCCAGCTCATTCGCCCCGCCGTAGTGTCCCGCTAAGATCGGTATCACATACGTCCCCTTTTCGTCCATCACCAGCACCGGTATGTCTGAGAGCTTGTCGCGCACAAACGGCGCGACCGCGCGCACGGCAATGCCGCAGGCGCCCACCACCAGCAGGGGTTCCCCCCGCCGAAAGCAGCTGCCCGCCCAAGCCGTCAGCTCTTCGGTCAGATATGTCGTTTTCCATTGGCCAGCCTCCCCGTCAGGTTCCGCCAAATCAGCCGCATATCCGGCCGCTCCCTTATATTTTGTATAGAGCGCAAACCTGCATGACGTGCATGCAAACACCGCTGATTCAGAGCGTTCTCTTTTCTGACTGCCCGGCCAAGCCGCCGTCAGCCGCTTAGCCGCCTGTCTGGCCAGCCGCATGCCGGCCGCCGTAAAGCTGATGATATTTATCTGGACAACACGTTCGTAATCTGTCATTTTCTTTTCCGAAACTCCGTCTCAAAATCCGGCGCATAGAGCCTCGAACGGCTGTAACCGCTCTGCCCGATTGCTTTGCCCACCAAAATCAGCGCCGTCTTTGTAATGTGATGCTCCCTGGCCGTCTTCGCCAGCGTTTCAAGCGTGCATATATAGCTCTCTTCCTCCTGCCAGGTCGCCTTATAGACAAGCGCCGCCGGCGTCTCGGGCGCATATCCGCCCGCCGAAAGCCGCGCGGCCAACTCCTCGATCTGCCCGGCGCTAAGATAAATTGCCATCGTCGCTTCATGGGCGGCGAAACGCTCGATGCTCTCTTTTTCCGGCACAAAAGTTTTTCCCGCCATGCGCGTGATGATAAGGCTCTGTGAGACGTCCGGCAGCGTGTACTCCAGATTTAAGGAGGCGGCCGCGCCAAAGCAGGCGCTCACGCCCGGACAGCTGCTGTACGGGATTCCCTTCTCATCCAGCGCGTCCATCTGCTCGCGGACGGCCCCGTAGATACTGGGGTCGCCGGTGTGCAGCCGCACCACGCTTTTCTGCTCTCCGGCGGCGCGCTCCATGACGGAAAGCACCTCCTCCAGCGTCATCCTGGCGCTGTCATAAATCTCGCAGGCTTCCTTTGCGTATCGCAGCAATTCCCGATTGACCAGCGAACCGGCGTAGATTATGACATCCGCCTGCTCCAAAAGATGTTTTCCGCGCACGGTAATCAAATCTGCCGCCCCCGGCCCCGCTCCGACAAAATATACCATAATTCCTCCCATACCCGCCCTGTGATTTTGTAATATGCAAGCCTGCGCGGGCACAAACCTGAATTGTATGCGACCGTTAAACGGTTACAAAGAAAGCTCTTGAAGCATCCGCAAAAACCCGTCACTCTTTGCCAGCTCCCCGTATTCGTTGGCGTACATAAGACATGCGATCTCCATGCCGGTTCCGGCGCGCTTTGTCAGATAAAACATGATTTTATCCATCAATTCGCGCATGACCTGATCCAGGGCCTCCGCCTGCGACAGGCAGCAAAGCGCCTCCCCGGTCACGCCACATTGCAGTATTTTCTCGGCCAGCACAAACTTGTCGGCGCCGGACAGGGAGCGCATGACGGCAGCCGCCAAAAGCTCCATCCGGCAGTCCGCTTCCATAGAGTGCGTATTCATAATCCCGCCCGACACTTTCACGAGTTTTCCGATGTGACCGGTGAGCAGCATACCGCGAAATCCAAGCGCAGCCGCCATCGTGACGGTCTCCCCGATGTAATTGCCGCATTTGACGCTCAGATTCAGGTCAAACCCGTAGTTTTCCCGCATAAACGCAAGCCCGTAATTGCCCGGCGAAACCGGCACGATTTCATACCCTTCGGCCCGCTTTTGTTGAAGCTCCACGCGGATGGTTTCTAACAGCGCGCGCACGCTCATCGGCTCGACCACGCCGCTGGTCCCGAGAATCGAAATGCCTCCCACGATGCCCAGACGGGGATTGAATGTTTTTTGCGCCAGCGCTTCTCCTCCGCGCACCGAGATTTCAATCTGCAAAACACCGTGAAAGTCCGCCGTCTCGCACACTTCCATGACTTCTTTTGTAATCATGCGCCGGGGAACACGGTTGATGGCGGCCGCCCCGACCGGCTGGTCTAATCCCGGCCTAGTCACGGTCCCCACGCCGCTGCCGCCGCAGAGGATAATCTCACAGGCGCCGCTCTCCTGATGTTTTACAATCGTCACTTCCGCGGCGACAAGCGCTCCCGTCGTGACATCGGGATCGTCCCCGCCGTCCTTTCGCACGGCGCATAAGACGCTCTCTTCCCCCCGGCAGACCTCCTCGATCTTCGCGTGATACACTATCCCTTTGGGCGTCTCTATCGCAATCTGCTTTTTTTCTTTTCCCGTCAAAAGCATATAGGCCGCGGCTTTCGCCGCCGCCGCCGCACAGCTTCCCGTGGTAAATCCGTAGCGCATAGAAATCTCCATTCCGAAGCGATTTATCGCGCAGGAACGCAAGCCGAATGTCAGATTCGGCAATGCGATTTAAATTTGTGACGCTTCGGCACAAATTGTCTGTGAAAAATCAGCGATCAAGATGATTTTTCACAGTACACCTCCCTGTTAGAGCAGTTTACTGCGATGTCACTCCATATCATACAGGATGGCATTTACGATGGCGGCCGCTATGTTACTGCCGCCCTTTCTGCCGCGATTGACAATATGCGGTATGTCGGTCTGTAAAATCAGCTCTTTCGCCGCCTCCACATTGACAAACCCCACCGGAACGCCAATGATAAACGCCGGGCGGTACTTTTTTTCCCTCCACAGCTTATGGAGTGCAAGCAGCGCCGTCGGCGCGTTTCCCACCACAAAGATAACCGGCCCTTTCATGGATGCGGCCAGTTCCATGGAGACGGCCGCGCGCGTGCTCCCGCGCTCTTTTGCCAGACGCGCCGTCTCCTCCTGCGCCATAAAGCAGTGCGCCTTACCGCCAAAGTGCGCCAAACGCGCTTTGTTGATGCCGGAGAGCGCCATATTGGTATCCGTCACAAGATCGGCGCCCTGTACGATCAATTCTTTCGCCGTCTCCACCGCCCGCTTTGAGTAGGTCATCGTGTCAACATAGGAAAAGTCCGCGCTCGTGTGAATCACGCGCTTCGTCACTTTCTCCTGGCATTTGGGAAGAACTACGCCCCTCTTTATAAGCTCATCCTCTATCATGGCAAAACTGCGCTCTTCAATTTGCGACGGCAGCACATATTCGATCTGCGGTTTTTCTGTAACGGCAAGATCATACGGCTGCGCTTTGTCCTCCTGCGGTTTCTCTGACACCTCAAATTCAGACAGCAGTACTTTGTCCTCCTGCGGTTTCTTTGGAACCTCAAGTTCAGACAGATGCGCTTTGTCCTCCTGCGGTTTCTCTGATACCTCAAGTTCAAACAGATGCGCTTTGTCCTCCTGCGGTTTCTCTGATACCTCAAGATTGGGCGGCAGCAGATAGTCGATCTGCGGTTTCCTCGAAGCGGCAAGATGATGCAACGCCGAAAGCAGCAAATTGTTTTCTTCCCTCGTCTTTACCGCCACGCGGTAATACCCTGCTTTAAGGCCCTTAAAATTACTACAGTCGCGTATCAGGATTCCCTGCTCCAACAATCCCTCATAGAGGGGCTTTCGGCTTTTGAACAGCAAAAAATTCGCCGCGGAATCATAGACCGTCATCCCCTGTTTTTTAAGCTTTGTGCTAAGCTCCTGCCGCTCGCTCTGCAAAAAAGCCACGGCGCGCCGCAAATGCTCTTTCTCACAGAGTGCCGCGATACCGGCGGCCTGCGCAAACACCGATACATTCCACTCCGGAAGCTGCCGCCTGATTCTTTCTGCCAGCTCTCTTTTGCACGCCAGATACCCCAATCTAACTCCCGCCATGGCATATGTCTTGGTAAAGGCCCGCAGCACCACAAGATTGGGAAACTGCCCGGTTTTTCGCAAAAAAGTGTGGCTTTCCACCCACGCTGTCAACGGCAGAAAACACTCGTCTAACACCACACAGATCTTCTTTTTATGACATTCCCGCAAAACCGCTTCGATAAACCCCGGCTGCATCAATACGCCGGTGGGATTATTGGGATTTGCCAGGAAAAGAAGATCAAGCTCCTCTGTAAGACAGGCAAGGAAATCTTCTGTGAACGAAAATGCCTGTTCTTCCCTGAGATAATAATAAGCGATCTCACAGCCCACCGCCGCTGCCGCCCGCTCATAGCCAAAAAAGGAGGGCACCGGAAGCAGGACTTTTTTTGGTGTGAGCGCATGTATCACGGCCATGATAAGCTCCGAAGCGCCATTGCCCATGACCAATTCTTCCGGTGCAACCGACAGCTGATCTGCCAGGACATTGGTTAGCTCTTGTGCGCGCAGATCGGGATAGCGGCAGCCAGCCTCAACCGAACGGCGCAGCGCCGCCTTAATCCCCTCCGGCATACCAAACGGATTGGTATTGACCGAAAAATCTACCGTGACCTGATTGCGATATATATCTCCACCATGTACCATCTTCTTATGCCCTGCCCGCCTAACCAGTACAGCGAATCATAAGCGTCTGACAACCTGGCTTGTCTGATTTTTCGCTGTACTAAAATATTGTAATATAAATCGTGTTCTTACGCCCAAACCGGCGAATCGTCTGCCAACCGTTCCCCTTTAGATGTGCCGCCGACGGCATATTCCCTCGTCCGTCTGCGGCCGCTACACCGTAAACAACAAAACCAGCAGCAGCAATAAAAACAGTCCGATGCCAAGGAATGACGTCGCATAGAGCAGATGGTTTACCCTGACGATATCTTCTGATTCGATCTCGCGCAAAGCGTCCCCGAGCGTGTCCTTTTGCAGCTCTCGGCCAAAATAAATGGCGCTTCCCGCAAGACACAGACCCAGTGACCCCGCACAGGCGCTCTCCAGCTGCGCGGAATTGGGACTCGGGTGCAGATAGCGGTCTCTCCTGAAAATCCGCCACGCATTTTTACCGGAAAAATCCTTGCCCAACAGATAGGAGGCCAGAATCATAAGCATGGCCGCCACTCTGGCCGGGATAAAATTTACCCAGTCGTCGAGCTTCGCCGCCGGCATCCCGAAATACTGGTAGCGCTCGTTGCGATAGCCCACCATGGAATCTAAGGTATTGACCGCCTTGTAAAAAAAGCCGCCGATCGGTCCCGCAATCGCCAGATAAAACATCGGCGCCAGCTCTCCGTCCGAGGTGTTTTCCGACACGGACTCCACTGTCGCCCGCGTCACGCCCGCCTCATCGAGCCGCGTCGTATCCCGCCCCACAATCATGGACACCGCCGCTCTGGCGCCCTCAAGATCGTGTTCCTTTAATCGGTCATACACTTTCATGCTCTCTGTTTTCAGACACTTTGCCGCCAGAAGCTGATATGTAAAAATCGTCTCAAGCGCCATGCCAAGCCACAGATTGGCCCTGTACGCCAAAATCTGCAATACTGCCGCCCCCGCAGCTGCGGGAACCACAACAAGCAGCACCAGCAAGACACCGCGCAAATGTTCTTTTTGAATATCCCTCTTTCTCCCCTCGCCACCTAGCAGCCTGTGATCTAAAAAATCTATCCACCTGCCGATCAGCCTTACAGGATGTGGCATCCAGTAAGGATCACCAATCAATAAATCCAGCACAAACCCTAACAATAACGCCAACATATGGCAAAATACTAATTTTTCACTCATCTTTACTCTCCTTTTGTCTTACACCTTGCAGTCCAATTTCATTACATTTTTTAAAACAACATCATAGATTCCTTTTTCTTCCGCATACGCCCAGCATAATATGCTCCGATAACCCCCGCCGTTTTCACAGGAATAAGAAAAATAGTCTCTCCCGCATAGATCATAAGTGGACAAAAGCGCCATAATGGTGCCTCCATGGACAATCGCCGCCGCCCGCCTGCATCCGTCATCTCCCAGCGCAAGCGCATCCAGCCACGCGACCAATTCCTGCATGCCGTCCTGACAGCGTCTGATAAATGCCTTGCGGCTTTCCCCTCCGGGAATCGGCATCAGGGCATTGCTGTCAATCCATGCCTGGTATTCGGGCGCCGCTGACAGCTCTAAATAGTTCTTTCCCTCAAAGATACCGAAGTCCATCTCCCTAAAGCCGTCAATCGTCTTCACATCCCGCCCCGGATACAAAAGCTCTGCCGTCTGTATGCAGCGCAGCATCGGACTTCCCACAACCACATCCGCCGCCGGATAGGATTGTTTTTTCTCACAGATCTCCCGCCTGCCTCTCTCGGACAACGCCTCCTGCGTGCGGCCCAGATAGCATTTTTTTTCGTTGGCCAGTGTCTTACCGTGACGAATCCAATCTATTTCTATTTGATGCGGCATCCGACTCCGCATATAATCCTCTCCACGCACACTGCCTCCTTCGCTATCCGGCACAATAAACGCCCGGTGTACTCGCGGTACTGCCGTTCTTCATGATCAAGCGGTATAATACCGTTTCCAATCTCATCACATATAATAATGCTGTCGGGATACGCGGTCAAAAACTGTTCCAGCTCGCTTTCGGGATCACCCCCTTCCAAAAGCCTGCGTTTTACCCAGAGATGAAAATGGTTCCAAATTTTAAAATGTTGATGGAATCCACACGGCATACTGCCGTCCATCACATCCAAATCCGTATACTGCGGGTATTTTTTTCTCACATATGCCAGTTTCCCCTGCGCAAAACCACCGATATATAACTCCATGCTTCACCGTAACTTCCCGCGGCCGTTTTGTATTTTCTCAACCGCACCTTACACAAATCTCGAAAAGCGTTTGCCCCTTGGCCGTACCTCTTTTATGGGTTCTCGACCACGCCTTACACATATCCCAAACATGCCACAAGAAGGACTGCGCCTCCCTCGGCCAGCGTCACAAAATATCCCGCGACGTCCCCGGTAATACCTCCGAATTCCCGGTAAGCCTTATAGCGGTAATAGACAAACACCGCAAGCATCCCCGCAGCGACGACGGCCCCGCCCAAAAACCACCGCGAAAGCATCGCACACACACACAGCACAAGCTGCAAAGACAGCGCCGTCTTTACCATCCGCTTGTGCGCACTCCCGGCAAACGCATAAAGCGTTCCCTCCTTTTTGGCACAGCGAAACTCGACCACTGCGATACCGCTGAGCACGCGGGAGAGAATAAAAGAAAGCGCCAACACCGTCATCTGCCGCCCGGTTTTAATCTCCGAGAAAGCGCCCAGATAGACCAGATAGTAGAGCGCCAGACCGATCACGGAAAATGCTCCGATATGGCTGTCCTTTAAGATCGCAAGCTTGCGCTCCCTGTCCTGATAGGAACACAGCGCATCGATCGTATCCATATATCCGTCCACATGGATGCCGCCGGATATCACAAGCGGCAGCGCCGCGCCGATGCAGGCAAACGCCGTCGCGCCGACCGCATATTTGCTGCAAAGCCAAAACCAAAGCAGCTCTACGGCGCCGATTACGGCGCCCACCCAAGGGAAAAAACAAAGCGCATAACGCATATCCTCATCCTTCCACGGAAACTGCGGCACCGGAATCTTGGAATACATAGACAGCGCGATAAAAAAAGAACGTAGGATTCTCAATTGTCCTCTCCTTCCTGCCATCCGAACATGGATGGCAGCTTGCGGCGTCCGTTCGTAACTGTGCAGCCTGCGGCTTCCTGTTACGGAATCCGCCCCATTGAACGTTTGCCTGCCTCACATTACTTGACCGTCAAAGGAATTCCTGCGACAATCTCTGTCACGGTGTCTGCTTCCTTGGCAAGCATACAATTGACCGCTGCCAGCGCTTCCAAATACCGCATCGTCGCACGGTCATAGACGATGCCGTCCTCAAACACGTTATTGGTGACGATCACCAACCCGGCGGCACATTCGTTCAGACAGCAGATCTCGCGGTATACCTTTTGTGCCACAGCAAGGGGCGCATATATGACGTCCCCCGCAAACATTTCGTTCGCCACCAGATTGGACAGACACTCCAACAGCACGACTCCGCCGGATATGCGCCCGGCCAGCCCCGCGATATCGCGTCCGCGCTCGATCGTGCAAAACCCCTTGCCCTGCCGCTGTTTCTGGTGCTTCCTCGCTCTGGCGAGCCCCTCTTCCCCGTCAATCTGCATGGTCGCACAGTAGTAAAGCTTTCTCGCCCCGGCAGCTTCTATCGCCGTCTGTTCCGCATAGGCAGACTTGCCGCTGGCGCTGCCGCCGACAATGAGTATCACAGCGGATACCTCCGGTAAGGCTCCACCGCGATATCCGCAAACGACGTATGCTCCCGGTAAATCTCACAGGCCATATCAAGCAAACCAAACATCATAACCGCCCCTGTTCCCTCGCCCAGCGCCAGCCCGGCATCGATCACGGGGTGCATGTCAAGCTCCTCCATAATCCGCGCCGCCGCCGGCTCTCTGCTCCTGTGCGAGGGAATCACATAATGTCTGACACCGGGAACCAAACGCTCCGCCGTAAGCGCCGCCACCGCACTGATCACACCGTCCATCACAACGGGAATATGCGCTCCCGCTCCCCCCAGAAATACCCCGACCAGTCCCGCGATATCGAGACCGCCGACCGACTGCAAGATACGAAACGTCTCTAAGGCGCCCTGCCCAAACTGGTACTTGATCAGCGCCTCGCGGATAACGGCAATCTTTTTCTTAAGACGCTCGTCACTAAGCCCCGCTCCCCTGCCGGTCACCTGCTCCGCCGTAAGGCCGAGCAGAGCCGCCGCCATCGCACTGCAAGTCGTCGTATTGCCGATGCCCATCTCCCCGGTAGCAAGCAGCGTAAAACCTTCTTTTTTGCAATTTTGTACCAACTCCATACCGACGGCGACCGCCGAGAGCGCCTGCTGTTCCGTCATGGCGGGCCGGTGCAGAAAATTGGCCGTTCCCCGCGCCACCTTTTTGTCCAGTACATGCGCTATGTTTTGCGCTCCGGCAATCCCGATATCCACGGGTATCACTTTCGCGCCCGCCACCTTTGCCATGCGGCAGACAGAGCTCTCCTGCCGGCCCATGGAAGCGGCCACCGCCGCAGTCACCTCCTGCCCGGACTGGCTGACGCCCTCCTCCACGATACCGTTGTCCGCACACATCACAATCACTGCCTTTCGCGTGATATCCACGGACTCGTCTCCCCGTATCGCCCCGATATCGGCCACGATCGATTCAAACGCCCCCATGCCGTCTAAGGGCTTTGCCACGGCGTCCCAGTTGGCTTGTACTTTTTTTCTGATACCTTCGTCCGGCCGTCCGATCTGCATCGAAACCAGTTCTTCTTTTGTCATAAAAATCTCCGTTCCATTCCCATGCTCCCATAAATCGCGCGCAGATCAAGTGATGCGCGCAACGCCCCGGCCAGCTTTTGGTACTGGGCTTCCTTGTGCGCCGCATAATCCGTCTTAACAGACGGATGATAGGCGATGCCCCTTTGGGCAGCAGCAATCTGTATCATGCAGGCCGCGACATCGCCCGCGTCAAAAACGCCGTGCACATAGGTGCCAAACACGTTGCCGCTGACACAGCCGTCCTCTTTCTCTGCGCCGTCCGCCTCCACGCAGAGACGGCAAAACGCCTGTGCGCCCGCCGCCCGCCTGGTCTTGCCCATATGAATCTCATACCCCGAGAGCGTCTTGTGGCCCAGCGGCGACAACAGGCCCTCCTGCGGCAGGAAGCTTCCGCTCACCCGCGTGCGCACCTTATCCGGCATTAGCTCGGTCTCCACCGGCAGAAGCTTTAAACCGCTCATGCTGCCGCCCGCCTCCACGCTTTGCGGATCGCGGATGCTCTGCCCTAACATCTGATACCCGCCGCAGATTCCCATGATCACGGTGTCTTTGGCCCGCTCCTCTATGTCATGCCAAAGCCCGCTCTCACGCAGCCACCTCAAATCTTCCATCGTATTTTTGCTGCCGGGCAGTATAATCATCGCGGCGTCGCAAAGCTCTGCCGGCCGCTCCACATAGCGCAGGGAAACGCCCTCATAAGTAGCAAGCACGTCAAAATCCGTGTAGTTAGAAATCCGCGGAAAATGCACGACTGCGATATCCACGGTCTCCCGCTTTTGTCTGCCGAAGCGCTCCGACAGTCCGTCCTCCTCCTCGAGCGCAAGACGCAGGTAAGGAATCACCCCCGTCACCGGCACGCCGCACTTTTTCTCGATCGCGCGGACGCCGGGCAAAAGCAGGGAGACGTCGCCCCGAAATTTATTGATGATAAATCCCCGGATGCGCGCCCTCTCCCGGGGCGTCAAAAGCATCTGCGTTCCCAGAAGCTGTGCGAACACGCCGCCGCGGTCAATGTCCCCCGCCAGAAAAACAGGCGCGTCCAAAAGTTCCGCCAATCCCATATTGACGATATCATGTTCCCGCAAATTGATCTCCGCCGGGCTGCCGGCCCCCTCGACGACAATGATATCCGCCTGCCGCTCTAAGCTGTGGTATGCCTGCAGAATATCTGGCACCAGCTTTTGTTTGTACGCAAAATATTCTTTTGCGCTCATCACACCGACGACTTCGCCGTTTACAATCACCTGGGAACCGGTGTCGCCCGTTGGCTTCAGCAGAATGGGATTCATCGCCACGACGGGATTGATTCCCGCCGCCTCGGCCTGCATGACCTGTGCGCGCCCCATCTCAAGCCCCTCTCTGGTGACGTAGGAATTGAGCGCCATATTCTGTGATTTGAACGGAGCCACGCGATAACCGTCGTCGCGAAATATCCGGCAGAGACCGGCGACCAGCAGGCTCTTGCCGACGTTTGACATGGTTCCCTGTATCATCAGTACCCGTGCCATTAGTTCGCCGTTCCCTTTTTCTTCTGCTGACGTCCCGTCATTTTGATAAAAAGCTCCTGCGGCAGGAATCTCCCGCACGTCGTCACAAACTTCATTGGCAGCGTGGGAACGATCACCGTCTTTCTTCTCCACATCTGTCGTACGGCATATTTGACACAGCGGGAAGCGCTGATGCCCTTTAGGGAAAATGTGACATCCGCCACATCATTAAACTCGGTGTCTACCGGGCCAGGGCACAGACACCCCACATATATCCTGCTGTGCATCTGACATTGCTCCGCCGCAATCGCCCGCGTTAAGCTGGTGACATAGGCTTTTGTGGCATAGTAAGTACCCATATAGGGTCCCGCCGGGATAAGGCCCGCGGAAGACGCCACATTTAAGATATACCCCCTGCCCTGCCGCTGCATGTTCTTAAGCGCCAGCTTCGTCAAGATATGCACGGCCTCAACATTGACTCTGATCATAGAGAGCTCGCGCTCTAAACCGGTGTCCGTAAATCTGCCCCAGCAGCCGAATCCCGCATTGTTGATAAACACCTCGATCGGCAGTTGTTCGATTTCCCGAAAGAAGCGATAACATTCCTCCTCTTTTTCCAAGTCTGCCGCAATCAGCTTACAGGCAACCGGAAGCCTCTCCGCCAGTTTTTCCAAACGTTCTTTTCTGCGGGCAGTCAGTATCAGAGCATACCCTCTTTTCGCAAATTCTTTCGCAAATTCCACTCCAATTCCTGAGCTCGCCCCCGTAATCACGGCATACTTTTTCATAAATTGTCGCTCCTTTGAACCAATAGTTAGTACTAATTATACCCTATTACATGTTTCAGTACAAGTACAGAGTAATTTTTTGCCGGACTT
>CANONN010000042.1 GCA_947567625.1 uncultured Roseburia sp. | reverse complement strand
CCTCAAACAATGCCGCGATTTCCGCCTGCGATCTCCCCAGACGCACTCTTGCTTCCCGCAGTCTTTTCCCAATCAGCATGTTGGCTTCTTTCCTGTATTTATCCATAATATTATACCTCCCAAAAAATCATAACAACACAGGGAACAAACATACAGAACAGAAAACGCCCCAACACAATATGCTTTTTAACCGATCTTACAATAGATAAACGACAAAAGAGGACGTGCTTCGCCCCGGTAGGGCTTACACATCCTCTCTCTTTCTTCTCACACTTTATCCTTCTATGGCAATATATTTTTTATTCTCCACCAGAGGAGCCGCCTCTTTTTTGGGAATCAGCAATGTCAGGATACCATCCTGAAACTTGGCCCTGATATCCTCCTGCGTAACGCCCTCTCCCACAAAGAAACTTCTGCTGCAGGAACCGCTGTAACGCTCTCTGCGAATATATTTACCCTCGCTGTCTTTTTCATTTCTCTCCGTGTTTGAGACAGCGCTGATCATCAGATAACCGTCTTTGAGTTCTGCCTTAACATCCTCTTTTTTCACTCCCGGCAGGCTCATGGTCATCTCATAACCGTCTTTCGTATCTTTCACATCTGTTTTCATCATTTCGTTCATACTGGAATCATAACCGAATCCACGGAAAGAAGATCCAAAAAAATCATCCAATAAGTTTTCTCTGAAAATACTGGGCATCAACATATGTCATCTCTCCTTTACTTGAAATAATAATATTGGGAACATCCAAAAACACCGTTCACTGCTTCGTTATGTCATGTTTTCTTTTGTTCTATGGGTACTATACCACCATTTGTTAGCACTGTCAAGAGGTGAGTGCTAATTATTTTGTGAAGATTGTGTGAGCGTTACGAGCCATGCACATTTACGTGTATAGGGCGACAGCCCTACAGCGAGGGAATTCTTTCCCGAGCTGTGCATGGCGTAACATTCTCTTTCGCACTCGATTTTCTTGATTTGACCACATTTTTACGACAAATCTTTTGGAAAAATATATTCGTCTGATTTTCTTACCACATTTTACGACAACGGCTTCTGTTTTATACCACAGCAGGTACGGTTTCTGGCAGGTTCATTTTAGACATCTCGTTCTCCACATGAGACTTCTCTGCAATATGATTGTAGACATTCATTGTGATCTGTGCATCTGAATGTTCTTCGCTCCGCTACGGTCGGTGCTAAACGGATCTCCACCGGACATCCAGCACCCCATCACATACTGCATAACTTTGGGATTGACATTGTTCTCACCCAGTCTGGTACATCCCGTATGACGAAGGGTATGCGATGAACTAGGAGGCATCAGGTTCAGCTCTCTCTGTTTACGGAACGCAGCATATACCATCTGTGTCATAGGAATGTCTCTGATTTCTGCATCCGTTTTAGTTTCTGAATCATGGAAACAATATCCTTCATCACCTTCATAATACACAAGCTGTCCACCTACATGGATCTCCAGATTCTTCATATCCACATCTGATCAGGTTAAGCCGATGGTCTCACTCACTCTCAGGCAAGCCCCAAACATAACCTGCATCATTGGAAGATGAGGCTTATACACATTACTCTGTTCCACAAACTTCAGAAGTTTTTCCTGCTGTTCCAGTGTCAGTGCTTCTTTCTCCTTTGCCGGAGCCCCATAATCTCCTAGTGTTCCAGTTACCGGATTCTTACGGATAATCCCATCTTCTACTGCCAGTTCAAAACTGGGATTCAATAAGCCATAAAGACCTTTGATCGTACTGTGTGCCAGTCCTTCATCTGACAATGTAGAAAAGAACGTCCTTACGTGAGATGCCTTAAAATCCACAACATGAATGTTTCCCAAAGTATTTCGTATCCGGTAGTCCCACATACGGATATAATTCTTTTTCATTTCTCTTTCCTTTTCAAACCAGCCCTGCCTTGTGGCAGAAGCTCCGACTCGTAACAACTAAATTGACACAATCAGCTTAATCTGCGAATCAGTTTCAGGATTCTGTCTGCACAAAGACGGATTTCCTTTTCTGTAAGTTTTCCTTCTTTATACGCATCACGAATGTTTTTATCATCATCCGGATTCCCCGGCATAATAATATCATTTCCTGCTGCCACACAAACCCACGGAATGCTTCCATCCTCCGGTACTGTTGTATTCCAGTCAGACATTATAACTCCGTCAAATCCCCACTCTTCACGTGCAATCCTTGTACAAAGGTCCTTGCTGTTTGCTGCAGGCACACCATTGATCAGATTATAGGAAGACATAATCGCAGTTGGTGCACCCTCTTTCACGGCAATTTCAAAACCTCTGAGATAAATTTCTCTCAATGTCCTTTCTGATACGTGTGCATCAACCCCCATTCTGTTATCTTCCTGATTATTGCATGCAAAATGCTTGATTGTAACACCACATCCCCGTCTGCTCTGAACTCCTCTGGTCACCGCTGCTGCCAGTGTGCCTGCAAGAAATGGATCTTCTGAATAATATTCAAAGTTTCTTCCACACAGCGGATTTCTGTGAATATTCAATCCCGGTGCAAGCCAGAGATTAATATGAAATTCTTCCATCTCTGCCGCAACCTTCCGTCCAAACTGTTCCATCAGTTTTTTGTTCCAAGACTGTGCAAGTGCTGTTCCTACCGGAAATGCAGTACAATACTGATAGTAACGTTCTGCGCCCTCATGGTCTTTTTTTCCAACAAGATAACCATTTTCAAGTGAACCAAGCACACCTGTTCCATAAACTGTATCTTTCTCACGGTCTACTTCATAAGTTTGCTGCAGGCGGATTCCGGCCGGTCCGTCTGCCATGATCAAAGATGGGATTCCGTATTGATCAAGCAGTGCTTCACTCGTCTCTCCTGCTGTTCCCGGCACTTTAATTCCAGATGCTCCAAGTGTACTTCTGATTTCAGACATATTTCCATACAGAAGTGAAATCAAATCTTCTACAGGAATCTCCGTTTCTTCTGGAAATCTGCATACTTTCTTTTCTTCTGCCTCTGGTTCAAATGATACGTTCGGAAGTTCCTCAAGTAGTGCTGTCCATTCTTCTGCGCGTCTGCATAATTCTTCTGCACAGTCTTTGATTTCAACGACTTCACTATGATCTTCCAGTTTCTTTGTTTTCTCCATCATTACATCAGCAGATACCTTTACCCCCGCTGAAAGTTTTGCCTCTGACAAGCTGTTTCCAATCCATATTCCATAAGCACCTGCCTGGATTCTCCACTCCTGCTGCTCTTCCAAAAAGCTTGCGAACGCCTTTGCAGGAAGAACAATATTCAGCATCTCTTTCTCTCCCGGTTTCAGTTCTTCTGTCTTTTCATATCCGACCAGACGACGGAATTCTTTTCTGCTTCCATCCTGAGGAAGAGAAGCATAAATCTGCACAACTTCTTTTCCGCTGTATGTTGTTCCTGTGTTTTCTACCTCAACAGTTACTGTCACACCTTTCGAAGCAGTATTTATACCGCAAAGTCGAATGTCAAATTCTGTATAAGACAGACCATAACCAAATGAAAATAATGGTTCAATTCCAAAGCTGTCAAAATAGCGGTATCCAACATAGATTCCTTCCGCATATTCTTCCGTCTCAAGATTTCCGTTCAAATAGCTGAACTCCTCTGCTGCCGGACAATCATCGTAGCGTTTTGTCCATGTTGTTGTCAGCTTTCCACTCGGTGTAAATTCTCCAAACAATATATCAGCAACTGCATTTCCACCTTCCTGTCCAAGCTGGGAAATATTCAGGATTGCACATATATTTTCTGTTCCAGCCAGCAGGTCTGTAAGTTCTACCGGTCCACCTGCATTAATGATCAATACAGTTGGGATTTTCTGCTCGTTCAGGAAATACAGATCTTTTTCTTCCTGGTCACTCAGATAATAATCCCCTTTTCTTTTTCTTCTGTCCTTTCCTTCGCCGGAAATACGGCTTATAACATAAACCGCTGCTTCTGCAGCCTTGATATCTTCATTTGTCACCGCACGGCCATCCGGCATGGCAAATGGATTGGCAGCATAGGCATCAAACGGATTGTCTACATGTTTTGCAGCTTCTAAGATCTGCTCCTTCCACTCTGTTCTCGCCTGCTCATAGCGGTTGTGATAATCTTTCAGCCACTCCTCGCTTACAATATCAGCGTTTTTTTCTTTCATTCCGGCATATATAGATACACTTTCTCTGTTATTTACATCTCCGGAACCAGTACCACCTTTGATCGTCTTCTCTGCCCCAATTCCCAAAAGTGCAATCTTTGTATCTTTTTTTAATGGAAGAAGTCCTTCATTTTTCAACAGGACAATTCCTTCTTCTGCTGCCTCACGCGCAAACACTGCATGATCTATTTCACGCTGGCAAACTTCTGTACTTCTTGTTCCACTATGTTTCAAATTTGTTTCCATTTACACATCTCCTTAAATAAACCAACTGTAAGAAAAAAGCTGCCCACTAAATGACAGCCTTCCTCCAACAACTTAATTCTTTTTATTCTTTTACTCCACCAAGAGTAACTCCTGCAATAATATATTTAGACAACAGCAGGTATATAATAATGATCGGCACGATTGCTACTGTGATCATCATATAGATTTTACCCATATCAAAGTTCATATAGTCTGCTCCACGAAGTGTTGCGATCAGGATCGGGACTGTCATCTTATTCTTTGACTGAATGATCAAAGCCGGAACGAAGTAATTGTTCCAGGAACCAACGAAAGTAAAGATTGCCTGAACTGCAATTGCCGGCTTCATGATTGGAAGAACAATGTGGTTAAATGTCTTAAATTCTCCAGATCCATCTATTCTTGCCGCTTCTACAAGAGAAATCGGAAGGGAAGACTGCAGATAACTGTACATGAAATAAAATACAGCCGGTGATGCAATTGATGGAATGATCAATGGAAGCAGAGAATCATACATTCCCATGTTCGTAACCAATTTCAGGAATCCCATTGCTGTAACCTGTGTAGGCATAACAAGGATTGCCATAATAAATGTAAATGCTACTTTTTTCCCTTTAAAATCATAAGCATAAAGTCCATATGCTGTCAGAGCTGAAAAATAGGTACATAATGCTGCTGAACACCCTGATACGATCAAACTGTTCAAAATACCACGGAACATCGGGAAGCTTCCGTCATTCGCTACATTTTTTAGATTTGTAAAGAAATATTTTCCCGGCAGTGCTGAGAATCCCTTCTGCAGATCTGCATGAGAACGTGTTGCATTTATAATCAACACATAGAAGAAAAACAGACACATAAAAGATAACAGAATCAATACGGTATGTGCCAGTATGCTACGTCCACGACTTGACTTTGTTTTTGATTTCATTATCTCTTTCTCCTTTCTGCTTTTGCTCTTTTCTTAGCTGCTTTCTTAGAACCATCCGGATCGTTATCATTTGTCATACGATATACAAAGAAACAGAGGATTGCACTTACGACAAACAGATATACAGAAAGTGCACCGGCCATTCCATAGTTTTTGCTCTTCAGATGACTGTTCAGGAACATGATCAGAGTCATGGATGTTCTGTTCGGGTTACCCTGTCCATTTGTCAGGATCTGAGGAACATCGAACATCTGAAGTCCGCCAATAATGGATGTGATCAATGTATATGCCAGAATTGGACGGATCAAAGGCAGTGTAATATAGAAGAATCTCTGGATACTGTTACATCCATCCAGGTCAGATGCCTCGAAGACGTCCTGACCGATTCCCATGATTGCTGCCATCAACATAATAGTTGTATTTCCAAACCACATCAGGAAGTTCATAAATCCGATCAACGATCTTGTTCCAAATACAGATCCAAGGAAATCGATCGGTTTTTTCAGGATTCCGATTGACATCAGAATTGAGTTAATCGGTCCATTTGTTGAGAACATTGTAAAGAATAACAATGCAAATGCAGATGCCATAATCAGGTTTGGAAGATAAATGACAACTTTGAAAAACTGCTGCCCTCTAATCTTTAATCGGACATCAGTGAACCACACTGCAAGTACCAGCGCGATCACAATCTGAGGTATAAATCCGATCATCCACAGAATTAAAGTATTCGCTCCATATTTCAGCATATCTGAATGAAGAAGACTCACATAGTTTGCCATTCCTATAAAATTCGGTCCAACCTCTTTAATTCCTGATCGGTAATATTCAAAGAAACTATACCTTACTGTATCGATCAACGGTATCAATGAGAAAATAATGTATGTTACGAAAAAAGGAAGAATAAATATATATCCCCATTTTCCATAATCAATACTTTTTTTCTTTTTCTTCATAATGGTTCTTCCTTTCCACAATATCTTCTAACAGAACAGAGGCTCTGCTGTCACAGAGCTCCCTGCGTTAGTAGCTGTTCATTCCAGACATTATTCTGGCCAAACAACCTCTGTAATGTCAGGATAACGTTCTCTAATTGCTGTTTCAAAGTTTGATTTTGCTTTCTCAAAGTCAACTTTGCCCTGGAAGTAATCGCTGAATGAGTTCTGGATCAACTCCACACATCCCTGATCGTAAGCGGAAAGTGGTGCGATCTTGATGTTTTCAGCAACTGGTGCAAAATACTGGAATGGGTTCTGTCCGCCAAGGAATTCTGAACCATATGTAGCATCATCGTTTGCTGCTTTCTGCATACCGGATTTTGTATTTGTAAAGTCTGAGTAATCCTGGGAGATCTTTAACAGATTATCTTTTTTTGCTGTCATAGCAAGGATAATGTCTTTTGCATGTTCCGGATTATCTGTACCTGTTGCAACATGGATGTAAGATCCTCCCCAGTTGTATTCCTGCGGTGGGTTTGTTACTGCCCATACGCCGTCTTCTCCATCCCAGTTCGGTTTCAGTGTGAAATCAATACCCCATGCCGGGAAGAGGAATGCAAATACTTTGGACTGACTTCCCATTGCTTTGTTCCAGTCATCATTCCACTGACCTTTTACTGTCGGGTTTAAGTAACCTGCATCCAGCCATTCTTTTGAATCATTAATCCACTGCATGATCATTGGATCAACTGTAACCTTTGTGTCTCCATCTTTTACCCATGAATCAGAAATGTTGTTTCCATAGAGACGGAATGTATCAGCATAAGAAGCAAATGCATAATATCCTTTCTGCTTCAGTTCTTCTGCTGTCTGTTTCATAGTAGCCCAGTCTTTTACTTTTTCACCTACAGCAGTCGGATCGTCTGTTCCGAATACCTCTTTTGCAATATCACGACGGTAAACCATTGTTCCCGGACAGCACTGCCATGTAGATCCTCTCTGAACTCCGTCTGCATCAGATGCTGTTGTTCTTGTGAAGTCGTACTGATCTGCAAGATCTTTATCCGGATCAATTCCAAGATCCTTCAGTGGCATTGCAGCGTCTGCTTCAGCATCTGTATATTTGTATACATAGTCTGTCTCTGACAGGAAGATATCTACTTTATCATCTGTATCAGCATCTGCCTGTTTCATAAGTGCCTCATCAAGTTTCTGCTGATAAACACCATCCTGATTTGGATTGATGATCCAGTGGATCTCTGTTCCATCTTTCAATGTTGTAACAGTTCCATCTTTGGATGTTGACTCAACTTCAGGATATATAGCTTCCAGTCTCTCACGGAACTCATCATTCCAAGAATAAATGTTAATTACCTTTCCTTCTTCTGTACTGGCCTCTCCGCCATTTCCCCCTTTGCTTCCACATCCGGCAAGTAATCCAACAGCAACTACTGTTGCCATAAGAATCGCAACAACTCTCTTTTTCATTTATAAATCCTCCTTTATCTAAGCACTCTGCTATGCTTTTCTTGATGTTGAACTAAATATACCATCTTTTTTCCTCCGATTATATTATTTATCTTAACAAAATGTCAAATTCGTGTTATAATATAAAAAAGGAGATTTTTTATGGCTTTATCTAATGAATGGTACAATACAGAACTCGAAAACAGCGAATTAGAAACGCTTCACAGATCACCAACTGTAGAATATTCTTTCTATAATGCTGTACGCTCCGGCGACATGGAAGCAGTCATTAAAAACTGTTCCGAAGATGAATTTATTCGCCTGGAAGGAACGGGCGTTCTGTCCCGTAATGCGCTTACTAATATAAAATACCACTTTGTTGTCACTACTGCAATGTTGACCCGTTATTGTATCGACGGTGGGCTCGAACCAGAGCAGGCTTACAGGCTCAGCGACTTCTATATTCTGAAGATGGATCCCTGCACAACGATCCGTCAGGTTGCAGATCTTCACCATGAGATGGCAAAGGATTTTACAGGTAAGATGATTCTTCAGAAAAAGAGTTCCATTTTATCAAAACCCGTTATGCAATGTGTTGATTATATTTACAGTCACATCAAAGAAAGAATCACGATTCAGGTTCTTGCTGACCACACCGAACTTTCCACGAATTATCTTTCACGCATTTTCAAGCAGAATCTGGGAGTCTCTGTCAGCGATTATATCCGTGAGCAGAAGATAGAAAAAGCAACTCATCTGCTGCGATACTCAGATAAATCAATTGTAGATATCGCAAATTATCTTGCTTTTTCTTCACAGAGTCACTTCATCCAGACATTCGAGAACTTTACCGGGCTCACCCCAAAGAAGTACCGGGACAAATACTATACAAGCATGTGGTAACATCAGAATTCTTCTCAGAAGAATTCTCAGATTTTCCCACAAAAAATACTGTCAGAAAGCAATTCTCTTTCTGACAGTATTTTTATCTTTTTTAATCTGTCGATTATACTAATTCAATTTCAATCTTATGTGTCTCTTTCACTGAAAGCATCTGAATCTCTCTCTTTGAAAGTATTGTACACCTTTCAGCTGTTATTTCTAATGCTTTTCCATCGCAAGCTGCTTTCCGGATCTTCAACTGATTAAATTCTTTCTTTTCTTTATTATAGAATATAATCTCAAAGTTCCTTCCGGCAAATGTCATCTTAAGTACTGCTTTTCCATCCTGATTATACTGTTCCGGCATAAGTGCAGGTGCGATCTTCAAGTCACCGCAATCTCCTTTCACCCCAAACACTTCTGTGATCATGGTAAGCATATACCAGCTTGCAGCGCCTGTCAGATATGCATAGAGGCCTCTTCCCTGATTATCAAAATATTCCGGAAGTCCAGGATACATCTTACTGTTATCAAATTCCATTGCTGCATCTAAAAGTGCCTGAAGTACTTTATTTCCTTCTTTTGCAAATCCTCTCTGGTACAATGCATTTGAGTACATAACAGCCATGTGTGAGAACACTGCTCCATTCTCTTTCTCGCCATAAGCAAATCCAAACATTCTTCCAAGATCAAATTTTTCCTCATGGAAGTTTGTGTTCAAACGGTATCCGCCGGCTTTCTGATCATAAAGATACTTGTCTGCACTCCTGCAGATAGATTCCACCTGATCTTCTGTTGCCGTTCCACTCATAATGGCAAATACTTGTCCGGTCAGCATCATTCTCACGCTTTCATCCATAACGCCTTCTACTTTTCTGCCATGGTTATCATAATAGCCATTGAACCAGCCATCTTCTCCATCCTTCACCCATTCGTTGGCACGGATGTTTTTCATCATCCAGTCTGCTTTTCCCTCAAGATTAGCAGCAAGTTGATCCAGTCTTACAACAATTGTGTCTCCACTGATATTATGTTCACATTTCTTTGCGTATCCTGCAAGGAGTGCCTGCTTACGTGCTGCATCTTCATACAGTTCCACGCTTCCTGCAAGAAGATCTTCCATCTCATGTGCAATTTCAATCTTGCTGCTTCCACTGATTTCTTCCAACTGACGGAGTGTTTTTGCAATATTTCTCAAATTTCCGGCATAAGCACAGGTAAATGCAACACTTTCACCCTTCTCCCATGCCATGTCCAGTGCATCATTCCAGTCGGCACCATGAAGACGCATTTCATTATGCTCTCCTACATCATAGAACGCACACAGATTCTGTAAAAGAATATGCTCCAAAACTGTTCCGAAATAAATGTGGTCTCTTTCTGTTTTCTGCTTCTGTCCATATTCGCTGTTCCAAAACTTATCATGTGCAGTACCTCTCATAGACTGCAAATCTTTAAAATACGGAACCTTTTCAAACAGAACCTCCATATCTCCTGTCTGATCCAGATACAGACGAGTCGTTACAAATGGCCAGAATGCATGATCCATCCAGACACGTGTAATATTGTTTCTGTCTGCAATAAACTCACCCTGCTTATTTCCGATGATTGTCGCATTTGTTCCATCAATTCTTACTCCGCCATAATTATCCACGATCATCTGACGGACGTTTGAGGGATTCATAATCAGAAGTGCAAGGCAATCCTGCCAGAGATCTCTCCAGCCTCTTCCTCCTTTTCCATAATCGTGATATGGAAGGAAGGAACATCCATAAATTCTTCTTAAAATTGGCTGGAAGCAAATCCACTTCAGATAATTGTCTGTAGCTTCATCACCGGTTTCAAACTCTACATTTACTTTTTCTGTCCAATACTTTTTCACTTTGGCAAGCTCGTTTTCCGCTTGCTCCTTCGTACCAAATAAAGTACAGATTTTTGAAATGGAAGCCTTTTCTCCCGTTGCTCCGGCAAGAACAACATACTCTATTGATTCATTTGCTTTTAATTTTCTGCGTTCAAACCTGAATGCCCCAACAGCCTCTTTCCCCTCCAGATGGCAGCCTGCGGTACATCCCGTTTTTTCTACACGTACTGCTTCCGGAATCAGGAAAGAACCTCCCTCTCCAATAAAGCTTTCAACAGTCGGATAAAACTCCTTCGGGGCATTTCCTTCTGCTGTAAAACCATATACAAAATAAGTCGTATCATTTTTCTGATGTCCACGCTCATCAAAGGATAATACCGGTGTAACTTCTACGCCACATTCTTTCGTGTCGATTCTGTGAAGAAGTGATGTAACATGTCTGTGGTCGCGGATATTATCTGCGCTTCTTCCATAAACCGGAATGGCAACGATCGGTGTTACTTCCTGTTCTTCTTCCGAAAGATTTGTAATCTTGATCAGCTGGATCTCTGTTGTGCCATCAATAGAAACAAAGGATGTGATTTCTGACTGAAGATCATATTTTTTTGAAGTTCTTGTCAACTTCTGCCACATCATTCCTGCTTCCAGAGTGCTTTCATCCTGTCTGTCTGTATATTTATCAAACTCCTGCTCCGCTGAAACTCCACATGCTGACCAGTAGCCTTTTCCTTCTACCCGACACCAGAAATTTCTGGTGCCACGGTTATTGTGAAGGTTTTCAATGCTGACAGGTTCGAGAAGGAAATGATTCTGGTCCGTTTTACTATCTCCCCCCAAAGTTGGTGTAATACTGGATTTCAGACCTTCTTCTCCTGCCAGTGGTAAGTAAAGTCCACTATAATTTTCCGGATTTGTAATCGTAAATGTTCCGTTTTTATCTGTAAAATTGATTTTTCTCATGTCCAGTCCCTCGTCATTTCATTTAAGAAAGGAATAATTCTACCTCTGTTGTCTTTGTTAACTTCTCCTGTGGAATATAATTATCTTTCATTTGTTCTCCATTTACGAAAAGTTTTTCACATCCTGACTCTGCATGCCCCGGATTTTTCACAACGATATGTAAATGTGAACCTCTGAAATCTTTTTCGATTTCAAATTCCTCCCACTCTTTCGGTACTGACGGAGCAATCTTCAGTCCATAGAAGTCTGGCCGCATTCCGAGAATTCCTTCTACACATCCCACCATAACCGTAGATGCTGTTCCTGTCAGCCAGTGTACATGAGAACGGCCGAAGTTCGGGCTGTGTTTTCCTTCTGTAAACTGTCCATAGCAGTATGGTTCAAGTCTTCTGATCTCTGCACGATTATTCTGTGCAGCCGGTGCATTTTCAATAAAATAGTTAAATGCTCTCTCTCCGTGTCCACGAAGCGCCTCTGCAAGAATGATCCATCCCTGAGACTGTGAGAAAATTCCTGCATTTTCCTTTGTTCCGGCATTGTAGATCACAGCCAGTGCACCGTCAAATGCATGTGCATGATACGGAGGATCCATCAGGATTGCACCATATTCTGTATTCAGTTTGTCATATACATTCTGAAGTGCAAGATCTGCCTGCGCTTCATTTGCAAGCCCACTGATCACAGACCAGCTCTGTGGGTTCAGCCACATATTTGCCTCCGGATCTGTGCGCTGTCCGATCACTTCACCATCCTCTGTGAAGCCACGGATAAAGCGGTCTTCGTTCCAACAGAGATCCTGGATCAGTTTTTCCAGCTTCTTCTGACTTTCCTCCAGATAATTCAGATATTCTGTGTCTTTCTTATACTCAGCAAATTCCTTCAAAATTGTCATTGCATAGTAGAACTGTAATGCAACGAAGGTTGACTCTCCATCTTTTCCGAGTCTTAAGCAGTCATTCCAGTCAGCATAAAGGCCTGCCGGCATACCATGCTTTCCAAGATGATTCATGGAGAAATCTACTGCACGTTTCAAATGCTCGTACACGGTACCTTCTTCTTTATTTGCAAACGGAATCACTTCATCGATAAATTCCAGATTTCCCGTCTCGGAAATGTATTTGTATACTGTCGGGAACAGCCACAGCGCATCATCTGCACGATAAGCCGGGTGTCCTGTCTCCTGCACATAAGAAGCATCATCCGGTGTATCCTCATGTCCCGGATTGTGTGTGAATTTTACAAGTGGAAGCCCTCCACCATTATTTACTTGTGCAGAAAGCATGAAGCGGATCTTCTCTACTGCCATCTCCGGTGCCAGATGGATCACACCCTGGATATCCTGTACTGTGTCACGATAACCGTATCCATTTCTCAGTCCACAATATGTAAAGGATGCAGCACGTGACCAGATAAATGTCATAAAGCAGTTATATGCATTCCATGTATTGATCATTATATTAAATTCTTCGCTTGGTGTCTTCACCTGGAAATGGGACAGATGTCCATGCCAGTACTGGATTAATTCTTCCAGTTCATTTCTGCAGATTGTTTCACAATCCTCATAACGAGACACGATTGTTTCTGCATCAACATCTTCTTTCATACCAACAAGAAATGCTATTTCTTTTGTCTCTCCCGGATATAAAGTCAGGATTGTAGCTAATGCTCCACATCCATTTTCATTATAATTTCCTTCACAATTTAAAATACCATCTTCCACTCCGACCGGATTGTTGTATCCATGATATCTTCCAAGGAAACCTTCCCTGCTTCCACACCAGGAATCAACCTTTGCACCTGCAAGTCCGAAGAAACGGTCAACAACGATCTTGTCATCCACATCTTTTCCATCTTCCAGCTGATCCAGATTGGCATGGATCAGCTGCCGCACACGGTTTCCACGGAACACTGTTCTTGTAATGAACTGAGAGTACTGAAGATTTACCTGATCCTGCTCATAATTGCTGTTGTTTGTAAATTCTGCATAGCCTGTTACATTGATCTTGCGCATGCGATCCGAGGTATTTGTCACTGCAAGATTCCACACTTCATAAGACTGATCCAGCGGAACATAGTATCTTACTTCTGAATGGATCTCGCTATAATCAGCCATCATCTTTGTGTATGCTGTACCATGATGACATTCGCTCTTATAAGAATTCAGATCTTTTCCTACCGGCTGCCAGGAAGCTGACCAATAATCTTCACTCTCCTGATCTCTTAAGTAGATATATCTTCCCGGCTGGTCAAACTGATTGAAGATATATCTTAAAATTCTTCCGTTCGCTCCTGATTTTGCAAAGCTATATCCACCTGCATTATTAGAAATAATTGCTCCATATTCTGGAGATCCAAGATAGTTCACCCAAGGTGCCGGTGTATCCGGTCTTGTGATCACATATTCTTTTTTCGATTCGTCAAAAAAACCATATTTCATACTTCTCATTCTCCTATCACACTTATTATAAACAAATTGCAGCCATTCCTACTATCTGCAATTCTATCTTTACTTTGATAAAAGAATATCAAATCAGAACACATTAATATACAAAATAAGAACTCAAAATATCAAATTCGTGACATGACAAAAAGGGATTTACCATATCTGGTTTTACTATTTTCTGATGTCCGGAGATAGAAATTTCCTATGACCTGATTGTCCCAAATTGGACTATCCGCTCTTAGGCACTTCTCTTCTCCACTTAATCATTTTCTTCTCCTAATGGAACTTCCCAGATAATATATTCGGTATCGCCATAAAAGCCATACTCATTACGCAATCTATGACGTTCTACATATCCATGATGCTCTAATTCCTTAATTGCAGAACGAACAGAATCAATCCCATCTCTGCTCAATGTTGCCAGTCCTTGCATATTGTAATTCCAGTCATCTGGCAAACTTAACATCAGCGATAATAGACCTTTCGCTTTCAATGTCAGATTCTTATTCTTGAAATGGTGATTACTCATTACCGTAAAATTCTTAGTTCTCTCTACACGAAAAATCTGTGCCATGCTCCCATCCTCCTTTTAAGTTCAAAAGAAAAAGCGTAAGTAATATCTCTATCACTCACGCCTTCTCTAAACATTTTATTCTTTTTTCAATAAATTTTTAATCTGTCCAATTACCTGTTCAATCCTCAGTTACCAGCTTCAACTTTGTTAAACATAGATCAGTTCCTTTAAAATAATCTCTTCCGCAATCGCTTTGTGTTGATTAGCAGCTCTTACCCAGGCCATCTGATCTGCTTCTTTATCCGCCAATGGTTCTTTTTCTTCCAACTGTTTCAGAATTACCTCTTCCCGTTCTCTGGCTGCCTTGTCCACTTCCAGAAGATGCTTTCCAAGCGTATCCTGCAGAAGCATCACCTGATAGGTTGAATTTCGATGGTTTTTCAGATAATCTCTGCGAAGAAAACCATACTTGCCAAGTTGCTCCATCTGCTCACCGGATTTATAAGTAAGATCCGGAATCAGATATCCATTTACATTCGTATACGTTAATTTCATTTTATTAGCACTCTCCATTTCTCATCATTTTTTGACCACAAATTTACGACATTTACGACAAATCTGACACTGCTTTACAATATCAGACAAAATGACTGATGCCCCGGAAAGCCTGTAAAACAGGCACTTCTAGGATACACAAGACAGGACAAAAATCGACTTCCATTATCAAGAGGTGAGTGCTAATATTTTCTGAAAACTGTAACCGTTCAGCCTGCAACTGCGCACTCGCTGCGCAGCTAGCGGCCAATTGCGCCAAATAGCCGGGAATTTCTGTGAAATGTCGATAAATGAATGTCTTATCGCAGATCAGTCCCTGTACGGGCGGCTCTTTCGCCATTTGTGCTCTCTGTGGAAATGCACAAGCCCCGTCCTGTTTAAAATCAGCATCAGCGTCGGGATAAATACCAACTGCAACAGTATGCCCGGTATCGCGTTTAAAAATGCACCCGCCAAAAACATCTGCCAGGTAAACAGGTTTCCGGCCATGCCAAATATCACCATGGACGCCATCCCCCAAACGACGCGTCCGCCGATCATCGCAGCAATCAGCGAGCGGTATAACGATACGATGCATTTCCATCTGGAATGATGGTAGAGAAAACCGGAAATAGACCCGTAAGCCGCCAGCTCCAGCGCCATCGCGGCGCCGTTTGGCATCGGCGGCATCCCAAATAGAACATAGCGCAGCAGCGGCAGGAAAAATCCCACAATTCCACCGTACTGCCAGCCGCATACCAGCCCACAGACAATCACCGGCAGATGCATCGGCAACAGCATATTGCCGATCTGCGGTATCTGCCCCGTAAAAAACGGCAGGACTATCCCCACTGCCATAAGCATAGCCGCCGTCACAAGATTTTGTATGTGCTTTTTCATTGATGTCTCTTTCATAAAAAATCTCCATTCTGGAGCGTTTATGCGACAAGGCGACGCAAATCGCAACTCTTGCGTATCACGAACAAGTTCGTGCGCCATCAGGGCTATTTGTAACGCTCCAGCACAAAATAGCCAACGTGAACAAGTTCTAATAGAGCGCACCGGTGTCGATCACGAGCGCGCTTGCCTCCTCGACGGCGTAGCTTTGCAGATAACGTTCCTCCATCGGCATCCACTGCCGTTCAAAAACTGAAAAATACGCTCCCTCGCGCGCCATCAGCCGTCTCCACTGCTGCCCCCTGCCGCATGTGAGAAATATCGTCAGATCATAGTCCGGCGTCAGGGACGGATGATGCGCATAGCTGCCCTCGACCACGGTCAGCCCGCCAGGCTGTAACGGTACGGCCTCCCCCATACAATCCTCCCGGCAGCAATAAGGGCGATACACCGCCTGTTTTCCGGTTCGCAGCGGGTGCAGTACCTGCGCATAAAACCGTCCCAGGTCCATATTGCCGCCGACCGTCTCACTCCAGTCGTTGGGCCGCTGACCTTTGGGCATATAAAAATCATCCATATGACAGACCTTGCAGGCAAATAGCTTCTCCGCCAGCCCGGCCAGATAGGTTTTGCCGCTGCCGCATCTGCCATCAATGGCGACAATGGCAGATTTCCCGCTTTTCCAGATGCGATAGACTGCGAACAGCACCGAAAAATAATCCGCATACTCCTTTTGCACCAGACGGTAATGAGGCCGGTACATTTCGCGGTACACCCTGCTGTGATGGACCGGCGCATATCCTCCTCCCCTCCACTGCAAAAGCCACTCACGCATGCCAGGCACGTCCAGCTGCGCGAGCTGTTCGATCTTTTCTGTCAGTCCCTCCATGCTGCCCCGCCGCTCGTTTGCGGTAGACAGAAACATCATTGCCAGCAGGAAAACCTCATCCTGCGATGCGCAGGCGGACAGCGGAAAACGGCAAAGCGAACCGCTGACAGGTTCCGGCTTTTGGACAGTCCCCTGCCCCGCAAGCGCAACCCACTCATCGATCAGAGCAGAAATCGCCCGCTGTTTATCACATAGCAGATGACTCGGCCCAAACTCGCTCTGGTAAGCCAGCTTGCCAAAATCCTGCGGCTGCATCAGCGGATATCGTTTTGCATGCTCCTCTAAGATCTGTAAAAAACCCTCCTCCATATTCTCACTCCATATTCTCAGTCATCGTTCTATTTTTCCATTGGCAAAGCCTCTTTTTCCATTGCCTAAATCTGCAACAAAAAATAAGGCATTATATATAATAATACCTTATCGCCATTATACTACAAATGTAAGATTATAAATCAGGTTCCATAAACTAGCCGCTAATCCTACTTTCATCTGCTCCCCTATTTCTTGATCATGCGCGCCATATACGCGAGCACCCGGTCTACAAATGCGTCTTTTTGCTCCTTGTTGCAGTTTGCTATGTAATAATCCACATCAAACTCGTCTTTCTGACTGATTCCCGTGATCAGGTAAGTGGGGTCGATGCCATACTGATGATACAAAAGCAGCAGCTTGTCTGCGGAAATTCCGGTCGCACCCGATTCATATTTGCGGTAATGCTCTTCCGATACCCCAAAGAGCGCGGCAATTTCTGCCTGCGTCCTGCCAAGCCGCTGCCTTGCCTCACGCAGTCGTTTTCCAATCTGCATATTCGTTTCTTTCCTGTATTGATTCATGATTTTGCCCTCCGTATGCAAAAAATCATAACAATACAGAAAAGAAACATACAGAACAGAAAACAACCCAATGCAATGTGTTTTTTAACCACTGTGCGGTTACTTTTCAATTTCACCCATGCCGGCTTTTTTCCGCCTTAAGCTTTTCATTGACTCCCTCGACATTCATTCTTGTAAGCACCAGCAGGATGACAACATCAATTATCAACGGCAGCCACAAATACATGATGTGCAGCATCTTGATACAGGACTCCGGCTGCACGTCCAGCATACCGTCAAATTTGCTCCACGACAACAGCCAGCCGGCAATCGCCGTGCCGAGTCCTCCGCCGAGCTTTACGCCGAGCGACGTGCAGGAGTACATCGTTCCCTCCACGCGCTTCCCCTTTGTCAGAAAGGTATATTCCGAGCAGGAGGCGATCACCGCATTCATATCTCCCTGCCAGGGCCCCTGCCCGAGCGCCGCAAGCGCCGTAAATGCCAACATCAGCGGCACGCTTCCGATATAACCGGCAACTACGACAAGCGCTCTGCCGACGACGGCGATCACATAGCCTCTGTAATTGAGCTTATACATACCGTTCCATTTGCCGACCAGGGCAGGCGTAAAAATCAGTGCGATGATTAACGGTACATTCACCGCCCACGAGAATACGCCGTAGAGATTTTCATTTTTAAGCACATAAGTCATATAATAGATGCCGGAATTGATCATCGCCCCGTAGAGCTGCTGCAAAATATAGATACCGCAGATCATCAGGTAATATTTGTTGGACGCAAGAAGCTTAAATGCCTCCGCCAGACCATATTTTTCTTCTTCCACGGCCTTGCTTCCCGCGTTTAGCTCCTCCTCGGGAAGCTCTTTGACCGAGAAAACCGAGATGGTATTGACAATCAATCCCACAATCGCATAGACTACGGCCACCGTCCGCCAAGCTTTCGCCCCGCCTCCGCATTGGGCGACAAAGCCGACCGTCACGGACTGAATCAACAGGCTTGTGGCAAACGCAAAGATAAATCGGTAAGAACCCATCTGCACGCGCTCTTTGCTGTTTTTCGTCACGAGTGAAGTGAGCGCAGAATAGGCGATGTTATTCGCCGTGTAGAATACGCCGTTTAACAGCGTGTACGTGATAAAAAACCACGCATACTGGGCCGTCGTGCCCCAGCTTACCGGTATGGCAAAGATCGCCGCCAGCGTGATCGCACAGCCGAAGTAACCGTACAGCATCCAGGGCCTTGCCTTGCCAAGCCTGCTGCGCGTCTTGTCAATCATGGCACCGAAAAACAGATCGGTGAATCCGTCAAACAACTTTGAAACCGCAATCAGCGTACCGACAATACCTGCCGACAGACCGATGGTATTGGTCAGATAGATCATGACAAACGACGATAAAAACGCATACACAACGTTTCCAGCGATGTCGCCGGAGCCGTATCCCACTTTATTGTACCATTTTAAATATGTCTTTTCCGCCATAAGGGCATCCTCCTTCTTTATTAGATATTTATTCTGATAAGTTTCGTGACCCGCGAATAGGCGCGGGCCGCACCTTCGGTATTGGTCTTAAGCTTTCACAAACGGCACCAGCCTGAACTGAAAGCAAAAACCGGCCTCGTCAAATCGGTATTCCTCCCGCAAATCGGGCCCGCAGCTGTCGGAACCGATTCCGTTATGCGCATAATCCAGACAAAAAACCGTGCTTTTCGCCTCCTCCAATTCATAACTATGCGCCTTATATTCCAGCTCCTCCTGTGTGTACTTTAGCGCCTGAAAGGAAAACCTGCGCTCCGCGGCCGCGGCAATTCCATACTGGCCGCAGCAGACCTCCACATAGTCGCAATCAAAGCGGCTGCCGTTTTCCTGGGGCCGTAAATAGTCCTCCTGCATATTGGAGACAGCGCTGTGGTACAATCCATGACTGGCCGCCCGGTGTTTATCGCAATAGCTCTCCATCGGCCCATAGCCATAATAGGAGACATGCTCCAATTGATCGGGAAGAAACATGCGGATGCCGAATCTGGGCAGCGCCGGAAATTCTTCGTTGCGCGTAACCGCAAGCGAAGCCAGGATACCGCCGCCCGCGTCTATGGTCCACAAGGCCCAGATCTTCATCATGGGCTGCACCGAGGCGGCCGCAACCGACATCGTGCTGCGAATCTCCACGCCCTCACCCGTCTGCTTTACCACCGTATCGTAAGCCCGCGCGTAAGCCTCTCTGTAATGTGCCATTTCCCATGCAGCCTTCACATACCGGTCGTTGTCTGTCGGCGCTCTCCATATATTGATTTCCATCGGCCGCTTTAAATACTCTCTGCCGCCGTAAGACAGGCTCTCAAACAACCCTGTTTTCTTGCTGTAGCGGTAGGCAAATCCTCTTCCCTTTATCAGCACACTGCTGTCCGTCTCTGCCACGCGAACGGCCACACCCGTATCTGTCTTCTGATTCCACCACATGCGTGCAGTCTGATTTCTCCCGTCCTCATTCGCAAGCAGTATTTCGTCAAATCCGAGCGCCTGCCCTGCCGCGACAAGCGGCGTTCCGTTTAAAAGCCGGTATATGATCTTTAAGTAAACTCTCCCGGCCCTGGGAACCGCAGGCTTTAACCGAACCGACGCCTCACCGTGGGGCGGCACAGAAAATGCCGGAATCACCCCCGCCTCCGCCAGGACCCCGTCGCAGGTCAATTCATAACAGACAGACGCATAATCACCCAGATCTGTGAAATCCAGATAATTGCGCAATTTTAATTCTCCCGTCTCCTTGTCATAAGAAACGACGCGCGCAGGGCGGTGCACATTTTGATACTCCAACAGTCCCGTGTGCGGCGTGCGGTCCGGGTAGACAAGCCCGTCCATGCAGAAATTACCGTCGTGAATCGTCTCGCCAAAATCGCCGCCGTAGCAGTATTTCGTTTTCCCGTTTGGCGCCCTCCCCGTGTCGATGGCATGATCGCACCATTCCCACACGAATCCGCCGCACATCAAATCATTGCTGTGAATGAGATCAAAATAGTCCTCGAGATCTCCGGGCCCGTTCCCCATGGCATGCGCGTATTCCACCAGAAGAAACGGCTTACTCGCGTCATTCTTGATATATGCCTCTATTTCCTCCAAAGCGGGATACATTCTGCTGTAGAGATCAAGATGGGAATAATCGTATTGCACATCATAGTCGCGATATCTCGCTCCCTCATAGTGCGTGATGCGCCCCGGGTCATACTCCTTTGTCCAGCGCAGCGCCCGCTCAAAATTACAGCCATACGCGCTCTCATTTCCCATCGACCACATGAGGATACACGGCCGGTTCTTATCGCGCATCACCATAAGCTTCACACGGTCCAGAATAGAAGCCTCCCACGCGGGGTCGTCGGCAATCTGCCGGTTCCAGCCTCTGATGCGGTTTTCTTCCGTATCCTCTCTGTAGTAGATCATAAAAGGCCCATGCGCTTCGATATCCGCCTCCTCCATCACCATAAAACCATACTTATCGCATAGCTGATAAAAATAAGGTGCATTTGGATAATGGCTGGAGCGAATGGCGTTAAAATTATACTGCTTGATCATCGCCAGGTCTCTTTGCACCTGCCCGATGCCTACCGCACAACCGCACACCGGGTCGAAGTCATGGCGGTTTACCCCGTGGAGCTTGATCTTTTGACCGTTTAGATAGAGAATGTTATCCCTGATTTCAACCGTGCGAAATCCCACGTAATCGGTGATAACCTCGTGCTCCGTCTCAATCACGAGCGTGTACAGCCCGGGATGCTCCGCACTCCACAGATACGGGTCTGCAACTTCCAATAAGATGCCGTCCGCCCCGGCCCCGCCAAACGCCACGATCGCATTATTCCGGTCATAGACCGCCACTTTTGTGTCCACCGGCCGTTCCAGATAGGAAAGCTCCAGTTTTATTTCCGCTCTCTTATCCCCGACTGCCGCCTTGATGCGGTAATCGCTCACGGCCTGCCTGGGACGCTTTAACAGATAGACATCCCGGTAGATTCCGCTCATGCGAAACTTATCCTGGTCTTCGAGATAACTCCCGTCGCACCATTTGAGCACGAGAACCGCAATCGTATTGACGCCCTCGACCAGCGCCGCCGTGACGTCAAACTCACTCGTCGCGTGGGATACCTGGCTGTAACCGATATACACTCCGTTTATCCACACATAAAAGCAGGCGTCCACGCCCTCAAAATTCAGATGTGCCCTTGGCGCTTTGGCGTCGCTTTTATACTCAAATTGCGAGACATACGCGCCGCACGGGATATCCTGCGGCACATAAGGGGGGTCAAACGGAAACGGATAGCGGATGTTGCTATACTGATTCCAGTCATATCCGTTCATCTGCCAGACACCGGGAACCGGTATCTCCCCAAATTCCGACGTGTCATATCCGGGTTCATAAAAGCGGTCGGTCACGTCATAGATACTCTCAAAATAGCGAAACTTCCAGTTACCGTTCAAAAACTGAATACGGTCTGACTCCTCTCTGTGCTCTACGAGCCGGTCCATTCTCTTTGATGCAGGGATATAATAGGACCTGGCCGGCATCACCCCATCATGCAGCACCTGAAGATCTTCATAAAATTTTGGTACAATCATATTAGCCTCCTTACCTGCCGCTTGTAACTATTGCTGTTTTTATCAGTTTCCTTTGTGCATTTATTGTATAATTTTACTCAAACTAAGTCTATAAACACGATTGCACAAAACATGCACAAAATGATACAATAACTAAAGCGACACACAAGGAGGAACTGTTTATGTATATAAATTCGGGGTATTTGAACAATTCATTGATCGACTTTAAAGACAAATCCAGACCTTTGATCGTCGGAAGCTGCGGCACTTACCGCCTCAGCACGCACCCAAAGCTGCCGACCTACCGCCCCCGCGGAAGACTGGATTTTCAGATTCTCTATGTCTCGGCCGGTCTTGTACATTTTCACTTTAACAATGAACAAAATGATACGGTCGTCACTGCCGGACACATGGTACTATACCGGCCGAAAGAATTTCAGAAATATGAATATTATGCCGCAGACCAAACGCAGGTATACTGGGTTCATTTCACCGGCGGGAACGTTACGAATATTCTGCGAAGCTACGGCATTCAGGATGATATGCGCGTGTGCTACACCGGAGCTTCCCTGGAATATGAAAGAATCTTTAAAAGAATGATATCAGAATTGCAGCGCTGCCAGCCTGACTACGAAGAAATGCTCACGCTGCTTCTCAACCATCTGCTCATCCTCATCCACCGCCAGCTTTTAGCGCAGCGGCTGCTGAAGAATGAACATCTGGACCATGAGATGGAACTGGCAGCGCAATATTTCAATGATAAATATAATACCGATATCAGCATCGAGCAATACGCCGCCTCCCGCGGCATGAGTGTCAGCTGGTTTATCCGCAATTTCAAGGAATACACCGGCACCACACCGATGCAGTACATCGTATCCATCCGCATCACCAACGCACAGGCGCTGTTGGAAACAACCACCTATACCGTGACGGAAATCGGACATATCGTGGGCTATGAAAATCCCCTGTACTTTAGCCGCATCTTTCATCGGCAAAAAGGGTTTTCCCCGTCCGCATACCGAAAACACACCACAAAAAAAACGCAGCCCTAAGACCCCTTTCGGGGGGACCGCGTCCCTGTACAGTACAACAAGGCCATCTGACGATGGCCTTAACTTATCGTGCAGCGCTTGCGCCGCGCGCTCACTGCTGCCCTGTCATCAGCTTTTTCATGTACGCAAGCACACGTCCGATGAAGGCATCCCTCTCCGCCCTGCTGCAATTCGCAAGAAAGATCTCCAGATCAAAATCACAAGTCTTTTCTCCTGTAATCAGACAGGTCGGATCGATCTTATAACGTTCATACAGCGTCAGCATCTTCTCAGGCTGTAAACCGTAAGCGCCGCTCTCTAACTTGCGGTAATGTTCCACACTGACATCCAGCGTCTCGGCAAAATCTTCCTGTGTATATCCGCTGTTTTCTCTGGTGGTCTGCAAGCGCCTCCCAATCATAATATTTATCTCTTTTTTCGCTGCTCTCATATCATATACCTCACTCTTATGCTAATCATAACAATGCAAAGTATATGTAAACAGATTGTTTTACAACCATCCTTTGGCCGGATTGCAACAATTTGGCATTTCATATTTTCGCGCATGGATGATTATGGCTTGACATTTTAAATCGATCGTGTAATACTATAAATATATTTATAGTAAACTAGTTTATAGTATTATAGGTGGTAACAATGCCAAGCAGTCCGAAAATTCCCAAGGAAACCATTTTAAAAACTGCCCTGGATATGTTGATCGAGGACGGTTATGCTTCGATTCATATCAAATCGCTGGCAAAGAGACTCGGTTGTTCCACACAGCCCATTTCATGGCATTTTGGCAATATGGAAAACTTTCGCCATGCATTGACGGCGTATGCTTTGCACTATGCGAATGAAAAAATGCTCTCTGCCGCGCAGGGGATGTCCGCTTTTTCCAATGTGGGCAAAGGATATATTGATCTCGCTTTCGATGCGCCTAACCTGTTTCGATATCTGTATATGAGCGGCGAAAGCGGCTATCACGCCGGCGGTTTTGATATTCTCACGACGGCGGATGCAAACTCCGTCATGGCAGATCAGATTGCCACGCAGATCGGGATACCGGCCGATCAAGCGGCCGAATTTTTTCGGAACACCATCATCTACACACATGGACTCGCCTGCTTTCTGGTGTCCGGACTGATAAAAGCATCCAAAGAGGAAGTCTATGCCATGATGGAGCAAGGAGCACACGGATTTATGCTGCAAGCCGGTATTGATTTGAAAAAGGAGAAGAACCATGCAAACTAGCGCAAAAGACATCACAAAAAAGCAAATTCTCACGTATCTTTCCGTCGTATTCGGAATCTTATATATTCCCTGGTTCATCGGTATCATCGCACCGGGCCTTGGTGAAACCGTATACGCCGTCATCCGGTTTCCGGTTGTATTTATGGGAACGCCAGCTCTGGCTGTTTTGATCACGCGCAGGCGAACAAAAGATACAACTCCGCTGCTTTTTAGCACAAAGATTTTTAACAACAAAAAAGCCCTGCTGTTCGCAGCGCTGCTTCCTGGTGCGGCGATCTTTCTCGGCACCGCGCTGTTCTTTTTCCTTTTTCCCGATGACTTGGACTATCAGGGCAACTACATTTCACAGACTTATGGCGCGTTTGGCGCCCCGGAGGATATTCAACTGACGATCGGCGCCATGTTCCTTATGGGGCTGATTGTCTACATGATCTCGGCGGTATCCTTCCCGATATGGTTCATAGCGCTCGGGGAAGACATTGGCTGGCAGGGATACCTGCTGCCTTTGTGGTGCAAAAAAATGTCTGTGCGATATGCCGTTGTCCTAAATGGCGCATTGTGGGGACTGGCTCATGCGCCGTTAATATATTATGGCATGAATTACGGTACCGATTATTGGGGGGCACCCTATACCGGTATGCTGCTGATGGTTTTTGTGACGATTGTCCTTGGAATATGGATGTCTTTTGTAACTTTAAAGACCAAAAATTGTATGTATGCGGCAATCATTCACGGCGCCGCCGATATCGTCGGGGAAGTAGGCGCATGGATATCATTGTCTACCAAAAGCAGTCTGCTGGGCCCGACACCGACCGGAATCATTGGTTTGAGTGTTTTGCTGATCGGGGCGGTGATACTATTTTTCCGGTTACCCAGGCAGGAAGATCATTAACATTGGCAGCCGTCACAATTTAGCATTTTGTTAGGTTAAATTGCCACCACAGATAAGCCGTATTCTGTTTTCCAACAACCGTTTTTTATTCATCAACCACACTTGACTGATACCAGATAAGGATAAAATTTTTATTTTATGAAAAAGAAATGCATCTTGCAATTAAAATCTGCATATGCTATAATGCCGTTAGGCAAAGAAATGTGGAGAAATCCATGTAGGCAAAGAACGAATCCCCCGACCGTAATGGCGTACAGTCGAGGGATTCTTCTTTTCTTTTTATAGTGGCAAAGCACCCACTAGACTATTTGTTGCCTTTGTCGTGCCTGTCTAGCCATTTGCTGATGAGGTGGCAAACCACACCTGCTGCGACAGTCACAAGAAATGTGAAGAATAACTCCATGCAAACACCTCCCCCCGTTGCCGGGTGTAGGTTAGACAACACAAGCATTATAACATATCAAGGAGCATCCTTCTATCTCTTTCTTAAAAGACTTTACAATTCGGATTGCGGCTGACACAATCCGATACTCGCTATCCCTGTGGACATCCCGAAAAATCCATTTTAGTAACGATGTCTTCTTTCAGCAAGTAAAGTTGAATATATTATTGAGTTTCGTCCTTAGCTGGTTTCATACTCATCACAAAAATCTATATGATACCTTGTTCCATGTGAAAACAAAACACCGTCCGTCAATTCAATGCGAAGAATACAAGTATTTTCATCATCAAAATTATTGTGTCCATTGTCAATCCATTCCTTAAAAGCCTCTCTTAGTCTGCCGGCAATGTTTCTATTTTTATCCGCACAGAACCAGCCTAAGTTTACTCCTTTTCCATGTGCAGTAAACCAATCGCCGCTAATTGCCACGTCTGGATTTTTTTCTATTTGTTTCATTTTATTGGACAGCGCATATGTAATCACATAGAAGGAACGATCCTCATAAAATCCATTCACATTACGGACGTATGGCATTCCGTCCTGTACCGTTGCCAGAGCAATTATATTGTCCTTGTTGAATCGCTCGTTCAGTATTTTCTCGGTTTCCAAAGTTAGTTTTTGCATTTTAATCCTCCATCTTTAATATGTATTAATTTCATTAATAATCACTTTGAAAATGACAAGAAACATTTCTGTTTCAGCAAAAAATTTTTGTTTTAGCAAAGGGTATTGACTCATCATTTCGTCCCTGATTATAATGGAATTTTCAACTTCTGCTTTTCCATTAACTCTTATCCATTTGCGTGTGTTCACGTTATAGCTTGCCATTTCGATCTGTGGATTTCCGACTAACTCAGAATAAACATGTTTCCGCTTATCCGTAGCAAAATATAATGCCTTTTTATTTGAATAAATCATACCAAAAGGTCTTAATTTGGGTTGGTTATGAAATGCTGTTGCCAAAAAGAAATATCCGCACTCGCGTATAAACTTATAGCAATGATCAATAGATACATCTATCCTGTTTTCTTCAAATCCTTGCATCTCTTCATTTAACAGAAAATCAGTGCTACATTCAAATAATTTGCTTAATTTAATAAGTTTGTCCGTTTCAGGAAAACTTATATCGTTTTCCCATCTTGAAACAGACTGCCGAGACACATTTAATATTTCAGACAATTTTTCTTGTGTAATACCTTTTTTCTCACGTAGCAACGCTAATTTTTCACCTGTTGTCATTTTCTCACCTATTATATCTTTTTGTTGACAATATGTATAGTAAGTTAGGATTGCTGAATGTAAACTTTGGAGTGCTTTTCAATAAACTTGTCACGCTATCCCAATACGGATATTTTACCACAACCGCACACACAATTCCATTCGATTTTCTTTCCTCTCCCATTGCTTGATTCCTGGTTGTGTGGATATTTTTTTTATCTTTTTGCCACGACAACGTATGAGTAAAGATTGAAAATTAAAATTTTCAATCTCGAGATTTGTGTCTGCGCGCTGCAAAGCCATTTATGGCTTACACAAACTCGATATGCGCAATAAAGCTAATGCGAACATAGTTCGCAATGCAGAAATGGAAAAAATTATGAGAAATCGCTTTCGCTTTCGGGAAAAAAGAGATATACTAAAGCAAAGACAGCTCGAGATTTTATAAGGAAGGATTTGAAATAAAGAAAAGATAATTTGCTTTCATCACCTTTTTTGAACCAAACACAGTAAAGGAGAAAAATGAAAAGATATATTAAAAATGTTGACAGCAGATATTTCGATAAATCTACGCAGTTCGTTGAAGATGTTTTTACAGATTCAGAGGGAAAAGAGTCGGCAAGCGTTGTGAAACAGCTCGTTCTTGAAATTCGGAGCAAACGATTTTACCTGCCGCAACTGGAACTGGTTATGGTTGATGAAATGGATGACATTTTAGGCTACGCCATGTTTTCAAGGTTTCATTTAGAGGGAAACTATGAAAATGAGCTGCTTTTACTTTCACCTGTCGCAGTAAAGACAGAGTTTCAAAGACAGCATATTTCCAAAGAACTGATCGAATTTGGCTTTCAGAGAGCTGTTGAAATGGGATTTAAGGCTGTTATTGTAGAGGGAAATCCTAAAAATTACAGAGCAAGGGGCTTTTGGACATCTCACAAATTTGGAATTGTTGCAGGTAAAACCCTTTCTTTGCCATCGCCGGACTGTTTAATGGTGAAGGAACTCGTTGAAGGTGCATTGTCTCATATCAGCGGCACTGTAGACTATTCGGATTATGAGTCTATCACATCATGAAAAGTCGATGAACAGAGCAACAAGTTCCCGTTTCCCGGGAACCTGCTGCAAAAAGCGCTCATCACGTTGTCTGAACATAAAAATCCCCATGTCTGCATTGCGAACGACGTTCGCATTTGCTTTTTGCGCATAAGCGTCTTTGTGTAAGCCATTATGGCTTTGCAGCACGCAGCCACAAAGCGCTGTATGAAAAATTTATTTTTCACACTAATCTCCATGCCGCCTTTGGCGGCTCAATATGCCGAAACTAACTTGGCTGTGAATCGTAAGTGCCCTTTATCCTTCTATGCCGTAAAATTGTATGTTCCAACGCTCTTCCTGTCTGACAAATAGAACCGTTAAATACTGTAGCATATCTTCATAATCACTGTCCCTAAATTCCACTGAAACAGTATATCTGCCATCTTCCACCTTTTTCTCATCCGTGTCGGACAATCCTTTCACCGTCAAATTGCTTACCACACCGCTCCCCTCAAAGGTGTCAATCGGCCCTTCATAAGTACTTGCGAGAAATTTCTCCATGGCGTCAGTCTTGCCATTAAAGTATGCTGCCGCAAACTCCAGTGCGATATTTTTCATATTCTCACAATCATCGTCTGTCAGATATTCACCGGAATCATCAGAACGGTTGCGTTCTGCGTCATACGCCTTCATCACTGCCGCAAACGAATCTGCAATCACAGGTATTTCACTGCCCCAGCCCTCTTGCGCATCAATCGGATAGCAGCTAAATATTCCCCATATGTCGTTTTCAAATTCTTTCAATACGACATGATAGATTATGTCGTCCACCTGTTTCAGGTTTTCAAAGTTTACGGTGTTATAACCGTCGTCCGCTAATTTCTGCTCCACAGAATCCAGCGATTCCCCTTCAAAATGCGTCACCCAGAGCCGCACCTGCTCATTCACCGTGGCCGACCATGTATCGGTATCGGATTGTTGCCATTCGCCTTCCGGCAGATAGATAGAATATCCATCACCGGTGGCAAGCGCTGCTTTCTTTTGCTCCTGCTCTCCTTCCTTGGAAAACGTAAGCGTGATTGTGTGATCTGACGTGTCATTGTCTGTAAGGGAATCACCGTCCGGTTCATCCTTTTGCAGTTCTTTCTCCTCTGGCAAGTCAGGCACATAGCCCGCTGCTTCGCGCCCCGTATCCTCTTTTGCAATCGAACACCCTACCAGCGTCCCCAAGCTGATTGTCATAATCACTGCACAGATCAAGACAGCAATCCCATTTTTCTTCGCTCTTTTCGATAAAATATTCGTGAATCGTTTTTTCATAATCTTAGTCCCTCCATAAAATTGCGTAGATAAAACGGTTCTCCCGGCAACCCGCTTGTGAAGCATAGACAACAATGTCTCTGTGTAGGCTTTCCGCACGGCAAAACTTGCGCCCTTTGTCACTCTCTCATCACAGGACAATTCCATAGCAACAGCAGCCTCTTTCTGCATCATCCATATGATGGGATTAAACCAGTGAAGCGCACTTGCCGTCACAAAAAGCAGTTTGACGAATACGTCTCCCCGTTTGAAATGAACCAGCTCATGCTTTAAAATAAAATACTGTTCTTCCGGGCTGTACCGCTCTTTGGGCAGCACTAAAACAGGCTTTATAAAACCGATGATCAGCGGACTTCCGGCATTTGAATATGCAATCACCCGTATGGCGCGTCTGATATGTAACTCTCGCTTCAGTTCGGAGATCTGCCCCAATATATGCGCATCCCCGATCACTTTCCCCCTCTTCCTCAAACACCTCCTATAGTGTGAATAGCTGATGAAATGTACCGATAGCAAAATCAAGCTGCCCATCATCCAAACACACGTCACGATATCAAGAATGGTGATTCCGGCATTGTCGGCTCCGGCATGCAATATATTCTTGATTACATGTTGCATTGTCATTTGCCATCCATTTTGTAACGCAAATTGCGTTGCCAATTGCATGGCGTCCTCCCCGGCAATCGGCGTGGTCATTTGCGCCGGTATCTCAACAACAATCCGTCCGGGCGCAATCCTTACGTCAGCATGGCCGTCGTTATCGTTCTCTTTCGCGTCAGACACATGCGCTTTCGTCTGAGAGAGCATATCCATGACAAGCTGCCCATTTACGCCGCTAGAAGGGACAAGCAGCCGCAAGGCAAGAAAAATCCAAATCAGATAGCTCCATTTCGCAGCATATCTCTTGTTTAAAATTGGAGAAAGTAGAATCAACACCAGAATGATAAAGCTGATCGACACGGAAATTCCAAAAAGGGATAAAAATATATTTGTCATCCTTCATCCTCCAATTTGTCCAGAAAATCTCTGAGCTCTTGAATATCCGAGTTTTTAATTGCCCGATCACTGTAGAGTGTAGCGATCATATTCTGTATGGAATTGTTATACAGCTTTTCGAGAAAATGTTTGCTCGCTCCGGCCTTATATTCATTTTCCGCGATCACCGAAGTATACAAATTACTTCCGGTTGAGCGGTCACAGTGGACAAACCCCTTAGCCGCCAGTCTTGTTAATGATGTCATTAACGTAGAAAGCTGCCATTGCCTCCGTCCCTGCAGCTCCTTTAATATGTAATTGGAAGTGACAGGATTCCCACTGTCCCAGATTACCTGCATGATCTCCAGTTCCGCTTCCCCCAACTTTTTAACAGTTGTTCCCATATCAAGATACCTCCTCGTTATACGTTTGCATAGTCTATTATACGTTCGTATATTGAAGTTGTCAAGTAGGTTTCTTGTTTTTTATTACGGCAAGTAAAATAACTTTGCAGGGGGAAAAATCCCCCTCCCCCCCTCTGCGCTCAAAAATCATAAAATCCGCTGCCAGGATTTCTGATTTTTTTCACTGTTTTTTCACGAACACCCCCACAGCAGGATTGAAGATTGTGTAAAATCCTTTCAAAAATCCATTACAGAAAGGACACAAAATTGGCAAACAGGGAACGCAAAAATGAACTGAAAATATACCTGTGTGACAAGGAGCAATACATACTGGAGCAGAAAGTAAAAATCTCCGGCATGAAAA
>CANONN010000041.1 GCA_947567625.1 uncultured Roseburia sp. | reverse complement strand
CCGAGTGTGGTAAAATCCTTCCGCTTTAACAGGATCGTGGGCGGCTCCATCTCTAAATTATGGTTATAAATCATTCTTGGCATTTTTTCTCCTTTCCTGCGCGTCTTTCTGCGCATCTGAAATTTGTGCTATATTTACACTTGTTCCCGCATTTTGTACCATGCGGCGGCGTCAAAGTTATGATCTTTGCTGCCCCACGCTGCGACGCTCATAGACTGAATATCGAAAACCGTATTATGGTACAGCCGGTAAAAGCTGTCCCAGAGCTGAAAAACCGTTAAATCCCAGATATTTTGCATGTTGAGGGCATAGCTTCTGTTCGCCACGGCGGATATGATATTGCCAAGCTCCATATTCGCATCCGGCGTCGCATGTTTGGCTCTCTCGGCCCGCCCTTTCTGGAGTTTCCTGATAATCTCCAACGCTTTTTTATCCTTTGCCTTGGACAAATCCTCCTCCTTTCTGCCGCTGACGCCGCAGCGCTGGCAGATTAACTCGCACACCTGCGGGTAGACCGCGCCGGTAATCAACCCGACGGGCGCATCATCCGTCACAAGAAATCCTTTGTGCTGTGCAGAATATTCTACTCTCTCCCGGATAAAAAAGTTTAAAACATTCTGCAACAATGCGATCGCATTCTCCTCCATGAGGAACAAATCAAAAACATTGATACGGCATTTCTCTTCCTCCGCCAATGACTCCCATAACTTCCCTTTTCCAAGCATGTCAAGACAGCCTTTCGTGTCCATCGACAAGACTGCCAGGTAATATTGATAGGTAAAATGACCGAGCGCAGCAATCTGCCGCAGGGTCGGGCAGACAATTCCCCCTATTTCCGGTATCCGCACCGGCTCCGATGATAACAGCTCAAAATAACTCAGTTTCATAGACGTTCTTCCTTTCTCTCGAATCCAATGCTTTTTGATATCTGCACCCGTCTTTGATGCGTCCCTTTAATCTTTCGCAAATTCTAAAAGACGGATAGATGCACAGCCCTGTCTGATTTTTCTTCTCGCCAAAAAGATTTTTGGCCATTTTCGTGTGAAGCGCAAACACGCCGAGCTTGGGCAGTTCCACATGATCTTCCTGTATCAGCGTTTCGGCAATCAATTCGCTGGATACGTTATAGATTTCACTGACCGCATATTCACTGACACCGCTTCTCCTTGCAATCTCTCTGACAAATTCTCTTTTATTCAATCCTTTCTCCCTCCTCTCAACTTTTTGCCGGCTCACATCGCCTCCCCGGCTTTGGTGCGATAAATCCCTTTCTTTTCATAACGCGCAAATGTTATCCCGTACAAGTCGATTTCTCCGTCCTTTGCTTCCTTTATGTACGAGCTTGTCTCATTTAAAGCAGACATAATTTCAATGAGCATTTCATTCTTATAGTGAAAAAGCACGGAAAACAGCAATTTTGCAATGTGGGTGTACTTTTTCTTGTCGGTATAGGTCAGCAGGGTAAACAAAGTATGCTTGTTGATTTTCATTTTTTCAATCCCGGCGGACAGATCGTCCCGGTACTGCTGCGCAAACAGATATTTTTCCTCCAACGTGTAATACTCGGCGGCCCACACGGCATTGATCGCCGATACCGTGGCTTCGCACATGTCAATGATTTTGTAGAGCTGTTTTTTGTTGACCGAATTGGCGCGAAAATCAGGAAAGCGGAAACATTCCGAAAGCGGCGCAAATCGTCTGGCCTCCGTCTTATGGGAACGGTATTGCCGGATTTCCTTCAACAGGTAATCCATGGTCGTGCGATGGTAATCATACTGCTTTTTCTCCGTGTTCTGATATCCTTTGGTCTGCGCGATATAGCCAAGAAACGCCGGTTTCATCACCTTATCGTCTCTCGTGCGTCTCATCCATCTCTCCTTGATCTCCTTAAGCTCCCTGCTCGAAGAAATATCAAACTCTTTCTTCGCCTTGTCAATCTCGATACAGCTTAAGACATTGAGTATACAGATGTCATGGTAGAGCTCCCGGATTGCCTGGCATCCGCCGTTCCAGTCAAACCCGCTTTGATTGATGCGGTCCCACATCAGCGTGTTCAGCTCCTGGGAGAGATTCACAATCTCCCCGATCTTGTTTTCGCTCGTGTGATAATCCAGATCGGATTTGTCCGTGTTGGTATAAGATCTTTGCGACTTTCTCGCCGCTACCCGGTTAGCCGGCACCTTAAAATATGCATAATTTTTCAGGGCCGCGCCGACCAATATTTCATTGTCCGTCAAAATCATCTGATCGGAATCATAGTCGGCACCGCTGAGCCTCTCCAAAATATTTTCATTGACCGCATTGAGGCAGACGATTTCCTCCGTCAGATTGAAATAGCGGTCGATCAGCGCATGTTCCATATTGGTGGAAATCAGCACATTTGACGTCGATATATGCGGGCTGCGGCATCCCAAAAGCTTTTTCCCGTATGGATATCTGTGTGTATGGATATGCCCCGGCGGAAGCGAAGTCTGCCCCGAAGCGCTGTCAAACCGCCCGACGGTGTGCAGCAGCATCTCGTAGGGATTGCCAAACAAAACGGAGTAGTTGCCGTTTATCAAGATATGCCCTTTCTTGAGATGATTGAGATACGCCTTGCATGTCTCCTTTTTGAAATCATAAAAATACCTGGTGCGATAAAACGTGTCTGATATGTTCATCATGGTATAGATCATGTCCGATTTGCTCAGAAACACATTGGAAATCCCGTCCGGCGAATCAAATCCGTTGCACTTGACATGATATTTGAGCACATCGGTATCCGTATTCAACAAATTGACATAGCGAAGTGACGGCTCGAGCAGGCGGCTGACTTCCTCCGGTGAAAGCTGCAGCGTATTGAGCAGCTGGTAGTGGGCCTGTACCATCCTGCCGTCAAAAAAGTGCGTCTTTTTTTCGTGCTTGACGACACTAAACAAAGCGTCAATATGACGCAGCCACTGCTGCGGTGAGGCAAATTTCATATATTTAATACTGCTCGGCGTAGTGACAAGCTTGATATCCTCTATTTTTTCGGCAAGCGTCACCGCATCGCGGTGGAGCTGAGACAACTCCGTGATCTTCTGCTCCCGGAACCATTGTAAAAGATTGGTGTTGAAGCAACACGATTTAAAAAAGCGGTTGCGCAGCAGGACCATACCGCAGTGTGCATAATTGCCCATGACGCTCTGATCGATCAGCGACTGTCCGTCAAACAGCGAATTGGTGATCTCGGCCTGCCCCTCCCTGGCGGTCATTCTCTTATCGCCGTCCATCTCGACGATAACGGAATCCTCCATAAATCTGCTCTCGCAGTCGGGTATAATCAGTATGCTCTTGGGATCGATGTGCAGCATGTCGATCGCACTGCTGGCCGACAGCGAGAGGTAGGACTCAAGCGCGGCCAGATCGACATTGTCCCCCTCCCCGATTGGCAGACCGCACATCTCCCAGGCGTGCAGCTGCGGATAGAGGCGCTCCTCCACAAATAAGCATTTTCCCACGCGGGCCGAGCCGGCGGTGCGCTTATACCTCACATAATGATGACCGTTACAGTTGAAACCATTCTTGTACAGATCATCGCGCAGGTCTTTCCTGGAACGGGTGATATCGAGCGTACCGACCGTGTACACATAATTGCCATCCTCATCTTTTCCAAAGTCAAACCCGTTGGGCAGCTCTCTTTTTGTCCGGCGCTTTGTGGGCGTCGATACAATAATCCCGGCGATCGTATCGCCGTCTAAGGCGATATTGTCCTCAAATATCAACCCCTTGGGCTGATAGCCCTCCCTGATATAAGTGTTTTTTTCCATTTTATTAAACGTCCTGCTACTGTACTGAAAGGTGACATTGATCACCTTATCGCTGTACTCTTTTCCCTGGTCATAAAATGAGAAAATATCATTTTTCCCGTATACCTGGGCGGCGATTTCCCGTATTTTTTCGCTGTCGAGACTAAAATCGAGCGCACTGATAAAACGTCTGTAACTGATACTGCCGGACTTTGTGAGCAGTTGATAACCAATTCTGCTCTTCGTCCGGTCTTTGAAGCAATTTGCCAAATAAAGATCTTTGGCGTCGATCGTCGGTATATAGATACAATTTCTTTTTTGATTCATATCAAAACCTGCCTTTCTCCCGCTTGACGATCTTTAATCTCTTTCCGGAAAGACCGCCCGATTCGTTTGCTTCTTTCTTGCTCCAAGCCGTTCATTTGAGAGCAATATCGCATTTTTGCGCCGCTTCGTTGCATTTTTGCGACTTTGTGCATTTATCATACCGCAGATCATATGACATGTCAATACAAAAGTCGCATTTTTGCGAAATTATGTTGCATTTTTGCGCTGCATGTGATATAGTGTAGCAGAAGACGAAAGTTTCTTGTGACGTCCGTATCATCTAAACAATTTAACATGCCAATCAGAATTGTTCCGGCCCTCCCCATCGCGGGATGCGTCTTGTAATCTTAGAACAATTCTCTGGGAAGGAGCGCAATATGTCTGTCACCGGTAAAAGAATTCAGGAAAGAAGAAAGCAGCTCGGCATCAGCGCCGATATGCTCGCAGAACATCTGGGCGTTTCCAGATCTACGATATTTCGGTACGAAAACGGCTCGATCGAAAAGTTTCCTGCCAATCTTGTTTCACGTATCGCCAAGTACCTGCAAACATCCGAAAAATATCTGATGGGCTGGGAGGAAGAGCCTGGGCAATCCGAAAAAGACGTTCTTTTGATTATGGAATACTATGAAATGTTAAACGATATGGGCAAGCACGAAGCCACCAAGCGTGTCGGAGAGCTTACCGGGCTTTTACAGTATGTAAAAGACGGCACATCCTATGTCAATGCGGCTCACGCCATCCCTGGCGCCTTGGAAGAAGACCGTCAATTTGACGAAGAACTTATGGATGATGAAAATTTTTAGTCCGTTTTATTGGACATATGATCTGCTATAATATAAAAAAACGTTGGGGAGAGGAGCAATCGATTGATTACTTACGACGAATTATTAATGGAAGCCGACGGAAACAACCTTATCACCAAAGAAAAGCCCCTGAGGGCGCACAAAGGCCGTATCAAAGGCAATAAAATCGCCATCAAACAAGACTTGACAGAAACTCAGAAAAAGTGTGTTCTCGCCGAAGAGCTCGGCCATTATTATACTGCCGTCGGAACAATTCTCGACCAGACGAACACCGTCAACCGCAAGCTGGAAATGCGCGGAAGGATTCTCGCCTACGACAGGCTCGTCGGGCTCACGGGAATCGTGGATGCTTATCGACACAACTGCCAGAGTCTTGCCGAATCGGCGGAGTATCTCGGTGTGACGGTCGGGTTTTTAAATGATACCTTATCCTATTACAAAAGCAAATACGGCACTTACACGACGCTTGATCAATACTGTATTATATTTGAACCATCGGTCGCCGTGCTCGAACTGGTCTAAAGATTAGATTGCGCCCCTACCGGGCGCACTGCAGAAGCGGCGGTTTTGACTGTGCAAAACCGCCGCTCCTATCTATTAACTCCTGTTTATTTTACCGTAACCTTACACTTCGCCGACTTTCCGCCGGATGTCTTAACCGTGATCGTGGCTCTCCCTTTCTTTATACCTGTCACTCTGCCCTTTTTATCGACTTTCGCAATTTTTTTATCCGACGAGCTCCATTTCAGGCGATCCGACGATTTGGCAGGCTTCATCACCGCTTTCAGCTGTATACGCTTTCCCACTTTGACGGTCACCGCACTCTTGTTTAAGCGGACCGACTTGGCAATCTGTTTTACCGTGACCGTACAGACGGCAGATTTGCCGCTCTTTGTCTTAACTTTGATCTTAGTCTTGCCGGCTTTCTTGGCCGTCACGACGCCGTTGCTGTCGACCGATGCAATCTTGCGGTTGGTGCTGCTCCACTTCAGATCATCTGTACTGCCGACAGGCGCCAGGGACGCTTTCAGCTGCATCATGTCTCCGACATGCATATCCGCCTTGCGCTTGTTTAGCTGAATCCGCTTTGCCTTCCCTGCCTTCTCAACCACTTTGACGGTACATACGGCTTTTTTGCCGCTCTGCGTCTGCGCCGTGATTTTGGCGGTTCCCACCGCGACGGCCGTTACACGGCCCGCTTCATCGACACTCGCAATTTTGCGGTCGCTGGATAGAAAACTCACCCGTTCATTCGCTTTGGCCGGCGCCAAAGTCACGGACAGCTGGCATGATGTCCCTTTTATCAAGCTTTTGTCCGGTATAAGATAGATGGCCGTCGCCGGTATCAGAGACGTATCCGGCGGGGTCTGGCTGTCGGATGCGGACGGTTGTTCCGTATTGGACGGAGCCTGCGTGCCATCCGTATTGCCTGGATTGGACGGGCCTGCCGAACCTCCCGGATTCTGGCTGTCAGACACATCCCCTGGATTGGACGGGCCCATCACATCTCCCGGATTCTGGCTGTCGGACGGAGACTGGGTATCTTCCGTATCTGAGGGCTGCTGTGTGTCACCGGGCTTTTCTGTTGTTCCCGGCCCCTCCGTATTTCCCGGCGTTTCTGTCGCTCCCGGTCTCTCCGTATTTCCCGGTGTCTCTGTCGCTCCCGGCCTCTCCGTGCTGCCTGGTGTCTGCGTGTCCGTCGGCCGCTCTGTACTGCCCGGTATTTCCGTCGCTCCCGGCCTCTCTGTATCATCTGGCGTCTCTGTCGCTCCCGGCCTCTCCGTATTTCCTGGTGCCTGCGTGTCCGTCGGCCGTTCTGTACTGCCCGGTTTCTCTGTCGCTCCCGGCCTCTCCGTACTGCCCGGTTTCTCCGTATTTCCTGGTGTCTGTGTGTCCGTCGGGTCATCCCGGCCGTCCGACTCTATGAGATTGTAGTATGCATAGAGAGTTCTGTCGTCTTTCTCACAGCGAACCGCACAGCGGTACGCACCGTATACATCCTGTGTTTCTATCGGGAAACGACAGACAGCTTCATCCGCGCCCTCAATCCGCTCATATTCGCCGGCAGAGGAAACGCATCTTTCCCATTGATATTGCAGCGGATGGGAAGCACAGTAGGCGACAACGCCAAGCTCTGCCGTCTCCCCCATCGCACAGGAGATATTTCTGCGCTCGGTCGCACTGCCCGCCGCCTTAACCGTGAGCACGCCCGCGTCGCTGTCCATAATTTGTGCGACAAGATCATAAGATACCTCATTGACCGTGATACGGCAGATGTACGTGCCAAAATCAGATGCATCCTCCAGTTTGACGCGGTACACCAGAGCGGTTGCACCGGCGATCGGCGTCGGCGCGCCGCCAGCCTCTGCGGCGCCTCTCATCCACTGATAAGAAACCTGTTTTATCACCGGTACATCTGCTTCTACGACCATCCGCACCGTATCGCCGGCGGCAGCGCTGGTCGTATAGATATCCTCTGCTCTGCCATTGATGGCAAAACGTCCCTCAAATGTGACATGAAAATCGACCTGTGTGCTTTTATCCCCTGCGCTCACGGTACAGCGGTAATTTCCAATATTATCCACCGTTATCTTGGGAAGAACAAGCGTCCTTTGGTTCTCTCCGACTACCGGAATCCAGACAGTCTCTCCGTTTTCGTCATATGCCTGTTTTGCCCACTGGTAAATAAGGGAAGCGGTCCTGTAACCATATGAGACGTCCGCTTTCAGGAAAACCTCTTCCTCTCCTGGATAGACGGACACGGTGCGCTCCGGCCTCTCGTTGACAAAGTCATAGAGCGCAACCGGGAACAGATACGTGTGCGTCTCGTTTGCATCCGTCACTTCACAAAGATATGTCCCGCAATCTTCCTCCGTCAAGCCGGAAATGACATGGGAAGGCTGCGTACCTCCGATTTTCACATACTCGGTTTCACCGTTTTCATTCGTCACCGCCTTTTTCCAAAGATAGGTAGGTTTTGCATATGAGCCGCCGCCCGCGGGCAACTTACTCGACGCTTCCACCGCAAGCGTGACCTCGGCGCCTGGCTCTGCCCTAAGCATCCCGTCGGCGTCCAATTTGGTGGTCGTCTTGGAAGCAAGCGTCTCCTCCTGCCGGAGATAGAAATTCGTCGTATAGGTAGAAATGCCGCCTGTGCGCGATTTCACAACAACGCGGTACACTTCTTCTGACTGTTCCAATTCTTCCGGAGTCAGCTCATACGTCGCATCCGTATGGTCAAGCTCCTGCCACTCTGTCGTAAATCCTCCATTGTCCGGACCCGGTATTTTTTTGTACCATTTAATCTCAAGCTCCGGCGTATTGGCAAAAGTAGCCAGATATGGCGTGAGTGTGATCGGTTCCCAATATTTTCGGTTATAATAGATGACCGGATCATCGCCCCGGATCACAAAGCCCGCATAGTCCGCATCTTTCAGCGTGATATCATCGGATTCATCCGAGCAGTATGTCTGCCCGTCCTTTGTGACTTCACAATAATAGGTATGGTAACAATTCTGCTTCGTGGCCGTCACAACCAGCTCTCTGCCGGTTGCGCCTGCAATCGGCGTGATATTGTTGTTTGTATCTTTGTCATACCATTGATAGGCTACCCCCGAATCCGGGTCGAGGACATCGGCCTCCTCCATGATGCCGGAACCTACCCGGTAAGTAACGTCCAGACCGCTGCAGCCGGCCCGCGCGGACTGCCAGAGGGTGTACCGGTATGGACACAGCTCCTTAAATGCCTTATACTGCTGCCCATCCCCCCATGTAGACAGGCAATAATAATCTCCGTAATCCTCCTGCCTGACATTTGACAGGGAAAGCGTCGCGGTATTCTGACCGCTCAAAAGCCGGTCTTCTCCGCCGTCTGTACTCTCCTTGAACCATTGATACCGGATGGACGCCGGGTCTATATCCGATGCAAAAGTGATTTCCGCCGGAATTTTTGCCTCGCCGCCCAGCTTGGCATAACCGCGGTTCAAGTAAGCGCTGGCCTCCTCCTCAAGAGGCTCCACATAGCCGGCGGCTGTCACCTTATTCGTCCCGTCCGATACCTCGCAGGCATACTTTACACACCAGCTCTCATCATCATCCACCTTGATGGGACAGGTATTTCCCGCCGCTTCCTCGATCGGGGTTTTGTTCCATTCGGTAATCTTATACCATTTATAGGTGTACTGGGCATACGGATTACCGTCCGCAATGCGAGCTGTCCATGTATGCGTGGAACCGCACAGATAATAATATAAATCACCGTCCGCCCCCTGCTTTTCGTTCGACTCGATCACGGCGGTAAACCGGTTTTCTTTTGTCGTCACCTGAAACTCTTTGGTGACGGAAGTATCTCCACTGCTTACCATACAACTGTAGGCAACCGTCGCTCCCACGCTGCCGGTATGCAAAATATCAAGCTGCGCCGCCGTCTGCCCCACTAGGCGCTCTTTTCCACGATACCACTGATAAGTGATCTCTTTCGCCGGCACGCTGTAATCCCTGGCAGCAACGGACAGTCCGACCGGCTCTCCGACATAGCACTGCTTTTCTATGACGCTGTCATAGTCCACGGCAAGCATCGTTTCCATATCGACCTGAAACCGCAGTGTTTCTGTATGCCTGCCGTCTGTCACGACACACCGGTATTCCCCGAAATCGCTCTCCTCGCCGCTGGCAAGATCATCCACACGCAAGGTATCGCTCTCTTCCGTCAATTCGCAACCTGCCGGACTGTACCACAGGTATTCCAGCGTTCCTTCGGTACTCCACCCATAAACCTTCATCGTCACGCTTTTGCCCGGACGCCTGAAAAAATGAGTTTCGCTGAGGGCATACGCGCCAAACGGCTGCTGCTCTTCCAGCTCGATATCCTGCTCGGTGTAAGCTCCTGTCAGCATCATGTCATCACCGGCTCCCGGCATACGCGCCGCGCTCCGGGCATCAGCCGCAAACGCACTGACCTCTGCCGACCCTGCAAGCATACAGCCGCAGAGTAAGGCCGCCATTGCCTTTTTGATACAAGAACCCCTGTTCCCTGTTCCTGATTGCTTCATAGTTCCTCTCATTCCGCCGCTCAAGCGGCATTTTCATTTTCCACCTTGCTCCCAAGCCGGTTTGGCCGGCTTTTTCCTGACAAAACAAATATTTCCGTCATGCCGCTTAAAGCATACACTCATTTTTTCTATTTGTCAATTTTTACCACGTCAATGAAATCGAGTAGGGAAGAGCCAGCTTCCCCTACTCGCCACGCGGGGTGCGTGCAGCAAAGCTGCTAATTTCCTTACGCACCCCTGTGCAATCGAGTAGGGAAGATTTTCCCCATACTCGCTGCGCGGGGCGCACGTTGCATGAGCAACAATTTCATCTGTGCGCCCCTGTGCATAAAAACAGCCGGGGTTCAAAGATTTCTGTGAAACCTCTAAACCCCGGCGATCGCCGCAAAAATCGGAGTAACAGGATTTGAACCTGCGACCTCTCGGCCCCCAGCCGAGCGCGCTACCAAGCTACGCCATACTCCGCTTTGCAAAAGCTAATACCCTTACAAAAATTAATTTTATCAAATATACCAGAAAATTGCAAGCAAAAAATCACACCTTGAAAAACTTTGAAAAAATATCAGTTACAATGCAATCTTCGGCTTCACTGTTACAAAATATTCCTTTTGACATAACAAAATCGCCACTCGATTGTGGGTGACGATTTCTGAATCGTTTATTTTAATATTACCTAACGAGCCAGCTGTAATCCTTACGGCAATCTAAAATATAATCGATATACACCGTATCGTCTTTGATTTGATAGAGGACAAGATACCATTTTTCAATAAACATCTTATGATATTTATTCGGCGCAATATATAGTTCTTCAAAAAACGGAAAACGTTGCGGCATCTGGCAGAGGGAACGCATCGCGGTCATAATTTCTTTCTTTTTTGTCGCCGCTGCTTCTTTATTTACCTGTACCATAAAACGGATGTGTGTTCCCAACATTCGTTTCGCCCTGTCGGAAACAATGACTTTGTATTTCTTGCTCTCTGCCATACGCTACACCTCTGCAATCACATCGTCAAGGTAAGCGTCCAGTTCATCAAGAGTACTTCCGGCTCTGCCTGCCATTCTATCTTCCTCAACCGCCAAAAGTTCTTCACGCAGTTTTAACATTTTTTCTCTGCGGTTATAAGTATCAATATCCATAACGACCAAATCTCCCTCGCCGTTCTTGGTAAGGAAAATCGGCTCTGCGGTCTTTCTGCACAAATCTGCAATCTCGTTGTAATTCTGGCGAATTGCTGCGGATGGACGAATATTCATAACAAAGCCTCCTTGCGCTTATTAGATAGTAGTATTCTGCCCATATTATACCTATTTCATACAACAAAGTCAATACTCACAGATACGGAAAGCTCTATTTCACCTACAGCTCAATCCCGCATCCTCTCATCAGCTCGCGCGCAGAATCAAGCGAATCGACCCCGTGCAGATTCTTGATCGGCGCGAATTCGCGCTCCCGCTCGACCTCATAGGGCAGGCAGTCTTTCATCATATGGACCATATCAAGTACCAACGTCTCGAATTTGTAACCGTTGGGCGTTTCCGGTTTGACCGCATATCCCTGCTCGTCGACGTAGGGGATTTTTTTCTCGACCACATGGATCGGCATATGTGCGTCTGCGATCGCCTCAAGCCGCTTCTCGGAGAACAGATAATTTAAAATAACCCCGAACGCATATTTGAGTTCGCCGTTTTCGTCGCGCGCCGTCGCCATCTCCTCCGTCATCTCATAATATTCGGCGATCGACGGGCTTCCATCCTCGGTGCAGAGCACGCCGATCTTTTCCTCCGGCGCGGCCTTTCTTACTACTTTGGCCCCGCTCTCACAGCCGTATGCGATCGTAGCGCCGACAAACATCGGGTCCGCAATCCGCTGTAAGCAATTATCGACCGCAAATACGTTGAGCCATTCAATCCCCCGCTCCTTCAAATCGAGCAGCAGTCCCTGGCGCACCATGGAGGAAAACCACCCCCCGTTGCCGTTCGGCGACATGGCAGGCTCCGTATCGGACGCCATATAGACACGCCCCGCAAAATCGCAGGCAGGCTCCATCTCCTGCACGAAAAAACGCACATACTTTCTCGGATAGCCGAAATAAGTATGCTCTTCAAAAAATGCCACCGTATCATCGTGATTGATATTGCTCGTCATGATGTAAAGCGGCACAAAAGCCCCCGCCTCATCTGTGACATCCGTCAGATTGCGAATCAATTGCTCAAATAAATACAGCTCCCTGTCAATGCCGATACGCAGTGTGCCCTTGGGCCGCTCAAGCCCCAGCCTGGTGCCCTGTCCGCCGGCAAGCAGCACGGCCCCCACTTTCCCCGCACGGATAGACGCCAAACCAATCTCGCGAAATTCATTCCCGCGCTTTTTGATTTCTCCGATCTCCACCGCCGACAACGGTGCAAACACGCCGCGCTCATTCACGGTCTCTTTGCGGCTGATTTGCTCGAGTATCGACCAGTCGACCGCCTCGAGTTTTTGTCTTAACACACTGTTTTCCTCTTCATCATTGCGGGCCATCGCCGCCCTGATATATACCTGTTTTTCCTCTTCCCAAATTTTCATCCGTGCCCTCTCCTGTCTCGTATCTGTATATTGCCATCCCGTTATTCTATGATACACACTCTTTTAACACATACTGATTTCTGCCGCCATGCTTTGCCTCATAGACGGCGCTGTCAGCCAAGTCGAGAAATGCCTGATATTCTACTTTATCCTGATTACAATACGCGACGCCGATGCTGGCGGTTACTAACACTTTCGCCGTTCCGTCCGTATAATATGCTTTCATTCGTTTTACAGCCCAATCCATTTTATTTTCTAATGTATTATGTGGTATTTCTTTTATAAAAATGCAAAATTCATCACCGCCGAAACGGGAAACGAAATCAAAACTCGAAAAAACATTTTGCAGGCGCTGCGCCGCTTCTTTGATCGCCGTATCGCCCACCGCATGGCCAAGCTTGTCGTTTACGTCCTTGAAATGATCGAGATCGACAAAAACAATGGCCGAACTCTTCGCAGAATGACTCTCCAGGTAAGCGTTGACTTCCTCCACAAAAGTCTTTTTATTGAGCAGGCCCGTCAAACCGTCCGTTCGCGACTGTAGCTGTAAATGCTCTTTCTCTTTAACATCCCGGTCGATATCGACAATCCTTCCCACCACCGACACTAATCGGTTCTTTTCGTCAAGGAGCGGAATACACGAGATCTTACACCAGACATACCGTTTCTCCTCTTTCAGCTCAATCCGTACCTTGCACTCCCCGGTCGTATAATCTTCCGCAATCTTTTGTATCATCTGCTCAAAAGCCGGCATATCTTTCATATAAATATGAAAGCTGCGCGCAATCTGGTGCGTCTTTTGAATATCAAGCGCCTTTGGTATCGACCAGCCAAACTTCTCTACCACACGGTCTGACACCATACTGTCGCCGCTTCGTATGGCTATCTCATAGATCATTTCCTTGGACTCTTCCATGATAATCTGGTAGCGCTTCTGCTGTAAGATCAGCTTGCGCTGTTCCTTGGCCTGCTGCTTGCGCATGCGCCGCCGCAGCTGCATCACATAGCTGACGATCACACACACCACCGCCACCAGAGCTGCAATGATCAGGAGCACATAGCGGTAACGGTAGGCAAAATCTCTCCAGGTATACACATAACGGCTGTCCATGGACTCATTGACAATGATTGTGTCGATCTCGTCCTTAGACAACTGGGATATCGCCTTATTGATTATGGTGATAAGCATCTCCACGTCATCTTCCTCATCACCGGCGAACGCTGCCAGGCTCAAATTGTCATCAATGCCCTCCACCGGAAGTATTTCCAGCGTATCATACTGCGGCTTTGACAGCCAATTCTCCACCTCATACTGATTGCGGATCACCAAATCGACCTCACCCGACAGCACTGCGTCAAAGCTCGCCGCAATATCTCCGTAATTTACCACGGTAAAATTGGGATAGGCATCCTCCACCTGGCGCACAAAAGCCTGCGATGTGCTTCCCATAGCCACCGTCATCGACAGATCGCGGTTAAAAACGGTGCCCTTTCTGGCCACCAAAACCTTGCGCGAGGTCAGGTAGGGATTGCTGATTTTAAATGAACTGTCATATGTACCAGCCACATTGTGCTCCAAACCGGAAACCATGTCAATTCCCTGGCTTTTGAGATAATTCGCCGACAAGTCAATGCGCGTAACCGGAACGTAGTGAAACTTTAGTCCGCTGATCACGGATACTTTTTCAAATATCTGATGCGTCACACCTTCAAACTCGCCCGTCTTGCTGTCTTGATATGAAATAGGCGCACGGTCCGCCAGATACCCGACATTGAGCACATCCAGGCCGTCTGCAAACTCCTGCTCTTCTCTGGTAATATACTGCGTGTCATAATATGGAAACCAGGTCTGCATAAGGGAATTTTCAAAGCCGGGCGAGTTGCTTTTGATCTGCTGTATCGCATCGTTTAACTCCTCGACCAGTTCCTTATTGCCGCTCCAAGTCACATAATAGAATGGTTCCGGCGAAAAACGGCATAATATCTGAAACGCATCCCCAGCCATCATATGCGAGACTGCCGCCCCGTCAATTTCACCGGCCTTAAGGGCCGTCAGCGCTTCCTGCTGGCTGTCATAATAGTGGAAAAATGCGCTGAATCCTTTTTCCAGTTTATACTGGATGAAGTTGGCCATCAGCGGATCATTTTTCACAATGCCGACCTGCATACGGTTAAAACTCTCATAATCTTCGTACAGAAATTCTTCATTATTAACGCGCGTCACAAGCACAGAATATTGCGTACCGATCGCGGCTGCGGTAAAGTCGTATTTTCGCAGACGCTGCTGTGTCATCTGACAGGGCGCGATCAGATCAATCTCATGGCGGCTAAGCGCCTCCAACCCCGTCTCTATATCCGATACCTTTACAAATTCATACTCCCATCCGGTAAAAGCTGCAATCCTATTTAAATAGTCCATATTATATCCGGTAATATTGCCGGATAAATCCTTGGACATAAACCCTTCCATCTCGTAGTAGCCCACACGGATGGTCTTTGCCTCTGCTGCCTGCACCAAAACCGCTGTTCCCCAACAGCCTGCAAAGATACTCAGGCAGAGCCCCCAAGCCAGGCACTTCCCCATCAACTTTCTCATGTCTTCCCCCAATAAACTTCCCCCACATGACCTAACTATGTGTCTTTTGTACTATTTTACTATATTTTAATAAAAAATTAAATGCTTTTTGGCAAATTAAATATAATTTCGGTAACTATTCAGCCTTTGGCTTCATAGTTACCGAATCCGGCTCATTTAAAGTTTGTCTTCGACAAAGAGCCGGATTCCCGCTTGGCTAGCTATACACGTTCTTACGGACTTTGCAGCGAGTGCAAAGTCCTGAGCTGAACTGTTACTAATTTCGTTACGATTTACTTCACATTATATTGATTAATTTGCAATAACTTTTCAGAATTGTGAAACAATTCTGTAATAAATTTGTTATTTACTGTTTTATCCACATTATCCACATATTTATCCACATGCCTGGCACATTATCCACACGAATCCCCATTCTGGAGCGTTTACGCCATAGCGCGACGCAAATTTCAAATATTGCGTATCACGAACAAGTTCGTGCTCCATCCATGCTATTTGTAACGCTCCAGCACAATACAACCAAAGTGAACAAGTTCGCGTGTGATAAAATCCGCTATCAAGCTGATTTTTCACACTACACCACCTTTTTATCCTGCCACTTGCCGCTGCGATAGCGCACGGTAAACATCACGGAGCGGAACCCCCAATCCACATACATCGCAATCCAGACGCCCAGCACGCCCAGCTTTAAAGTGCCGGCAAAGAAATAACTGCTCAATACCCGGAACACCCACATAGAAAACACACTTACTTCCATTGTATATTTCGCATCTCCGGCTGCGCGCAGCAGATTTGGCATGGTAAAACTGAGCGGCCAGATACAAGCGGAGAAAATCGCAAAGGTTGTCAAAAGCTGGCGTCCTATGGCAATCGCCTCCTTGGACAATGCAAAGCAGTGCAGCAGCGGCTGCAAAATCACGAGCAATACCACCTGCGCGCTTGCCATGCCGATGTAGGCCAGCTTCATCAGATTCTTTCCGTAATAGCGCGCCTGTTCTTTTTCGCCGGCGCCGATACAGCGGCCGATCACCGTCACCATCGCAAGCCCGATCGCGCTTCCGGGAATATTAAACACGCCCGCAACGCTGTTGCCCACTGCGTTGGCGGCAATCGCCGCCGTCCCAAATGTCGCAGTGATACTGGATACCAAGAGCTTCCCCACCTGGAACATACCGTTTTCGATGCCGCTGGGAATACCGATTTTTAATATTTTACCGATGATCATGCCGTTAGGGTGCAGGCTGTCTCTCGTAGCGACACAGAGCGGATGATCTTTTTTGCACAACAGCACGCCGATATAAACCGCCGCCGCGACGCGTGCAATCAGCGTTGCCACTGCCGCACCGGTCACACCCCAGTGAAAGGCAAAAATAAACAATGCATTGCCCGATATATTGATCACATTCATCACAAGACTGGTATACATACTGATCTTACTGTTGCCAATACTGCGAAACAGTGCGGCCCCCGCATTATAGATACCCAAAAACGGATAGGAGACGGCGGAGATGACAAAATAGATCTCTGCGTTGCGCATGACATCCGCCTCGATGGCTCCAAATATCCAGCGCAGAAGAAAGCGGTAGGAGAACAGGGCCACTGCCATAATCACCAGCGAAGTCAGTATCATAACAAACATAAGCTGTCCGGCCGCGCGTTTCGCCTCGCCCTCTTTGCCCTTGCCCAGATATTGGCTGCACACCACGGCCCCTCCGGTGGCAAGCGCCGCCATGACCTGAAGCAGCAGGATACTGATACTGTCCACGAGCGAGACGCCCGACACGGCCGCCTCGCCGCACGAGGATACCATCAGCGTGTCAAACAGTCCTATGCTGATCGCCAGTGTCTGTTCCAACACCAGAGGTATGATTAACTTTTTTAAATCCTGTTTTGAAAATAGCATATTTTCCATTATGTAAGTCCTGCCTTTGTATAGCAAGAGGAGACACTTCCCCATAAAGTGTCTCCTCCTTCCAACTTATATGCGTTCTTGTTCTAAGCCAGTGCAGCGGTGATGATCGCCATCGAATAAACCTCCGCCGCATTACATCCGCGTGAAAGGTCATTGACCGGCGCGTTTAACCCGAGCAAAATCGGACCGTAAGCCTCAAAGTTGCCGAGACGCTGCGCAATCTTATAGCCGATATTTCCCGAGCTGATATCCGGGAAAATAAATGTATTGGCATGTCCTGCCACCTCGTTGCCGGGACACTTGGTGCGGGCAACACGCGGGGAAACGGCTGCGTCAAACTGAATCTCGCCCACGATCGGCAGAGCCGGATATTTTTCCTTTGTCTTGTCCGCCGCGTTGCGCATCCTGTCCACCGCCTCGCCTTTTCCGGAACCGAACGTGGAATAGCTTAAAAACGCAACCTTCGGATCAACGCCGAATATCTTTGCACACTCCGCCGTCTCGCCGGCGATCTCTACCAGCTCTTCCTCGGTCGGATTGATATTGATCGCGCAGTCTCCCATCGCAAGCACGTCGTTGTCACCGGTCGCGGAAGGACGTACCAGAATAAAGCAGGAGGATACGATCGTATTGCCCGGTTTGGTCTTAATCAGCTGTAACGCCGGACGCACGGTATCTGCCGTGGAATATGTCGCACCGCCGAGCAGGGAATCGGCCACGCCCATCTTTACCAGCATCGTGCCAAAATAATTGGCCTGCATCAGCGTTTCTTTCGCCTGCTCCGGGGTCACGCCCTTGCTCTTTCTGAGCTCGCAGAACATATCCACCATCTCGTCTATTCTGTCGTACTCTCTGGGGTCAATGATTTCGGCGCCGCGGATGTTAAAACCGCTCTCCTCCGCCACATCGGCAATCTCCTGCGGATCTCCGACCAAAATAGGATGAAGGAATGTACTCGCCAGCAAACGGGAAGCAGCCTCCAAGATACGAGGATCATTGCCCTCCGTAAACACAATTTTCTTCGGGTTCTTCTTTAGAATACTGATTAACTGACCAAATCCAAACATTTCTTTTTCCTCACTTTTCTATATTTGCACGTTATTTCCAACGCACATCCTACTGTCCATTATAAAGTAATTTCTGCGAAATTCAATATATGTATACAAGAATTTTTATTTTTTGCATACTCTGATCTGCTTTCGGCGTTCTGATTGCAAAAGGGGATTTGTGACGATCGCTCCACAGAAATTTGAAATTACCAGAAAAAGACAAACTGACTTTAAATCCGAGCGCCGCCCGTCGAATCCAGACCCCAGACGTTACCTTCACAGCCAACTCGGCCCAGGCGCCCTCGCGGCACACAAGAGCGTCTACTTAGGGCTGCTCCATTCCTGACCTGACCCGGTTCATAGATTCCTGTTGCGCAAGACCCAGACGTCAGCGCCGCTTATGAAGGGCTGCTCTACAATCTGTAATCCTCTGTTTGGCATCACCCCGACTATAGCGGATTGTCGGTTCAGGGTACCGCTGTCCCCCCGGCTGCTCGGAGATTTAAGTATATCCTATCTTTCTGCCGATTGTCAAGGGTATGGGGGGAATTCTTTCCAAATATGTAACCGTTCGGCCTGCAACTGTTACAATATTATTCTCGCCGTCTTGTAAGGCTTCTTTCTATAAGTATTATGGGAACGGTGACTGCGCGGGGAACCAAGCGGTTAAGCATGACGCTTTTTTTCGCGCAGCGCACGGAAGAACTCGGACAGCATGGCAGAACATTCCTCCTGCAATACCCCATATTCGATCTCGACTTGATGGTTAAAGGCGGCCATCTGCAAAAGATTGAGCACCGACCCGGCGCAGCCCGCTTTCGGATTCATACTGCCGATCACCACTTTCTTCATTCGGCATTGCACAATGGCTCCGGCACACATCTGGCACGGCTCTAAGGTGACGTACATCGTGCAGTCCTCTAACCTCCAGTCTCCGGTCTTTTTGCTGGCTTTTCGGATGGCGGCGATCTCCGCGTGAGCGATGGCGTTTTTGTCCGTATTTCTCCTGTTGTATCCCCGCGCGATGATCTTATCCTCCCGCACGATCACACAGCCGATCGGCACTTCTTCCAATACATAAGCTTTCCTGGCCTGTTTGATTGCGGCCTTCATATATTTTTCTTCCAACGTCATAGACAACCCCTGTAAAATGATTTATAATGAGTTAATTCACACTGTGTTACGATCTATTTTATAGAAGAAATCCAATATTGTCGAGAAAAAAGGCGGTATATTTTTATGTATACAGAATATCAGACCGAACGCCTGATTTTAAGAATACTGACACCCAATTACTACAAAGATGTGCTGGAATTCCAGATGAAAAACCGGGATATTTTCGAGCAGTACGAGCCAACCCGCCCGCTTGATTTTTATTCCTGCTCCTATCAGATCAATCTATTGAGATGCGAATACAAGATGGCGCAGAGGCTCACCACTGTGCGGTTTTATGTGTTTTCCCGCCAGGACCCCTACACCATTATCGGCACTGTCTGTCTGCACAATATTACCCGCGCCGCCTACGAGTGCTGTGAAATCGGTTATAAGTTTGACAGGGACTGGCAGCACCACGGTTACGCAAGGGAAGCGGTGGACAAAGTGATTTCCATCGCATTTTATGAGCTGCGTCTGCACCGCGTCTTTGCCCGGGTGTCTTTGGACAACGCCGCCTCCATCAAACTGCTCGATTCTCTTCATTTTAAGGAAGAAGGCATTGAGCAGGCTTCCATCCTGATACGCGGAAAATGGACGGACCATATGCGGTATGCACTGCTGCATCCCCATTGACCCGTCCCGGTACTATTCTTCGATGTAGCGGAACCAGAAACCAAAACGGTTGATGGGTTCCGTATTTTGTTGCTCTTCTTCGCGCGATTCCCCCGCTCCGGCGGTAAAAGCCGTCGGCAAAAACTCCGGGAAGCCAAAGATCGTGGCCATCACCCGCTCCTGATGTTGAAAAATGCCCGGCACACCCAGGAAATAGTGTTCTCCTTTTCTTCCAAGCACCAGATAATGATAATTAAAAAAACCATGCAGCAGAAAGCTGTTATTGCCCAAATACCAATAACGCTTCGGCATATTTCTGATATCTTTCAGTTCAATGCGCAGACAGGCAATCTCCTCGTCTTCAAACGGCGTGTACATTGCATGATTGGTTTTTAAACTTTCCCAAATCTCCTCCCATGTATACTGGGGAAAGATATTGCGCATCGGTATTTCCGTCGCTGCAACGTCCTCCTGTGACAGTGCCGCGCCATTCGGCTGGCTTTTCGTCCCCGGCTGTGCTGCCCCCGGCTCTCCCGCTACCGACTGTGCTGCTACCTGTTCTCCTGCTACCGGCTGCCCCACTGCGGCTGCCGGCTCTCCCGCTACCGGCTGTGCTGCTACCTGCTCTCCTGCTCTAGGCTGCCCCGCTGCGGTTACCTGCTCTCCTGCTCTAGGCTGCCCCCAAGCGGCTGACGGCTCTCCTGCCCCCGGATATGCCAGATTGCCTTGATTTCCTGTCTTTGACTGGTTTACCGACGTTGTCTGTTCTCCCGCTCTCATCTGCACAGGCGTTGCGACTTGATTTCCCATTCCTGACTGATTGATGACCGTCCCCGGTTCTCCCGCCCTCATCTGCACAGGTGTTGCGACTTGATTCCCCATTCCCGGCTGGTTCACCGACGCAAAACCCTGATTCCCCATTCTCGGCTGGTTTACCGACGTTGTCTGTTCTCCCGCTCTCATCTGCACAGGCGTTGCTCCTTGATTTCCCATTCTCGGCTGGTTTACGGACGCTAACCCCTGATTCCCCATTCCCGACTGGTTTACGACGGCATCCTGATTTCTCGCTCCCGTGCTTTCTGCGGTTTCCGCGGTTCGCTCCTCCCCCTGCCGCACCTCGGCAGGTTTTTCCCACATTTTATAGTGCTCCTTATCGACCGTGACAGGCTCGCCCTCGCTCCAGCGGCTCATAAAAATCCGCTCATCCTCACAAAATAGGATAATTCCTTCCATATCGTAAATACTATAGGAGGAACCGCTGAGATTTCCCGCCCGAAACATCGTGCGGAAATCTGCCGTGCCGCCCGCGACGATCAGTTCTCCAAGAGGAAATCCCTGCATCCGCCCGTCCGCCACACGAAACAGCGCCACCGTGGCATTGGTATTGCCCGATACCCCGCGCAAATGCAGCTCCATGCGACATTCTTCCCCGCGAATCTCTATTTTGGCAAAACCGCTGTTACTTCCTTTTTCGCGATTTTCGTAGGAATATATATAGGTAACAAAACGCTTCATCCCTGCCATTGTTACACACTCCTGTTTTCCTTTCGTGTATATATATGCGAGAGCACGCGATTTTAGAAGTTCTTCTTCCTTTATTTTACATTGACAGTGCACTTAAAATGTTTTATATTAAAACAGTAACAGTTATTATTATTGGAAAGAAGGAAGCTATGTTAAAATACAGCAGGCAGCGGGAGTCGATCAAGAATTTTTTGATCGGGCGATATGACCATCCTACCGCCGAAACCATTTACAAAAACATGAAAATGGAATACCCCAACATCAGCCTTGGCACCGTCTACCGCAATCTGTCCCTTCTGACAAGCCTTGGAGAAATCCAAAAGATTTCTACAGGTATCGGGCCGGACCGGTTTGACGGCAACAGTGCGCCGCACTACCATTTTATCTGCAAGGACTGCGGCTGTGTGATGGATTTGAAAACGATCAATCTTGACCATATCAATATTTTGGCCGCGCAGGATTTCGCGGGAGAGATCGAGGGACACTACGCGCATTTTTATGGCAGATGTCCCGACTGTCAGACCAGAACAGCAAAACAATCGCAGCAGGGGGATGTCCCGGTAAACGTTTAAATCTAAACAATTTATAAAGTTGAAAAAAGTAGTTGACTTTTTTTCATGCATCCGTTAAAATCAGTAACAGTTACTGATATGAATCCAAACAGATGAGACAACTCATTCTGTTTCCATTATCCAAATAAGAAAAGGAGAATAAAATTATGGCAAAGTTTGTATGTAGTGTATGTGGTTATATTTATGAGGGCGAAGCAGCTCCGGCAGAATGTCCGGTATGCCATGTAGGCGCGGACAAGTTCAAAATGGTGGAGGGCGAGCTTGCTCTTGCAGCAGAGCACGAGTATGGCGTATACGCTAAAACAGTGAAAGATAACGCTGAGATCAGCGATGAGGACAAAAAATTCATCTTCGATCAGTTAAAGGCAAACTTCGACGGCGAGTGCGCGGAAGTCGGCATGTACCTTTGCATGGCACGCATCGCACACCGCGAGGGATATCCTGAGATTGGTCTCTACTGGGAGAAAGCAGCTTACGAAGAGGCTGAGCACGCAGCAAAATTTGCAGAGATGCTCGGCGAGGATTTAGAGCCGAACATGAAAGCGACTACAAAGGACAACCTCAAATGGCGCGTTGACTGTGAGTTCGGCGCAACCTCCGGTAAAGTGGATCTCGCAAAATGTGCAAAGAAAAACAACCTGGATGCAATCCATGACACCGTTCACGAGATGGCTCGTGACGAGGCCCGCCACGGAAAAGCGTTCAAGGGATTACTGGAAAGATATTTCGGCTAATTAAAGCACCTGATTTTAAAGGATTTTGAAGACTAAGGGAATAAACCAGATTTGGTTTGTTCCCTTAACTTTTTTAATTTTTGTTAAATAGTAACGGACGACTTTCCTCACCCCAGTTGTCTTATTTTCGGCTATACGAAAGAAAATAAAGTCTTGCGCATTATTGTTGGTTCAATATGTACGAATCATTCTACGGATTGCCGCCTTTCATTTCGGTATCCTGCCGCACCATTTTGTGATACAATCTTGTTGGTAGAAAGAAGGTATTCATCATGCAGACCTATATCTTAATTATTGAAGACGACAACGAGATTAACCAGATGCTGACAGAACTGCTGCAAAGCAGCGGATATACGACCAAGTCCGCCTATTCCGGGACGGAAGCGCTGCTTTGCCTGGAAAAAGAAACGCCGCAGGCCGTTCTGCTCGACCTGATGTTGCCCGGCCTCTCGGGGGAGGAGCTTTTACAACAGATCAGAGCCAAATACACAGAGATCGCCGTCCTCGTCACCTCGGCAAAAGATGCCGTCCGCTCCCGGGTGGAACTGCTTCGGGCAGGCGCGGACGACTATATTGTAAAACCCTTTGACACGGACGAGCTTCTTGCCCGCCTGGAGGCAGTGCTTCGCAGAAAAGGGGCAGCTCACGGTTTGTCGCATCCGGCAAAAGCGGTCACATTTAAAGATATTGTCATGGAGCCAGAGCGGCACCGGGTCACCGTATCCGGCCAGGAAATTGCACTGACAAAACGTGAATATATGATTTTGGAGCTGCTGATCTCCAATCCGCAAAAAGTTTTTACAAAAAATAATATCTATGAGTCCGTCTGGAACGAAGAGTTTGTAGGCGAAGACAACGCCGTAAATGTCCATATCAGCAATATCCGTCAGAAACTGGCCAGAATAAACAGCGAAGAGTCCTATATTCAGACAGTCTGGGGAATTGGATTTAAAATGAAAACTTTATGATTTCTTTATACTTTTCCTATTCTTTCTAAAACAATGCCTGATAGACTACATGATGTCAGGAAACATACAGCAGGTTTCATAAGAGGCTAGTGTGAAAAATCAGCTTGATAGCTGATTTTTCATACGGCTATTTGTGCCGAGAACGTCACAAATAAGCCTTGATCCGACAGGAGAAACTGCATTCGCAGATTTTTCCTGCGGTTCCTCGAACGTAAACGTTCTCGGAATGGAGATTAAAATGGGAAAAGGAGAAAATTTTGTACTCAAAACGGAAAAACTCACCAAAATTTATGACAAAAAAAGGGCGGTCAATGAGGTGAGCATCCATGTAAAGCAGGGAGAGATCTACGGATTTATCGGGAAAAACGGCGCGGGCAAAACGACTTTGATGCGCATGGTATCCGGGCTTGCCAGACCAAACGCAGGCACAATAGAATTGTTTGGCCAAACCGATATTGAAAAACAGCGCGCGCGTATCGGCACCCTGATCGAATCGCCGGGTCTCTACCGCGGCATGAGCGCGCGGGATAATCTGGAGGTCGTCAGACGGGCTTACGGGATTTGCGACAAGTCTGTAGTGGAACATACCCTCTCTTTTGTCGGCCTGGCAGATACCGGCAAGAAAAAAGCCGGAAATTTTTCGATGGGCATGAAGCAGCGTCTTGGCATTGCGATTGCACTGCTGCGCAGCCCCGACTTTCTGATTTTGGATGAGCCGATCAACGGCTTAGACCCACAGGGCATCAAGCAAATGAGAGATCTGCTCCTAAAACTAAACAGAGAAAAAAATATTACGATCATGATTTCCAGCCATATCTTAGGCGAATTATCCAAAATAGCGACAGCCTACGGCATTATCCGCGACGGCAGGCTGGCAGAAGAATTTGACTCCGCACAGCTGGCCAGACGATGCCGCAGATGCCGGCGTCTGTTGGTGGACAATACAGAACACGCCGTCCATATACTCGAGGAAGAGCTGCACATCAAAGAGTTTGATGTACCGGAGAATGGCATCATACGCATCTATGAACAGCTGGAGGACACCTCCCGTATCAATCGCAGCCTGACGCTTGCCGGAATCAATATCAGGGAAAATTACCTGGCAGGGCAGGATTTGGAAAGCTACTTTATGGAATTAGTGGAAAATGAAGCTACCGTAAAATCTGGAAAGGAATGATCCAATCATGATAAATTTAATCCATGCAGAGTTATATAAATTAAAAAAGAGTACCAGCTATAAAGTGGCGCTTTTATTGGCCGCCTTGTTTTCTATGATCACTTATTTTGTGTATGCCGTGTTTCAAAGCGGATGGATAGACACTTCAAGCGGCCTCAATGCAGCCATGCTCAAAAGCATCACCGATTCCAGTATTCTCGATACCCTAAGACAGATGTTTGCAAATACCAACACCCTGATCTTTGTCACAATCTTCCTGTGCCTGTTCGCCATCAGCGATTACCGCAGCGGCGCTGTTAAGAACTTTGTCGGCAAAGGTATCCGGCGTGAAAAGCTTTATCTCGCCCGCTTTCTGATTACCGAGCTCGGGGCGGTAAGCATCTATCTGCTTACGGCGTTTCTGGTCTTTGTAGGCGGAATGTTCTGTTATGGAAGCGACTCAGTCAACGGAACGTTTTTTCATGACTTTTTTGTGTTCCTCACCTTGCATCTGATCTATTTAACCTGCTATACGGCAATCATTTTGCTGGTCTGTGAGATCACGAGAAATGTCGCCGGCATCCTGATTTCCATTTTCGGCGTCTTGATGCTCTCCTCTCCGATATTGAGCGTAATCGATCTGCTCATGAACGCCGCAGGTGTCCGTTTCGAGATATCCGACTATTGGATCATGTCCTTGATTGCCAGCTGCCCCATCAACGACATCCCCACGGCGTTTATTGTACGGTCGGGTATCGTAGCGGGAGTTTGGCTGATCGGCTCTCTGGCCGGCGGCATGCTATATCACAGTTGGCGTGATATAGCGTGAGAAAGGAGCCCTATGACAATTGTTTTGACAGCCGGATTCACAGCCGTGATTTTTATTCTCACAATGCGCTTATGGCGCTATCACCAACAGATCAAACATCTGTTGCAGCAAATGCAGCTATTGGAGCAGGAGGACACAAATTACTGCCTGACTTCCTACTGCCGCGTCGGCAAAACGGAAGCGCTGATTAGCGAGTTAAACCGCATCTGGCAGTTAAACCGTGCGCGCGTGTCCGCGTTGAAACGGGGCAACCAGAGCTACCGCGCAAGCATTATCGGCATTTCGCACGATATCAGAACACCTCTCACCAGCGCCAAAGGGTACACACAGATGCTGCTTGGCAAAACGGCGCCGGACGAAGAAAAACAGCGCCTCTACATCACAAAGATAGAACAGCGCATGGACGACGTCGTAGATCTTTTGGAGCAGCTTTTTGAGTATGCGAGGCTGGAGGCCGGTGAAATCGTCCTGGAAACAGAGCGCATCAATCTCTGCAATATATTTGCTGACACTCTGTCTCTGTTTTATGACGATTTCATCCGCCTTGGCTATGAACCGGTTGTAATGCTTAGCGAGACCCCCTGCTATATCATGGCGGACGCACATGCCGTGAGGCGAATTATCGAAAATCTGATCAAAAATGCCCTGGTTCACGGTAACGGAGATTTTCGATTTGACGTGGACAGGCAGGACAACTGTGTCAGGCTGACTGCAAAAAATCGGACCGATCGTATAAAAAGCGGCGATATTGAGCATATTTTTGAGCGTTTCTATACGACGGAGCAATCAAAAACACGAAAGGTCACCGGCCTTGGACTCACCATCGTAAAATATTTTGCGGAAGAGATGGGCGGAACGGTAAGCGCTGCACTGTGTGAGCATACTTTTGCGATCACGGTCTTGTTTCCTTTGTGTCTTAGATCGAATCTATAAAGAATCCTTGTTACAATTCAGACTCACGCCAGAGATCATCGAACTTTTGCCATATGCAGGTGCGAAGCATCTTTATCATCAACACTTTTCAGAAAAACCGCGGCTTGCATTTTTGTCCATATCATAGTAAAATAAATACAGAAATCTCCAGTTTTTAAGCTCTAAATCAGGTAGGAATTTTTGTGAACTACAGTTATTTCGAGAAGAATTTTTATGCAATACTCCGAGAAAGGGATATCATATGAGTGATAATTATGAGGGAATGGCAATCGGCGTATTTGAGCTGGACAGTGAATGTGCCTGCTTTGTAGCGCTGGATGCCGCCGCAAAAGCAGCCGCAGTCCATATTCAGTCAGTGGAGCGAAACCGTTTAAAGTCCGGTGCCTGTGTCAAAATGCGCGGAACGATTTCTGATGTCAACGCCGCAATGGACGCTGCACTTCTGGCGGCGGAACCCATCTCCACAATTGTTTCACACACTGTGATCGCCGCTCCGTCTGTCGGTACAGAGACAGCCATTACCATGACGATTAACAAATAGATAGAGTAGGTGCATACTGTGAAAAATCATCTTGACCGCTGATTTTTTACAGACAAATTTGTGCCGAAGCGTCACAAATTTGAATCGCGTAGCCGAATCTGACATTCGGCGCGCGTTTTTGCGCGTTAAATCGCTTCGGAATGGAGGATACTATGAGATATGGAGCCTATGGATTAGTAGAAGTTCTCGGTGCCGCTAATGCCGTGCTTGTCACCGACCAGATGTTAAAAATAGCAGAAGTCACTTACCAGACAAAAGATACCAAATGCGGCGGTCATGCGCTGGTATTTGTCACCGGAAGCGTCGCAGCAGTCACCGCAGCGATCGACAATGTGCGGGATAATCCCCCTTGTGAAATCTGTAACTGTGCCGTGATTTCCAATCCCTCGGAAGAAATGATACAGATCGTCGAAAATTTTAAAAAACGCTGAGTATCCGTTTGCTTACTGTCACGCTGCTGTCCCTTTCTCTCCAAGTCCGGGACAGCTTCTGTTTGTCATTTGCTGACGAAACATTCAGTAACAGGATATTTCGTTTTTTGGTTACACGTTTTGTCATTTACTAACCCAACATTTCCCTGGAATGGTTCCCACGCCAAATGGAACAATTCCGTTCTCTCCACTTTCAATGATGTTGGACATTTCATCCAAAAGACGATCTTCATGAAAATACAGGGCCAGAAGGGCATGTGCAGTGAGTTTCTTTTTCATTTATAAAGTAATCTGGTTCTGGGGTGCAGAAACTTTAAGATATTTCCCCTCTTTGTCAGTCCAGTATTTCTTATTGTAGATAGGGTGATATTTTCCAAGGAAACTCCCACCCCAGTTTAACGAGTGCCAATCGGTTAAAGTTCTCTGCATCCAATTCTACCAAGAGCAGCTCTCCCATGTAGAACTGCCTCCCGCTTTCCAGTATAATATCAAAGTCGAGCATTTCCATGTCCGATATAACGAGGGTGCTGGAAATTCCTTTGATCTTTTTCTTTGCAGCCGACACGTTGTCTGGATTTGGCAGGCAGCAGGAGAATAGTAACACCAGTGACATAAACAGGCATATAAATCTTTTTTTCGACATATCGTTCCTCTATCTTCATTCAGACTTCATTTTGGTTCGTCGCTTTTTCTTTTTGATACCCCAGGCAATGTTACAGCTTCTTCCATTCCCTCTATCTCAGATGGGGGATTAAAATACATTTTCATTTATTATAGCCGCTCTATATTTTATTAAGACAGAAAACGCTATTTACTTTACTACAAATTCACCGGGCCAGTACCAGTATAGGGTGTCAATACGCAGCCAATACTTTTTTCCTTTTTTTAGTTTTAACTTTTTCTTTTGGATGTGTTTATGTCTTGCGTTCGCAGAGGTGTAACGTGAGCGGTACACATGCGTGACAGTGGCTGTTTTGCTGCCCAATTTGAAGACGGTGACGGTATGACCGCCGTATCGCTCGTCGGTGTCTTTATATCTGGCAATGTAACTGCATGCCTCGAAACGGTCTTTTTGTACCGTAGCACTGATTGACAGTGGAAGAATCACTCCATCCGGTCCATAGCCATCTGTTTCACATAAAAATTCATTTAAATATAAGGCCAGAAGCGCCTGTTTGGTAAGTTTCTTTTTCATTTTTAAGGTAATCTGGTCTGCTGTTGCAGATACGGTAAAATATTGTCCGTCTTCGGCTGTCCAGTATTTTTTATCGTTCATAGGATGATGCTTTGCAACATAATGTTTTACCATGGAGTACGCGCGTTTATAACAAGAACAGGCCGGTGCCATCCGAAACTTGCGGTCAGGGTCCCAACCACACATAGCCGAAGAGATGCTAATGCCATTTTCAGAGCTATATGTAGATTTGTAATCTACAAAAACAGCCAAATACATTTTAAGCGCCCGAAACAGGTCGTAACCGTTTTCCGGAGTCAGTTTTTCCGGGATTTTTTGGGAAAGTTTTTTGCCGGCCGCGTCTAATTTTTCGGTTATATCCTCTTTTCCCGGTTGAAGCGTCCTGTTAAGAGTTCCGATTTCTGCCACTGTAACGGGAAAGGATGCGTACGCGCCGTGACAATTGACTATAATATTAGCAGTACCTGCCCTTTTTGCCTGGGCGTAGCCGCTCTTTTTCTCTATAGCCAGTATTTCGGGACAATCGGAAACATACGTTGCTCCCATTTCGGTTGCAGTATAAAGAAGTAATTCATTTTCAGCCGGAAGTGTCAGTGGCCGATCATAACTTTTTTTATCCAATTCAACAGTGACCATATCGCCGAAATAGAAACGTCTTCCGTTTTCTACTATAATATCGTCGCTGTATATATTTATTATCTTTTTCTTTGCGGCGGATACTTCTATGAAAGAAGGAACAATGTAAGTAAATAGTAACAGGACTGCCAGAAATAAGTATAATCTTCGCTTTTTTATCATAAAAATCTCCGTTTCAGAGCGTAAATGCGACGGGAAACGGCATCAGAGCCGTTTTTTCTACTATAAGATCTCCACTGTACGTTTCTGTAGCCTTTAGCTTTGTAGCAGATACTTTGGTGCCAATCGGGTTCAGTGGCAGGAAAACATATGACATCATTACTTTACAACAAATTCACCAGGCCAGTAGAAATCAAACGTATAAATTCGCAGAAAAAATTTTTTCCCCCTTTTTAACGCCAGTTTTTTCTTATGATGAAGCTTAAATTTGCCGTTTGCCGGATTATAGCGTGTGCAGTACACATGGGTGACAGTCCCTGTCTTACTGCCCAATTTAAAAAGCGTGATGGTATGGCCTATGTATCTGTCATCTGTGTCCCTGTATTTTCCAATAAAGCTGCGCGCCTCGAGTTTGCCTTTTTGCACTGTTGTATTGATAGCCAGTGGGTAAGTTATCCCACTCGGTCCGCCACCATCCACTACATATACAATTTCTTGCAGATACAGTGCTAAAAGGGCCTGCTTGGTAAGTTTCTTTTTCATGTTCACGGTAATCTGTTTCGACGTTGCGGATACAGTAAAATATTGGCCCTCCTCGGCCGTCCAGTATTTTTTATCGCACATGGGATGATATTTTGCAATATAATGCTTTAACATCGAATATGCACGTTCGTAACTTGAACAAGCCGGTGCTATTCTATACTCGTAGTTTGAATCCCAGCCATACAGCGTACATACGGAGTGGCCTTGAAAGGCTGTCAGATAGGACTTCAGAGCACGAAATAAGTCATAACCATTTTCCGTATTCAGTTTTTTTGGTATCTTTTTAGCAAGCTTCTCGCCGGCCGCATCTATTTTGTCGGCAAATTCTTCATTGCCCGCGCAGAGTGTCCCTTTTTCTACCACTGTGACGGGAAATGATGCGTATGCTCCCATGCAATGAACCATAACGGTGGCAGTGCCGGGCTGTTTTGAACAAGCATAGCCACTCTTCTCTTCTACGGTCAGCACTTCGGGACAATCGGAAACATACGTTGCTCCCTTTTCCGTTGCCGTATAAAGACAGTTTTCTTCTTTTGTCGAAAGTATCACCGGTAAAGAGACGCTTTTTTCATCCAATTTTACCGAGATCATATCTCCGATATAAAATTGTCTGCCGCTTTCCACCGTGATATCGTCGCTAAATATTTTTGTAATCTTTTTCTTTGCGGCAGATACTTTGGTGTAAGCTGGAACAAGGGCGGTAAACAGCAGCAGAAATATCAAGAATAGGCATGATATTCTTCTTTTATTCATTTTTAACCCTCCATTTCGCGGTCTACTAATATTCTTCCGGTTTGGGCGGTATACAGTTCATAGATTTATAGTAAAAATTAAGAAAACTTGTGCCGTATTCGGGATCAATTTCCTTGGCATAAGTGTATATATTACCCATATAAAAACCTTTCCAGCAAGGAAAACCATAAAACGAAAAATCCTGCACATCACCTTTCGCTTTGATGCTACAAATATAGGCAACCCATCCTGCCATATGGTTCGCACATTTCCAACGGTTTGGCGTATCGTTAATATGATCTGCACCGTAGCTTGGATCATAATCAGTGTCGGTTTTGTGACCATATTTCTTGATTATTCCGTCAGAAGTCCGATAATAGCTGCTATGTGCAAATGCATCTGTGGCAAGATGCAGTGCCAGACCATAGATAAATACCTGACGCCATCTTTTTTGATCTTTGTAACCAGAAATACCGTCGATCTCGTTCATAACATCTTCCCAACTTCTCCCAAATAAAATGGTCTTGCTCATGTTATCCTTAATATCATTATATTCCATAGGATGCATACCAGGCACCATGGGCAAATTGGCATTGCCGCCGGCAAGGGCCACTTTTGTCACAAAGATATAGTTGGCAATATAATTGCTAGTTTCATTTTTTCCATGCCGGCTCCATGTATTACCATGCCAGTATCCACGTTTAAGCGCAATCCCTTTCATTTTATGTATCTTTATATCTGTATACGTGGCACCTGCCTTAAGCAATGTAATCTCTGTTGCCGTAAGGTCATTATTTTTCCCCTGCTTTTCTGCCAGTTCACTATGCCGGTCGTTACTCCATCTTCCCTCAATATAGTCAATTCCTTCAAATGTTTCCACCGGCTTTTCTGTCTGAGCAATACCATCCAATGTATCCAGTATAATATTCTCTTGTACATTTTGCAGTGCCAGCCGTCCTGCGTTTACTTGGGATTCTGCCTCGCTACCAGCAATTTTAGCTCTGCTGGCCAACTCTGCTTGGGAAAACTCTATATCTCTGTGAGATTAACTGAATCATTTGAAATGTTCTCTACTTCACTGTTTATTGGGGCTTCTGTTTGATTCTTCACATGTTTTTTCCTCTGCTCCAGAAGTCCCCGCTCCGCCATGACAGTCTCTTCATAGCTATGCAGCAGTTCCCGCGCATACGACACATCCAGCAGCCCACTGCCATAATACGTCTCATCCCCCA
>CANONN010000040.1 GCA_947567625.1 uncultured Roseburia sp. | reverse complement strand
TTAGAACTTCTTCACGAAGCAGCCTCTGCTGCGAGTGATTAGAAGTTCTTCTCACTATCCCCCCCATGTCACGGCTCTTCCACGACTTATATCCACGCGGAGAATCCCCTGTTCTTGGGGATTCTCTGGTGTGAGATTAGAACTTCTTCACGAAGCAGCCTCTGCTGCGAGTGATTTAGAAGTTCTTCTCACACTATCATCCTGGGCTTCTCCCAGAGGTTTAGCTTTGTGCCGATTCCCTTTTCCAGCGCATTGCGGTAGATCACGGTTCCCCATGCCACATCCTCCGTCGGCATCCCGCCGACAGAGTAGATGACAACCTCCCCCTCTTTTCTGTGCACCGGAATATTGCCGAGCAGCACATCGCCGAGATCATCAATCTGTTCGGTTTTCATCTTTCCCGCGGCTATCAGATCTTCCACGCGGACGGCCGGTATCGGAATCGTATTGTATGCGTCCGGCTTCATCTCCTCCTCCCAGGCTTCATAGAGCTTGATGTTATCCGTCACGGTCCGCGCCCGGTTGATTAAAAAGTCGTCATCAAACCGCAGGGCCGCGGTCGTCTCAATGACTGCCCCCGGTTTTATCCAGTCTTCCTCGATATACGGATACAAGCTGGCGTCTCCGGTCGGGGAGGATGTGGCCACCGACACGATATCGGACCCACGCACCGCCTCCTCTATGGTATCCACCGCACAGACTTCCACGCCGGGATAAGATGCTTTCACATGTTCCATAAAGTGTTCCAGGGAAGCCTTGCCGCGCCCTTTTACTTTCACAGTCTTAAGGGACGGCCGGACCACCATAGCGGCGGCGAGCGCCGTCTTACTCATGACGCCGGGCCCCACAATGCCGATGGTTTTTGCGTCCTGAGCGGCAAAATATTTGAAACCGACGCCCGGAACTGCCCCGGTACGGTATGCCGACAGTATATTGGCGGACATAAACGCCAGCGGCGCTCCCGTATCCTTATCGTTTAAGATCAGCATTAAGATCGAGCGCGGCAGACCTTTTTCTTTGTTTGCCACGTTGGAACCATACCATTTCATACCCGTCATGTCAAATCTGCCGCCAAGATACGCCGGCATCGCCATGAATCTGCGGTCGGGACCGTCCACCGGCATTTGCGGGAACGGGGAGGATTCCGGGAACATCACCATACAGCCGTGCGAGTTCCCGTTGGCTCCGCCCATGCGGTAATCGCCCATTTTCATGAGCTTAAATTGTTCCTCCATCGCCTCCACGCAGCCCTCCATGTCACAAACGCCTGCCGCAATCATATCTTCCTCACTCAAATATAAAATGTCAATTCTTGGATAATCCATATGTGTCACCTCTCTATTTGCTCGCTGTCACTTTTTTCTGATATCACATTTTTTAACTTCATGTCGTTTGATCTCTCGCGTTTTTGGTATACACCTCATCATTTGATCTCTCGCGTTTTTGGTTTTCGCCTCATTGTTTGATCTCTCGCGTTTTTGGTTTTCATCTCTTCGTTTGATCTCTCGCGTTTTTGGTTTTCACCTCTTCGTTTGATCTCTCGCGTTTTTGGTTTTCACCTCTTCGTTTGACCTCTCGCCTTTTTGGCTTTCACCTCTTCGTTTGATCTCTCTCATTTTTGGTATATCCCTCATCATTTGATCTCTTGCGTTTTTGGTTTTCACCTCTTCGTTTGATCTCTCGCGTTTTTGGTTTTCGCCTCACGCTTCATTCTGATTTCTCATGCTCTTTTACCACTCTTCACGTTTTGTCCGCTGTTCTCACGGCTGCGCTTTTTCCTGTTATGTATCACCCCATAGAGATCGTTTTCCATCGCCATGACCTCGTGCAGGGGAACGGGCGCAAAGAGCCTGCGTTTCATGACCTTCTTAATCCAGATCACCGCGTACACCGCCAACAGAAGAAAAATCGTTAAGCATATTTTATAGATGCCGAGCCTTACCTCGATATTTCCGTCGATGTTCCACACCATAAAGGCATTTCCCAGTATCCCGAGTATCGGAAACAGCGGGCCGAACGGAATCTTAAAGGTTCTGGGCGCCCTCGCCATACGTTTTCGCAAAATCAGCACGTTGATATTGGATATAATGTAGGCGATCATCCAGAACACGCACCCCACCAAGATCAAAAACGATAACTGGTCTGATGTGGAAAGCCCGGTGGCGTTTATCACAATCATCACGCCGCCGATCATCAGGATTCCGACGTAGGGAGCCCCTTTTTTATTTCTTTTTTGGAAAACGGACGGGAGCATATTGATCTTGGCCATGCCCGCGCAGATGTACGACAGGGAGCTGATCACGGAGTTTACCGTACTGACAACGGCAAAAATCGATACCAGAATCATCCACAGCGCGCCAAATTTGCCCAGAAGCGCCGTTCCGTAAAAAATATGCGGAGAGTTGTCCGCCGCGAGCGCCCCCCATTCCGTATAATTGTGCATACCGAGCACGACAATAATCTGCATCAGGCAGACGACCACCAGACTGAGCACCATCCCCAGCGGCACATTTCTGCGCGGATTCTTCACATCTTTCGCGATCGGGATGATAAATTCACACCCCAAAAACAGGAAAAATGCCAGCCCTACCATGGAAAAAACATCCGCCGGCTGAAAAGACAGCACCCACGGCTGCGTTACCTGCTCTCCTGTCCCGGCTCCCACAATTCCGATTACTCCCATCACAATCAGGGAAATAATCAGCCCATATGCCACAATGTCCTGAATTTTGGCAAACATGTCAATGCCGTTCAAATTTGCGATCATCAGCACAACCAGCAAGATAATGCAAAATACACTCGATGGCAGCCCCGTATCGAACACGGAATTGATGGCATTCCCAAACATGGCGCACTCTACGCTCCCCGTGATGGCATTGCAGACCAGATATCCGCCAACCATAGACACGATTGAGGCAAACGGCCCCATGCAGGCCAGCGTGTACTGTGCCAGACCTCCTGTCAGATTCGGCATCAGCGCGTTTAATTCCGCCAGGGAAAGGGCGGTAAAAATATTTACAATGCACGCGACGACCATCGCTATGATAAAGCTGACTCCGATCGCACCGGCGCCCTGCCCAAGGGACATCAGGCAGCTCGTCGCCACAATCAGTCCCATGCCGGTCGCTATCACACTGGGCAGACCCAATTTTTTCTCTTCCATAATATCCTCGCTTTCCGCGTATCCATGCGCATATTAACTTAAAGCATCGCTGCCCTCCTCGCCGGTCCGCACCCGTATCACATTCGAGAGCGGGGCGATAAAGATTTTTCCGTCGCCGATATGCCCGGTATACAGCTCCTTTTTCACCGTCTCCACAACATCCTCAATTTTTTCATCCTCAACCACAAGACTGATAATCTGCTTGGGCAAAAGCTCCATCTCCTCGTTTTCTTCTGCCTCATACTCAAAGGTACCTTTCTGTACGCCGCAGCCGATCGCCTGTACAACCGTCATACCGCTGACGCCAAGTTTACTCAACGCTGATTTCAGGCTGCTGAGCCTGTTCATGGATGTCACCACTTCAATTTTAGAATATCCCATTTTTCTTCTCCTTCCGAAACATTTATGCCGAGTGACGCGGGCAGAAGATCATTTTCTGCGCTGCGGATAAAAAAGTGTGCGAATCCTCCTGGAGGGTTTTTATCTTATAGGAACGATATATGCTTTCGTATTTTAAAGCAAAACAGTCTTTCCTATAAGACAAAAAAAGCGCCCGACATTCCTGTCAGACGCCTTTGTCTTACTTATGATTCATCATTATATCTACTTTTTCATAAAAAACTTGTATAAATCGGTCATACGTCTTTCTGGCATGCCGGACAGTAGACGCTGCTCCTGCCGCCAACGACAATACGGCGAAATACCGTTTCGCAGACTGGACAGGGACTGCCCTCATGGCCATATATCTGCAAAAAGGGCGTATTGCGGTAATCCCGCCCCTTTGATTTTAGATATTCCTCCGGCGTTATCTCGTTCTTTTCAATAAAATAGACAAGACGTTCGGGTATCACTGCGGCAAGTTTCTCCCATTCGCAAAGATTAAGGCTGTTTGCCGGACGCGCCGGATAAATTCCCGCCGCGAACAAAATCTCGTCGGCATAAATATTTCCGATTCCCGCGATGATACTCTGATCTAAAAGGCACCCCTTCACCGCTTTTTTCCGGCTGCCTAAATGACTATATAGATAGGAGCCCGTCAGCTTTGTGTCAAACGGCTCTATGCCCAATTTGCCAGCTCCGCTGTATGTATCCGCCTCGTCCTTTTGTAGCAGCCAGAAACGCCCAAATCGCCGGGTATCTGAAAACCGCAGCTCTCTGCCGTCGCTGAGACGAAAAATAATATGTGTATGTTTCTCCTCCGGGATATCTGCCGGCGCAAGCAGCAGGCAGCCCGTCATGCGCAGATGCAAAATGATACGGTCTTGGCTTTCGAGCCAAATCATCAAATATTTGCCTCTGCGCTCCATGTGGGAAATTGTCTGACCTCCCAACCGTGCACAAAATCGCTCTGCGTCGGGGTATGCCGCAATTTCAGGACGTTTCAACGTAACCTTAGTAATCATAAGCCCTTTCAGCTGCGGCTCTAACACACGCTTTATGGTTTCCACTTCCGGCATTTCCGGCATTTTTCTCCCTGTCCTTTCCGGCATTGACGAAACATTCACGCACCGTCAACTTAATGCGCTACATTCTTTGTTTATTTGACATTACTGGCTGCTAGCTGCGCGTAACAGTTGAGCCGGGCTTCACTGTTACGGAATCCCGCTCATTTAAAGTTTGCCTGCGGCAAAGGGACGGATTCCCGGCTATTTGGCACGATTGGCTGCGGCTGGGACTTTTGTGCACAGGCACGTATACGGCGCAGTGTGTCATTTACCCTCACAGGCCGAGGAATCTAGGAAAAAGCCCATATCCCTGACCCGCGCCCGGTAAGTCTGATCGTGAACCAGACGCAGATATTTGGCCGGCGTCATACCGGCATACTCTTTAAAGTCGCGGATAAACTGCGGCTGGTCATAATACCCCAGCGCAACGGCGGCATCCGTCATATTGGCGGGCACACCATAGTTGAGATACTCCAGCGCACGCTGAAACTGTATAATTTTACAGAACGTCTTTGGCCCAAATCCCATCTCCTCCAGAAAGACTTTGTTAATATAGCGCGCCGTGTAGCCCGTCCGATTCTCGATTTCTCCTATTCTTATCAGGCCGCCGGACTGATAGACCAGGGATTTCACGGAGGCGACCAGCTCCTTTTTGCCATAGGGAGCCTCCCGCTTCTCTTCCATTTTGGTGTATTCTCGCAAAAAAGTGCGGATTCTCTGACAAAAGTCTGTCTGCGGGGCAAGAAGGCGAATCAATTCCTGTTTTTGCAGGTAACGTTCCAGAGGAAACCTGCTCTCCAGCAAATCCCTCTGCGTAACGAGCAGGCCCGCCGGGTGAAATCCGGGCAAAAAGCGCACACCAAAAAACTCCGCGGGCCCTTCCCACTCAACTTGACTGCATTTTAACACGCTCCCGCAGACATAGCTTTTCATGCCTGCGCTGTAATATACAAAAAGTAAGTCGATACATCCGTCCGGGACAGTGGATATTGTCATCCTCTTTGCCGTCCGAAACGAATAGAAATGTGAGATACCCTGCCTGAAATAGATTTCCTGTAAAAACTTATCGGTATTTAAAACATAAAACGGCTGTGTCGCCTTTAAGCTATCTTTTTGCCATATCATAAGCCCCTAACCTTTACGGCTATATTTTAGCGCGAAAGCGGTCATAATGCAACGCCGAAATATCCACCGTCGTGTTACCCGTCACAATCAGCTCCGCCAGCTGGTCTCCCACCGCCGGGGCAATGCCAAAACCGTGGCCGGTAAAGCCGGCCGCGAGTATCAGGCCCGGCACCTCCTCGACCGTTCCCAGTACAGGCACGCCGTCGGCGCATTTGTCCATCCACCCTGCCCAGGTGCGCACAATTTTGGCGTCGGCCAGATGCGGAAAATATTTCATGATGCCCCGGCAGATACAGGGCGCCGTCTTACTATAACAGATCGGCGTGCCGTTGTCTCTGGTAAATCCCTCCAGTCCCGAGGAACCGCCGAATACAAAGGAGCCGTGTTTCGTCTGATGCCCGTAGAAGTCGGCCTCGGCCGTTCCAAGCATCTGATCAAACATAGGTGGCTGCGCCTCGGTCACAAGCGCTTCGAGCATGGCCGGCTGCATCGGGATGTCAATGCCGACCGTTGCCGCGAGCTCCCTGCTGCCAAGCCCGGCGGCAAGCACGACGCTCCCTGCGCCGTATCTGTTATTTTCCGTGATCACTTCAACAAGTCTCCCTTTTCTTTTGCGAAGCTCTGTGACGTTCTCACCGGTAATAAAGCGAACGCCAAGCTTTCTCGCCGTCTTATAATATCCCAGCGTCGTCGTCAGCGGATTCGCGTGGCCGTCGGTCGGACACCAGCTGGCACAGGTGACTTCCCCGGACAGATAGGGATTGATGCGGCGCACTTCGTCCCCGTCGATCATTGTGACATCGAGACCGGCTTTTTGGGCACGCTCGGTCAACCCCTCCAAAATCTGTCTGTGTTTCTCGGATTTTCCCAATCTCAGATTGCCGTCCTGATGATATTCGCAGTCTGCTTCCAATTCCTCTGACAGCGTGGGCCAGAAGTTTTTGATTCCGTACATCACCAGCGGCAATTCCCTTGGGTCGCGCCCCGACTGGCGCACGCCGCCGCCGTTTCTGGAGGAGCCGCCGTTGCCGATGTGGTCGCTGCCCTCAAGCACAATGACGTCAACGCCTCTTTTGGCCAGATAATATGCCGTGGCACAGCCAATGATACCGCCGCCAATGATCACAACCTCTGCACAATTACTCATGTTCCCCGCCCTCCTTTGCCTCGTTTGCAAACACACGCATTTCGATCGGACGCATCGGGACCCGCGACGTGGCGGGTTCCAGCGCCGCCATGGGAACGCCGAGTTCCCGCGCAACAATGCCCTTTACGAGCTTTCCGCAGGTCTGTCCCTGGCATAGCCCCATTCCGGTCCGCAGATATCTTCTGATCTCAGTCATGGTCCACATACCTTCATGTACCGCCCTGCGGATTTCGCCCTGCGTAACTTCCTCGCACCGGCAGATGATTCTATCGTCGTCCGGGGCCGGGATATATGGCCCGATCTCCCTTGACCTGTCAATTACATTACTCATATCAGCCTCCTATTTTGAGTTCCGTCTTTTCCTATCTCACATTTTGTTCCTTATAGTCAGTTGTGCATCGATCGAAAAAATCTCGCTTTCATCGCGTATTCTTTTGGCACCTTGATCGTGAGCAGATTGGTCTTATCAAAGGCTTTCGCACTTCTGACGCCCACGACCTCGGCCTCACAGACCCTTTGCCCGCTGCGGCCGAGCGCATCTCCTTTCGTCCCGGCGGCGGGAAGCGGCAGAAATTCATAGGGCAGCGTGACCGTTGCCGTATCGTCCCCACAATCCTCCTCCACAAGAAAAATTGCCTGCCCGGAACAGGAGGCAACGCACATGCCACAGTTCATACATTCCGCGCTCTCCACGACAACCGGCAGCGAAGTGATATTGGCGCCGATGCTGATACACCCTTTCGGGCACGCATCCTGACATGGATTGCAAGGGATATTCTGTGTACACTCCATCACCGGATGAACGCCGGCTCTGTGCGTGATACCGGGAAATCTTTCGATCTCATCATCGCTTATGTATCCATGCCGCAGCAGGCTGGCGGAAACAGCGATTCCCTCCTCTGTCTCCGCAACGGCCCTCCCCCTGTTTTGCGGTGCGAACATTCCCTGCCGCAGTCCGTCAAGCGCGCGCTCTTGCGATGCAAGCTGTGCAGCAAGCTCCTCTTTCTCCATAAAACCCAGATATTCGCACGCAGCAATCCCGGCCATTCTTCCCTCTATCATTGCAGAGCTCGCCTCCTCAATCCCGGAGACGTCGCCGGCGACAAATACGCCTGCCAGAGAAGTTCTCCCATACGCATCACAGATTGGCACCTGACCGCCGCGCCTGGGATTATCCTCCATTTTGCATCCGGCCATTTTTAACAGCTGCGACATCGGGGAAAGCCCGACGGCGAGACATATCGTATCGACCTCAAATTTCTTTTCCGTTCCCGGGATGAACTGAAAATGCTCGTCCACCTTGGCGATCGTCACCCCGGTCACGCAGTCGTCACCCTCTGCCCGCACAATGGTGTGCGACAAATAGAACGGAACGCCCGTTCTGGCAATTTTGGCAGCATGGACGCCATAGCCGCCGATTTTTGGCGCCGCATCGACGAGCGCTACGACCTCACAACCGCATTGCAGCAGCTGGAAGCTCACCACTAATCCCACATTGCCGCTGCCGAGCATCAAGACCCTCTGCCCGGGTTTTATGCCGTGCAGGTTCATCATCGTCTGCGCCGCTCCGGCGCCGATGACGCCGGGCAGCGTCCATCCCTCGAATGTCACCATATTCTCTGCCGCTCCGGTTGCAATGATGATGGCGTCCCCCTTACAGTGCACTACTTCGTCGGCAAGCTTTACCACAACCTCTTTATCCTGATACAGCCCTATGACCGTCGCGTTTAACCTTACCTCAACGCCAAGGCTGTCGGCCTCCTCTAAAAGCTGCTGTCCGATCACATAACCCCGAATTTTGGCCCTGTGCTCTCTGGAACCAAAAAATTTATGTATCTGTTTAAACAACTGTCCTCCGGGTTTTTCGTTCTCGTCGAATACAACCGTCCGTAAACCTCTTTTGGCCGCCTCGATCGCGGCGGATAAACCGGACGGACCCGCGCCAACTACAATCAAATCATATCTTTTCATGCGTTCTCTCCTTCCTCGCGCCTGTCGAACGGCTCCACGCCTACACCGTATTGGGTCTGCACGACCATGCCCTCTTTCAGCGGCGTTACACAGGTTCTGACATTCGCCTTCCCGTCGACTACCATAACACAGTCCGTACACCGCCCGATTGCGCAGAATACGCCGCGGGGTTTATGCTCTTTTTGCGTATAACGGTGTACCATCAGCCCTGCCGCCTTAAGTGCGGCCGCAATCGGCTCTCCTTCATAGCCCGTAAGCTCCCTGCCGTCGCAGGTAAATGTCACAGTCCTTCCGTTCTCAATTTCTCCGAGTATCGGATGTTCCACGATTCTTGACTCCATGATTTCTCTCCTTCCGCGGTTAGCCGCCAATCGCCGTTAGCAGCTAATTCTAAAAGATGCGCTTTTACATCCCTGTAAACAAAAAGACGCCCACACTGAATGTTTTCAGCATAGACGCCCTTGTCTTTTGTTTTATTCTACCCGCCAGGCTCAAAGATAAATTGTAAAAATCAGAACACCTAATCACGGCCTAATCATGGGCTTACTTTATTTTTTCTTGTTTTTTCCCTCCATCGGTGGGATAATGGCAGAAGATAAAACATATAGCGAATCGCACAGTAACTATCAGAAAGGTGAGCCCGCATGTCAAACAGCAATCCCCCGTTGCGGAAAAATCCATCCCGCGAAGCATGTGAAAATATCATACGAAGAATTCTTATGACCGAAATCCTCGAAAAAGGAAAAAACGAGCACTTTAAGACGGCCGCTGATTTTATGGTCTATTTTGAATCTCTTTATCCCGCCTCCGATGCTTTGACCAAACAGGTACAGCGCGCAATCCGCTCTATGAATATGCCCAAAAATGAACAGGGCTATTTTATCCCCAACAAAACGGCCGAGCAGCTCGCGCAGGAACAGGAACTGCACCGCCTGCTGCAAAAGACAAATGCCGCTGTCTTTACCATGCAAGACTATACCCCGGTCTTTCTGCAAACTGCCCCGGAGGTGGTCTCCTATCTGATGCATCAGATCGAACAATCCCCGGCCTTTGTCGACAAATATCTGACCATGCAGCCCTGCTCGAACGGCATTATGTTCTACTCCAACTGTCCGCAGAAGCTTAAAGTTCTTCTGAACAGCTTAATTGTCAGATAATTTGGCCTCAAAATCATCATGTCTTATTAAAAAATAAAAGACAATATTATTCGTGAAATATTGTCTTTTATGCCAATTAATTGTTATACTTGATGTCTTTTATGTCTTTTTTGTTTTATGACTTTCGCATCCACAACTTGTTGTAATTGATGCTTTCTCCCCATAATTATTTATCTCTTGTACTCTGTGCCCGCGTGCCTGCTCGTTATCACCACCGTCTCCGGTGACGTCTGCGCGGGCTTCTCATTGTTTTGATCTGCTGTTTGCGGCGCTTTCTGACTTCCCGGTTATGTTTTATGATATAGTAGTTATCAATAAATTTCTTCAGGCAAATTCCTAGAATGATGACGACCGCAAGGACACCGATCACAATCAAAATCACTTTCCAGTCAATGACAATATGAATTTTTTTGGCTTCCTCCGCTGTGCCGTCCGTTTGCTGTTCTTCCTCTCCGATCTCCGTCTGCGCGGTATCCGGCGCTTGGCCAAACTGAAACTCATTGACGACCGTGTCCGTTCTTTTGATATCTGCTTTGCCGACCGGATGCCCGGCGTAGGTGTATACGATACTGCCAACCACATCACTGCCGGCGTCCGCCACGGTGATCTCGGACTTTGTATCTGCAAATTCAGCCGTCTTTGGAAGAACGATCGCTGCCGTCTCCGAGATATTCACGAAAGCCTCCTGGTTATTCAATACACCTTTTTTTAAATTTTCCGAGGATGGATATCTGGACTCATTTTCAACGATATTTACCATCTGGAAATTGTCGAACGCATAGTCAAACAGCAGGCGGCTGTCCGTCCAGTGAGCGGGAGCCTGGCTGTCCATCACCACACAGACCAAAGTCATGCCGTCTCTCTCGGCAAACGTTACCAACGTACTGTTGGCCGTGGTTGTGTAGCCCGTTTTCCCGCCGGTACAGCCCTCATAAACATATTTATTGTAGCGAAACGGATACAGCATTTCATTGTGATTCTGCAAATCCGTCTGCTCCTCATGCTTGTTGGTCGGCGGTATGGTATAGCGCGCCGTGCCCGTAATGATGCGAAATGTCTCGTTGGCATAGGCCGCCTGTGCAATCAAGGCCATATCATAGGCACAGGTATAATGGTTCTCATCCTGCAAGCCGTGCGGGTTACTAAAATGGGTGTTGACGCAACCCAGTTCGGCCGCCTTCTCATTCATCATTTCGACAAACTTCTCCATCGTGCCGCCCACATGCTCGGCCACGGCAAAGGCACACTCATTGCCGGAAGCCAGCATGACGCCGTAAAGCGTCTGCTCCATCGTCATCTGCTCGCCGTAATCTCTGGCGATGCCGGAGCCGCCCCTGGTCTCGTCTATGGCCCTGTCGGAAAAAGTTATGACTTCATTGAGATCGGCATTTTCCAGGGCAAGCAGCGTCGTCATGATCTTTGTGATACTGGCGGGATAGTGTTGGTCCGTGATGTTCTTTTCGTAGAGAATCGTCCCCGTGGATAACTCCATCACAATCGCTGACTTCGGTTCTACCTCGGGAGATTCCGGCCAATATTCTGACGCACAGACGTGAAGATTTCCCAGCTGCAACAAACAACATATACCCAATAATAAACTAAGAAGCGTTTGTTTATTCTTATATTTCATACAAATCTCCATTCTTATCCTGAACGAGCTTTCAATCTCTCTGTTTCCTATTTTATCCTTTCACCGAAAAGATTATTTATGTCTAGTATACTTGTTCTTTGCATTGGCCGCAACCGTATTCTCAATTTAATAGACGTTCCAGAAGCTGCTGCCTGTGATTGATGAACATTTCCGTAATCTGGTAGCTGTCCGTTTCCAAATAATCGCAGGCGTGCACCGTTCCACCATCAAAGGAAAGGATTTCGGCACCCGGAATCCCCAGCAGAATGGGCGAATGTGTGACAATGATAAACTGTGCGCCCTGTCTCGCACATTCATAGATTTCCAGTAAAAGCGTCAGCTGGCGCTGCGGCGACAGCGCCGCCTCCGGTTCATCCAAAAAATAAATTCCCTCCGGCTTTAACTGCCTGCCGGCTATGGCGAGAAAGCTTTCTCCGTGGGACTTTTCATGCAGGCGCTGGGAGGGATGAAACGCGTCCGCGTAATCCATTTCCTTGGTCGCAACATTGTAAAAGCTTTCCGCCCGCAAAAAATAGCCCCAGCCTGGCCGACGAATCCCTCTTGTGATCTTGAGAGACTCACACAATTCTGAATGGGAATCATACGTGGAAAAATGATAGTTTTTTGTTCCTCCCTCTGGATTAAAACCGGACGCCACGGCAATCGCCTCGAGCATGGTAGATTTGCCGCTGCCGTTTTCACCGACAAAAAATGTGATTGCGTGGGTAAATGCGAGACTCTTTAAACCGCGAAACGCCTCGATGTCCCGCAAATAACTGTCCGGCGCAATCTTGTCCCAATGGATTGCAACACTCTGTATAAACTGGGTATTCATGCGAATCTCTCCTCAAACGCTTACTGTGGCCAGTTAGCATTACCTGAATTGCTATCTTTTTGTCCGCAGCGCGAAGCAATCAATTTATAGATTGGATTGCCTTTGGATGAAAATTTCTCCTCGTACTCGGTCATGATATTTCCTTCGCATAAGACTTTATCATGGTGCAAATCTCTGGTAAATGCATCCACGTGCCAGCCGGCTTCCTGGATTTCCTGGAGGGAAAAATCAAACAGCGCCTGATTGTCCGTCTTAAACTCCACGCTGCCCTCCGCCGCCAAAATCTGGTCGTAGCGCGCAAAGAACTGCCGGGAGGTCAGACGGCGCTTGGCATGGCGGTCTTTGGGCCATGGATCGGAAAAATTGAGATAAATGCGGGAAACCTCATTTGTATCAAAAACGTTTTCGAGGTCGGCCGCATCCATACAGATGAATTTTAGATTGGGAAGCGGCAAAAGTTCCATCTTTTGCATCGCGCGCAGCAATACGCTCGAGTAGCGCTCAATGCCAAGATAATTGACCTGGGGATGTTCTGCCGCCATATCCATGATAAATCTTCCCTTCCCCATACCGATTTCAATGTGAAGCGGCTGACTGGACGGAAACCGGCTCTGCCAGCTCCCTCTCTGTCCTTCCGGCTCCTTGACACAATACGGGCTGTTTAAAATCGCTTCCTCTGCGCCCGGAATGTTGCGTAATCTCATAGTTTTCTCCAGTTCTGCATTGCGAACTATGTTCGCATTAGCTTTATTGCGCATATCGAGTTTGTGTAAGCCATAAATGGCTTTGCAGCGCACAGACACAAATCTCGCGATTGAAAATTTTAATTTTCAATCTTCCTCCCTGCTCTTTAAGGTCGTATATTTTTTACCATCCAAAAGTCAAACACTTTCGTTTTCACGGCAGCCAATTGTTTCTTAATACTAAAATCATGCGGACAAACCCGCTCAGCAGCCATTTCTTATTGCGCAAAGCGCGCATCCTCCCGGATGGTTTTATCTTATAGGAAAGTTATATGTTTTAGCGTTTTAAAGCAGCACCGTCGTTCCTATAAGATAAAATAAAAAAGCACCAACCCCACAGTCTACACTGCAAAATCGGTACTTTCGAGTGCGCCACCAGGGGTTCGAACCCTGGACACCCTGATTAAGAGTCAGGTGCTCTGCCAGCTGAGCTAGTGGCGCGTAAACATCTTTTCTAAAAGACAAGAGATATTATATAACAGAATTTTTATAATTGCAAGTGTTTTTTATCATTTTTTTATTTTTTTTTCATATCTTGTATTTTTTACCTTATTGCCCCAAATGATAAGAACCGGACCGCATCTGTCTTCACAGATACGTCCGGCTCTGCCATCGTTTCCATGTTACATATTCGCAATCAAAGCGGCAATCTCTTCCGGGGTCATTAATTTGCTTGGGTTTGTCAAATCCGGCATTGCCGGTTTTGCCTTAGCAGCCGGCTTCGGCTCCTCTGTGGGCGCCGGCTTACTGGCTTTGCTCTCTGCCTTCGCCGGCCCGCTTGTTCCGGTTTTGGTCTGTTCCGGCTCATTCGCACCGATTTCTTTCAGGCTCGATTCGCCAAGACCGATGTCTCCCAAATCCAAATCCGGTATCACGATATCTTCCGGCTCACCCTCCAATATCTCATCCATGGCAATGTCTTCAAGTCCCGGGTCTTCTAAACCGATGTCTCCAAGCTTAGAATCGCTGTTTCCGATTTCTTCCAGCCCCGGCTCACCAAGGCCGATATCTCCCAAGAGCGATTCACTCTCTCCGATGTCTCCAAGGCCGATGTCTCCCAAGAGCGATTCACTCTCTCCGATGTCTCCGAGGCCGATATCTCCCAATACTGATTCACTCTCTCCGATGTCTCCGAGGCTTGGCTCACTGAGACCAATGTCTCCCAAATCTAAATCCGGTATCACAATATCTTCCGGCTCGCCTTCCGACACCTCACTCAATCCAATCTCTTCAAGGTCTGATTCACTCTCTCCGATGTCTTCCAGCCCCGGCTCACCGAGACCGATTCCCGCGAGTAGCGATTCACTCTCTCCGATGTCTCCAAGGCCCGGTTCGCTGAGACCGATTCCCCCCTCCAGAGACGATTCGCTTATTCCAATATCTCCAAATCCCGGCTCATTTATTCCCATTTCTTCGAGCCCGGATTCTCTCTCCTCCATTTCTCCAAATCCCGGCTCATTTATTCCCATTTCTTCGAGCCCGGATTCTCTCTCTTCCACTTCTCCAAATCCTGGCTCATTTACTCCCATTCCTTCGAGCCCGGATTCTCTCTCTTCCATTTCTCCAAATCCTGGCTCACTTACTCCCATTTCCTCGAGCCCGGATTCTCTCTCTTCCATTTCTCCAAATCCTGGCTCGCCGAGGCCAATTTCTCCGAACTCTGACTCACTCTCTCCGATTTCTCCCAAATCCAAATCGGGGATTACGATATCTTCGGGTTCACTGTCCGCCTCCGGCTCGTCGGCAAACGCCATTCCACCTATCTCAAAGCCAGCGCCCTCTGTCTCCTCCCCATATGTCGAAGCCGGCGCTTCGTCCGCCTCCGGCTCATCGGCAAACGCCATTCCACCTATCTCAAAGCCAGCGCTCCCATCCTGCTCATCGTACCCAGCCTGCGCACCGCTCTCATCCGCCATGGTTTCCGCTTCCTGCCAACCGCTGTAATCGCTCGGTGCCGGCGCCGGAAGTTTCGACGGCAGTTCATGAATACTGTCAAGTACCTTTCGCATCTGGTCTCTGACGGTGTTCTCTATCTGCTGAATATTAGAAATAAAATCTCTCTGGTTCATCAAAATATCCTGTTGATTTGCGAGGATATCCTGCTTGGAATCGTCCGGCGTTTCCTGCCTGGTTTCTCTGATCTGGTCGTTCATCTCAGATAAAAGCGTGACAAAGCTGTTGAACTTGTCGAGTACCCGGTCGTTGGAATCCATCAGCGCATCCGTATTCTCCTTGCTGCGGTTGATCGTGACCTTGGCAATCGCCTTCTGCGCGGTGATAATCTCCTCCGACGGCACTTTACTGTACTCGCCGATCTGCTCGATCTCTTTTTCGAGCTTGCGCTGCATCAGGAAAAAGGCTTTTTCTGATTTGATGATCGCTTCTAAATATGTGTCCGTCTCGGTTTTATTTTTCTCCATCTCCAAAAACAGGGAACGGACAAAGAAAAATATCCACACAATCATCAGTATCGTTGTGCCTAAAAGACCGATAAAATTGGACGGTTTGTTAATAAGCAGATAAAAATCCACTATCATCAGCGCCGCCGCGAGAACCAGCGAAATCACCGCCATCATAAAGTTAGAATTCTTTTTCTTATCCACCGGTTTTGATTGATTGTTCTGAATCATATGCATAGCCGACCTTTCCGAACCTGCCAATTTTGTGTGCTGACGCCAGACTACAGGTACATTACTATTTTAGCACAACTTTTGGGGGATGAAAACTAATTTTCTACAAATTTTTCTGTTTACTGAAGCAAATTCAAGACCGACTCGCCGCTGCGATAGGACTGCGCGAGAATAGCCTGACCCGCCTGCGTCAAAATCTGATGCTTAGCATAAACGACGACTTCGTCGGCATAATCCGTATCGCGCAGCAGGCTCTCCGCGGACTGTGTATTTTCCGCCGTCACCTCGTTGACGGCTATCGCGTGTTCCATGCGGTTTTGCGTCGCGCCGTAGCCTGAACGCATACGCGAGACATATTCTATCCCATAATAGATATTTAATAGCGCCGCGGAAGCGCTCTCATGCGTAGAGACATCCACACCGCCCACCCGCAGGATACTGCTGTTCATGGAGGGCAGCTCCAGTTTAATATACTGCTTGCCCAGCGCCCCGGACTGTATCTTAATCTCGCGCCCGGCCTCGATCGACAGCGAGGAATAGCGCGTGTTGAGCGTAGTCAGCGGCGACCTGACCTCAAGCGAAGCCGTGGGCGGCCCATTGTCGGTGCTCACAGACGTCACCGTCACATTCCGCAGTGAGGACAGACACAATGTTATTGATGACTTCTGCCTTTGCCGCTGCAATCCGCGCATCGCTGGCCGGATTCCATGTGTAAGTCGTGCGGTTCGTCACCGGGTTGGTCGTCGCTATAAACATATCGCGTGTTAAGTTCAGGCTGCTCAAGTCAAAATCATAGGCAAAATCCACGGAATAACCGTTCGCATCCTGAGAGTATAGGGTAATCAGATTGCTAAAGGAAGAATCGGCGCCGTAACCGTAGCTTAAGCTGTTTGCAAATCTCGAAATATAGGAAGTCACAGCGTTCTCAACCTGGGATGTCACGGTATTGCTCACATTGTCCGCCTGCATCGTATAAGCAGCGCCGTTTGCGTCCGTCATCGTAAAGGAAATCGCCTCTCCGTTCCTGTGTTGCCCGTCAAGTACAGCGATTGATCGAACAGGTCAAGGCGTCAGTTCCTTATGATTCACTGTACCAGTACTCTAATCTTGTATTTTCTTTCATTAATATCGGCTTTTAACGAATCTTTCAACCGTAATTCCTCCCATTTTAACGCTTCCAGCGACAGTCCGTCGGTTGCTTGTGCAAAACGGTTACCTCTTAAGCACAGCGTGTGTTTTTGTGACCTGCATACGGTAAAAAAGCAGCGATAACACGGTTCCAATCCCCCATCCGAGAGGCCACGCGCACCAGATTCCGACCGGCCCCCATATGGCCGCAAAGATGAAAGCCAACACCACGCGCAATACCAGGTCGGTAAACGTCGCCGCCATAAACAATTTCATGGCGCCGGCGCCGCGCAGCACACCATCCGCCGCCAACTTGGCGGAAATCACAAAGTAAAACGGCGATACAATCCGCAAAAACTCTACTCCTGTCTTTAACGCCTCCACCGAAACGTCGTCCATAAACAACAGAAGCAGGCTTCTGCCAAAGATAAAGTAGAGAATAACAAGCGGGACACAAAGCCCCCAAACCAGCTTCAACCCGGCGCACATTCCTTTTCTCACCCTGGGATAAAGCCCTGCCCCGATATTCTGCGCCGTAAAATTGGAGATACCGTTTCCGAGTGTGGTAAACGAGGTAATCACTAAATTGTTGAGTTTTACCGCCGCCGAATATCCGGCAGCGACACTGACGCCAAAGCTGTTGATACACCCCTGAAGCAATACATTGCCGACAGAGATAAAAGACTGCTGTAAAATACTCGGCACCGCTATGACCGACAGCAGCTTCAGCAAATCCCAGGAAAAAATGCTTACTTTTTCCGCGGTCCTGATCGCTGCCAGACGTTTTAAAACCAAAGCGACAGACAGGATACAGCTAATCCCCTGGCAGAGGAATGTCGCCCAGGCGACGCCGGCTATCCCCATGTCAAACGCACAGACAAACAGGATATCTACAATAATATTGGCGGTGGAGGAGAACGCCAGAAAAAGAAACGGCGTCCTCGAATCTCCCAGCGCCGAAAATATCCCGGTTGCGATATTGTAGAAAAATAAAAACGGGAGTCCCAATATATAGATATTCAGATACAGCGCCGCATCCCCCATGATCTCCTGCTGTGTGTTCATTATCTCCAACAGGAAATTACAGCCGAAGAAGCCTGACAGCATCAGCGCCGCACAGAGCACGCCGCTGGCAGTCAATGCCGTATAGACCGCCGTTTTCATCCTGCCGTAGTCTTTCGCCCCAAAAAATCGCGAGACGACGACCGAGCATCCGATATTGCATCCGAACGCAAAGGCAATAAAAATCAGAGTAATATTGTAGCTGTTTCCCACAGCCGCCAGCGCGTTTTCCCCGATAAACTTTCCGGCCGCCAGCGAGTCTGCAATATTGTAGAGCTGCTGGAAAATAATACTGCCAAACATCGGCAGACAGAACTTCCATAATACCGTTTGCGGATTCCCCACCGTCAGATCTTTATTCATTGTCATCCTCATTTCTGCATTGCGAACGACGTTCGCATTTACTTTTTGGTTCAGCCTCGGCTTCACTGTTACACTTTTTGCGCATAACAAGTTTGTGTCGGCAATTTTACGCTTTACTTGCCATCACCTATGTATTATACTGATTTTTATCAATACGAAAAATACATAGTTTATATATAAGGAATATAACAATCATATGGATGTTAATTTTGAGTATTATAAGGTGTTTTATTATGTGGGAAAATACAAAAATATAACCAAGGCCGCCGCCGCTATGGGGAGCAATCAGCCGAATGTCACCCGCATCATCAAGCTTTTGGAATCCGCGCTCAAATGCAACCTGCTGATTCGCGGCGCCCGCGGCATCAGCCTCACGGAGGAGGGCGAGCGCCTCTATTCCCATGTAGAGATTGCCTTTGAACATCTCCAGACGGCGCAGGACGAAATCTACAATCATGCGGCGAGCGGTACGGGCACCGTGACGGTCGGCGCCACGGAAACGGCGCTTCATCTTTATTTGCTTGACACCCTACAGGACTTTAAAAAGCTCTATCCCAGAGCCCGCATCATCATCCACAATTACACGACGCCCTATACCATGCAGACACTGGCCAGCGGCAGGCTCGATTTTGCCCTGCTGACAACCCCGTTTGAGCTCCCGCACGCACTTTCCTGCAAAGAGCTCCTCGCCTTTCAGGAAATTTTAGTCGGCGGTACAAATTACCGCAGCCTGTGCAGTCAGCAACAGGATCTGCGCAGGCTCGCAGACATTCCCTGGATTGGACTTGGCAGCGGCACAGCCACTTACGAATTGTACAAGGATTTCTTTTTGACGCAGCATGTAAAGATAGAGCCGGATATGGAGGTTGCGACCTCCGATCTTCTGCTCCCTTTGATTGAAAACAATTTTGGCATAGGATTCGTGCCGGAGCGCATGGCAAAGACGCTGCTGGAAGAAAATAAGATTGTAAAGATTCCTTTAAACTGCAAGACACCCAGCAGAAGCATCTGTATCGTTTACGACAAGGGCCGGGGGAATGGCGCCATGGCCGACGAACTCAGACGCTATCTGATGGGTGTCAGGACAAGAAGCTCTTAATATTTTGCTAACTGCGGGGAATGGCGCCATACCTATCGCTCCCTGCCGTTAGTTTACCTATTTTTGTAACCGTTTCTGATTTTTCAATCTACTTTACATATTTCTGTAATGTTTTCCTGATCGCGCCGGTTTCTGCAATCATCTCATTGAAATATGAGACAACCTGCTCCGCCATGCCGATTTCAAAGAGATTGACGCCAAAAATTTCCGTGTTTACAAGCAGCGGCTCCAGCTTTTCGGCGGAAACGGTATCGCCGATCTTGATATCCGCCATGTACGGCGTCACCGTCGCCAGCAGCGGGTCCGGACTTAACGTAAAGGATGTTCCGCTGTCGTCCACCGCCATCAGGTAGCGGAGCCATCCCGCAAATACGAGAGGTATCATCTTCAAATCGGAAACCTTTAAGCTGCCGGACGCGCGGTATGCCTTGATGGTTCCGCCAAAGCGGATAGCCAGCTTCTGCGATGTGTCGGTGGCGATACGCTGCGGCGTATCCGGCATAAACGGATTCGGGATGCGGACGTTTAATACCGTATCGATAAACTCTTTGGGGTCTAAAATACCCGGATCGACTACCACCGGCAGTCCTTCCACATACCCGATCGTCTCCACCAGTTTCTTAAGCTCTGTGTCGTTCATCTCGTCGGAGATCTTGTGATACCCAAGGATACATCCAAACACTGCGAGTGCGGTGTGCAGGGGATTTAAGCAGGTGCAGACTTTCATCTTCTCCACCTTTTCCACCTTTTCTCTCGTGGTAAATATCACGCCGCTCTTTTCCAGGCCCGGCCTGCCGTTCGGAAAGGCGTCTTCCACCACCAGATATTCGCACTCCTCGGCGTTGACAAACGGTGCGACATAAGTATTTTTGGATGTGATAACGGGTTCTAACCCCTCCACACCGTCTTTCTTCAAAATCTCCTCCACGGAAGCGTCCGGGCGCGGCGTAATCTTGTCGATCATGGTCCAAGGGAACGTCACCAATTCCCTGTCATGAATGTATGCGACAAAACCGGTTTCCACCAGCCCGCTCTCCTCCCATTTGTTAGCAAAACTGTCTACAGCTGCAAAAAGCTTGTCACCGTTGTGGGAACAATTGTCCATACTCACCATCGCTAACGGCTTCTTTCCGGCCTGAAATCTTGTGTACAGCAGCGAAACCACTTTTCCCATATAACTTTTGGGCCGCCCGGGTCCCATTTTAAAATCATCTTCCACATCCGGCAGAGTCTCGCCCTTTCCGTTGACAAGGCTATAGCCTTTCTCCGTGATCGTAAAGCTTGCCATCTGTAAGGAATCTTTGGCAAATATTTCCTTTAAGCGGTTAAAATCCACATCATTCTCGGAATCCACTGCAAGCGACTCCACCACGCTGCCCACGACTGTCTTATCGACATTGCCGTCGGCTTTGAGCGTCACCAGAATACTGTAATCGTCGTGCGGGCGGTTCATTTTCTCCACAATCTCATAATCGTAGCCCTCGGCAACGATCAGCCCGCGGTCCAGTTCATTGGCATTTAAAAGCTTTTGAACCAGATTGGCCTGAAATGCACGGAAAAGGTTTCCGGCGCCAAAATGTACCCAAAACGGGTTTTCTTTTGTTGCGGCCGCCACTTTCTCCCGGTCAAACTCCGGCAATGCATACCCCGCCTGCTGCCAATCTTCTCTGTTCTTTAACCCCTGCTCATTTAACTTCATAGAAACCCCTTCTTTCTATTTATATTATTTTATTTTGCACTTTTTTCGATCGCTTCCCACAGTCCGTTCAGATAAGTCGCGCCCAGGGCCCTGTCATAGAGACCATATCCCGGCATCGCTACCTCGTCCCAGATCATGCGTCCGTGGTCGGGGCGGATTGGCCCGCTAAATCCGATTTCATAGAGTGCTTTCATGATCTCGTACATATCAAAAGTGCCGTCCGAAGATAAGTGAGCCGCCTCCTCAAAATCTGTCGGCGTATTGAACTTCAAGTTGCGCACATGCGCGAAGTGGATTCGACCCTTTAAAGAGCGTATCATGTCGGGAAGATCATTTTCCAGGTTGGTGCCGTAGGAACCGGAACAGAATGTGACGCCATTGTGCGGATTATCGACCATCTCCATCATGCGGAGAATGTTTTTCTTATTGATGATGATTCTCGGCAGGCCGAACACGCTCCAGGCCGGGTCGTCCGGGTGAATCGCCATGTTAATATCATATTTGTCACAGACGGGCATAATGCGCTCCAGGAAATATTTGAGGTTTTCAAATAATGTATCGTCGTCAATGTCCTGATACATTTCAAACAATTCTTTGACATGCGCCATGCGCTCCGGCTCCCAGCCCGGCATTACGGCGCCGTTCATGTCTCCGGCGATCGATTCAAACATTTTTTCCGGGTTGATGGCGTCCACCGCCTCCTGCGTGTACGCCAAAACCGTAGAACCGTCCGGCCGTACTCTCGCAAGCTCGGTCCTTGTCCAGTCAAACACCGGCATAAAATTGTAGCATACCAGATGAATATCTTCCTGCCCCAGATGTTCCAGTGTCGTGATGTATTTGTCGATATACTGATCGCGTTCCGGCGCCCCGGTCTTGATCGCGTCGTGCACATTGACACTCTCGATACCCGCCACATGCAGGCCGGCAGCCTCAACTTCCTCTTTCATGGCCCGGATGCGCTCTCTGCTCCACACCTCTCCCGGCTGTGTATCATACAATGTCGTGATAACTCCTGTCACACCCGGAATCTGGCGAATCTGTTTCAGCGTCACCGTGTCAAATTTTGCACCATACCATCTCAATGTCATTTCCATCTGCAAACCCTCCATGATTTCTTTTCATTGTGAGTGAAACATTTATTTCACTCTTTGCGCTGCATTTTCATAGTTTTCGTACATTTCAATTCTATTATATAAAGTTTTCACAAAAAATCCATTGGCAGGATTGTTACTTATATTGCAAAAGTTGCTGTCTTTTTGTATAATAAAGAAAAACAGCGCAGAAATGAGGTAACTATGAAAAAGAAGCTGCAATCCCAATTCTCCAACCGTCAATATATGCTCTCCAAGGATTTTGAAGTCTTTTATTATCATGACACTTCTTCGATCAAATTATCCACGCACACGCACGATTACTATGAATTTTATATCTTTCTGGAGGGAGACGCGAGCTTCGAGATTGAGGACAACATTTACACCATCGCTTTCGGGGATATTATGCTGATTCCGCCGGAAATCTCACACCGCGCGATTGTTCACAGCTATCATGCCCCCTATCGGCGTTTCGTGTTCTGGATTAGCCGCGCATACTGTAACCGCCTGCTCTCCATGTCCCCCGATTACATATATCTGATGCAGCATGTCATCACAAACAGAGAATATATCTTTCATCTCGACCGCATTTCGTTCAACAATATCCAGTCAAAGATGCTCTCTTTGATCGAGGAAATGCAGACCAAACGCTTCGGACAGGAGTCTTTTGTCAACCTGAAAGTCTCCGATCTTATTTTACAGATCAACCGCCTGGTCTATGAACAAAACAATCCTTACCAGGCCAGCGAGGATGTTTCCCTGTATCAAAATCTCTGCAATTATATTGAGGGACATTTGGACGAGGAGTTGAGCCTGGAAAAGCTCGCGGACGAGTTTTTTGTCAGCAAATACTACATTGCTCATCTGTTTAAGAGAAATCTTGGTTTCTCCCTGCACCAGTTTATCACAAAAAAGAGGCTCGCTCTCTGCAAGGAGGCGATCTTAGCCAGTATGAATATCACCAAAACCTATGAAAGCTACGGTTTCAGAGATTATTCCAGTTTTTATCGGGCTTTCAAGAAAGAGTACGGCATTTCTCCCAAAGAGCTGCTCGACACAAAGCCTATTTAACAGCTCTGACAAGAGCTGCTTGACGCAAAGCCTATTTAACAGCTCTGACGAAAGGTGTATTCAGGAGTGCGGCGCGCGTGACCGCCTCCGTCCCGTAACGATGCCGCAGTGTATCCACGGTTCTATCCACACACGATAATTTTTCATAATTGATCTCCTCAAACAGATTCATCTGTCTGCAAACGGTTTCCCCGCTGACCCGCGTGGTATGCACGCCCAGATGACGGATGGGACTGCCGTTCCACAATTCCTTTAGCAGCACGCAGGCCGTGTCGTAGATTTCTTTTGTCAAATTCGTGGCACTGTGCAGTGTCTTCTGATGCGAGACAAACGGAAACTTTCCGCCGGCAAATCCCGCATAGCGAATCGCCACTGACACTACCCCGATCTCTACGCCGTCGGCCCGCAGGCGGCTCGCCACCAGATCACAGAGTGACAGCAGCACACGGTTCGCCGTCTCTATGTCGGTTACATCATACGGGGTGGTCGTACTGTTTCCGTATCCCTTGTTTGCCGTCTGCTCGTCCAGCAGCACCGAAAGATCGGTTCCGTTGGCAAATCTCCACACCGTCTCCCCCGGCTTTTTTAAAATTTCCCGTATCCACGCCAGATCGGCACAGGCAAGCTCCCCGATCGTCGCAATTCCCATGGAATACAGTTTTTGCGCCGTGGCACGTCCCACAAAAAAGAGATCTGACACCGGAAGCGGCCACATTTTTTGCCTGATTTCTTCCTGGTAGAGTGTGTGCACCCGATCGGGTTTTTGAAAGTCTGAAGCCATTTTCGCGAGCAGTCTGCTGCCGGACACGCCCACATTGACCGTAAATCCCAGTTCATCGCGGATGCGGTTCTTGATCTGTGCCGCCGTATCCTCCGGCGTCCCGAACAGGTGGCAGCTCGCGCTCATATCCACAAACGCCTCGTCGATGCTGTAGGGCTCCACGATATCCGAATAATCGCGCAGAATCGCTAAAAATGCCGCCGAACATTTTTCGTACAGCTCGTAATTTGCCGGAACCAGTGTCAGGCCGGGACATTTCCCTCTCGCCTCCAAGATCGTCTCACCTGTTCTGACGCCATATTTCTTGGCCGGGATAGATTTGGCAAGTATGATGCCGTGGCGCATGGTGACGTCTCCGCCTACTGCGGAGACGATTTCCCGCAAATCCCGCGTTTCTCCCCGGTGCGCCAGACGATAAACGGCCTCCCAGGACAGAAAGGCCGAATTGACATCAATATGGAACATAATTTTATTCAAACGTGTGTTCACCTCCTGTTTTGCCCTCATTATAGTAAACACATGTTCTATTTTCAACCGGTAATTTATGGTGGTCTCTCCTACCAGTCGCTGTTTCGGTATTCTCCGAGCCGGATTGTGCGCGGGGATTTTTTAGAAAACAAAAACGTTGCTATTACGACTATGCCGATTACAAGCACGATCACTTTGAACCCAATTTTTTTCTTCTTCATGATATCTCACTCCATATTCTTACATAATTATAAAAGGTTATGATTTCATTTTTCATCTTTCTGTTTATGTTATGCAAATGCCTCGATACAGATACAAGATGATTCGGCTATGCTGCCACATGTGCCGATGACGTATTTTTACCGGACGGTTGCGCAATGGAAATAGCGTATTGCGCCGTCCACTCCCAGACAGGCCAACTGACGGGATGTAAATACTGTGACATATTTGCAGGTTATGTAAGATATTCTATGAGATCTCCTCTTTGTTGTCGCCTTTTTTTCCTTACGCTACCTTACAAAATTGTAGGGATAAGCTTTCTATATGCGGGTGTATCCTACCGCAGGCATTTTTATAAACACTTTGCATTAGCACTGATACAACACAAAATCGTTGATTGGTTCCTTATTCATGGATTGTATATCAATCATAGATTCTTCAATACTCAGGTATACCCACATGCTGACTAAAATAATAAAAAGAAAACTATCTTCACAGAAAAATGTATGATATACTAGAAAAACGATGGTAAGAAAAATGAAAGGAAACAAATATGGGAACAATACGGGAAGATGTATTTTTGGGAACAACAGAAAAATATAATCAAAAATTAGAAATGCTTGCAAAAATGGCACAACCAGAAAAATGGACTTATAAATAAATTCAAAAAAGCGATCCATATCGTATTTTAAGAAATTATATTCAATTTACATATAACAGAATAGATGAAGAAAATAAATTTCTTGATTCACAAAACGGAAAATTACGTTGCATGAATACAGGATTATTAACTGTATATAATCAAGAAATTGTTGCGATATTTGCAAAAAATAATAGAGAAGGAAAAATACCATGGTTTTGAATGGTTTCTTTAAAGAAACAGATAAATTTTTTACCACAAATTTTTTAACGTTACCGCTTCTAGCAGATTATTGCGATAATGTCAATGATTTAATTTATGATAATAATCTTGAATTAAAACCAAAGAAAGAACATATAATAGATGATAACTTTGAAAGATTTTGCAATGCTGGTTACTTTGATAAAGAGCTAATAAGCGCATTATTTGATTCTGCAATAACAACATTAGAAAAAAACTTAGAAGAAACTTTAAGTTAGCACTACCTTTTTATTATCACAATACAGAGACTGGCGAAAGTAAAATACAACTTTTAGCACCTTTATATTTTCCGGGAGCGCCAGTTCGTCTGGCATTGGTTCTGAACAAAATAAATACTGGCGTGAAAGATTATTATGAAGGGGTGACTGTTTTACCTGTTGAATGGGCATACATGAATTCAAGGTTAATTGTAAAACCAGATGAAGAATGGGCAAAAATAATGGATGAAATAGATTCTACTAATGAAAATGATTCTATTCAAAATGCTATTGACAAAATTAAATAAATTTGCTATAATAGTAAAATAATTAAATAAATTTACAAATTATACTTTTTTGTCATTTACAATTCAAATTTACAAATACTACAATTTTAGGGAGACGAACTTTGTCTCCCAATTATTTTTTCTATATTCAGATCTTTACTTATCATCTGCTAATGAGCATAACAAAACCTTAAAAATATTAGCGCAGTGATTCCTCCTGCAGCCGATCGAACGCTTCCATACACTCATCTACCGTCGCACCGTTCAGCAGCTCGCGCACAATCAGACATGTATTGCCCCATTGTTCCACTTTCATGCTTGCATTAGAACCAAGGACAAAAACATTCTCTTTGATCTTGTCGTTCAATGGCTTTAGGGCGGGAACACATTCAACCTCCACGTTTTGGGAGGGAGAAATCACCCTGTTAATTTCCGCATAAGTCAAAAGCGCTTCATCGGAAAGTATGGCATCCAGGGTGAGCATAGCGTCCTCCGCATGTTCCGCATTGGCGCCAACTGCAAACCCGGTCATGGGCATAACGGGCATCTGCCCCCGGCTGCTGGGAAAACCGATCACCTGAAGATTAAAATCTGTTTTGCCGTAAGCTGTTTCTGTATTTGCCGCGCCCCAGTATGCCATTACAATCGGTGTTTTACCGGCAAGAAAATCGGGGCCCTCTGCCTCGATGGCCTCACTGACATATGCTTTCTCGGCATCAATATAACCACGGTCAATCAGCTTCTGCAAAAACTCAAAACCGGAGCGCATATAATCGCTGTATTTGGCTTCGCCGCTGTTGAGCGCTGCAATCTCCGCCTCCGTATTTCCACCGTTATACAGATCGGCATATGCCTGGGCGAGAACAAATGTTTCCAGCCACCAACGATTTGCACCGATCGGCGTCTCAAATCCATTTTCCTTTAATACCCGGCAGCACTCCAAAAAATCTTCCGGTGTTTCCGGCATTGTCAGATGATACCGGTCAAATATGTCTTTATTGATAAAAAGCCCGTATGCGACTACCTCCTGGGGAATCGCCACCAGTTTACCATTTACAGTATTTGCGGTTTTGACCACATCGCGCAGATTCTTTGCGCAATCAAGCTCAGACAAATCCATCAATAAATCCTCTGCGCCAAGCGTCAGAACGGTATCCGGGTTTAGCAGATAGATATCATCCATATGATTGCGCGCGCGGTCAAGGGTGATATCGTCATAGGTTTTATCCTGATAATCTTCCGCCGTATAGGTTCGGTATGCCACCGTCACACCCAGCTTTTCTTCTGCCATGGCGATCGTCGTATCTGCTGCACTTCTCGCCACATTTTCGGCATCGGGATCGGTCTTTTCCATAGGACTGAACAGATTGACAAGCCGCTGTTCTTTTTCTTCCGTAATGACAACGTTTTGGTTGGGATCGGGACGTGCGCTACAGGAGGCAAGCATCGTTACAGCCATCATGGCAAGACACATCACCGGCACACACCGTTTCATCTTTTTTCTACTTATTTCCATATTTCCTCACATTCCACCGCATAACGGTTTTTAAATTTTAAACATTGACTGCTATTTTCCCCACGGAATTTTGGGACTTAATTCCCTTTTATATATTGCCGAATCACTTTTTTTACCAGCTCAACATTGAGCGGTTTTGCCACATGGGCGTTCATTCCGGCATCGAGCGCCGCTTTTTCATCCTCGGCAAAAGCGTTTGCGGTCATGGCGATAATAGGGATTGATCTGGCGTCATCACGCTCCTGCGCACGAATTGCCCTAGTGGCCTCATATCCATTCATGACCGGCATCTGAACATCCATCAGGATTGCATCGAATTCATCTTCTTTGGCCCTTGCAAAACGCTCCACAGCCAACCGGCCATTTTCGACAATCTCGCAGCTCGCCCCCTCCATCTCGAGGAGCTCTGCAAGAATCTCCGCGTTGATTTCATTGTCCTCCGCAGCGAGAAAATGCAGTCCTTCGATAGAATCGTCCAACGTCGCTTCGTCCTTATTGTCCGCAGCCACTCCGCTTTGCATCTCCACGATCTTTTCTCGCAATGTGGACACAAAGAATGGCTTTGACAGAACACCAACATTTTCTAACATGATCGGTTCATCGGACTCGCTGTCGTGGTGATCATTCATAAACAAAACCGGCACGCAGTACGATAATGCATCCCGCAGCACTTCAACGGTATGTGCGCCGTCTAAATCGGGCACGTTACCGTCAATCAAAATCAAATGATATGGCTTCTGCGCGACATCCACATTTCGGATAAAATGCAGCGCTTCGTCAACACTCTGCACCGCAGTGACCGGAACATTGACATCTTTCATCAGCATATAAATATTTTCACAGATACTTTTGTCATAATCGATCAAAAGTATACGGGTAATACCGCACTGATTCCAGAACTGCCTGTCTGCCTGCCCTTCCGGGATACGACATTCCAGCTCCACCTTAAACAAACTTCCCTGATCTACTTTACTGGAAACGTCAATCGTACCCCCCATCAGTTCTACAATATTTTTGGTGATTGCCATGCCAAGCCCGGTTCCCTGCACTTTGTTCGTGGTGCTGTTTTCCGCCCTCGTAAATGCGTCAAAGATTGTCTTGAGATACTCGGGCGTCATGCCGTAACCGTCGTCTTCCACTTCAATCCTGATATGCTCGTACTGGCTGGAACGCTGTTTGAGCCCTGTGATGCGAAACCAGATATTGCCTCCTTCCGGCGTATATTTGACAGCGTTGGACAAAAGGTTAATCAAGATCTGATTGATTCGTGTTTCGTCTCCGATCAAATCTTCGTGTTTGATTCCATTGACTTCCACATGAAAATTCTGTTTTTTCGCTTTCGCCATAGGCTGGATAATCGCATCCACAGAAGAAACCACGTCATTCAAAGAAAACTTTTCAAACGTGAGTACCACTTTACCGCTTTCTATTTTTGACACATCCAGGATATCGTTAATCAGGCTGAGCAAATGCTGCCCGGACGCCATGATTTTGTTGGTGTATTCCCGCACTTTTACCGGATTCTCAGCATCCTTGGCCAGAAGCGTCGTAAATCCGAGCACAGCGTTCATCGGCGTGCGGATATCGTGTGACATATTAGAGAGGAACATTGTTTTCGAGTTATTGGCGATCTGTGCCGCCTGCAATGCTTCCATAAGCTGTTTGTTGTGGATTTCTCTCTCCGTTTCCCTCTCTCTCCTGGTTTTATTCTGCTGCCTCTGGTTAAAATAATAAAGAAAAAAGCACAGGAAAAATGCCACCAACATCACTATGACAACGAGCAGTATGTTCTGGTTGACCGTCCGCCCCTCCTGCTGGATGGCTTCAAGCGCAACATAGCCTGCCAAATATATGGTTCCCCCGTTTACAGACCACATGTAATTTAATGAATTTACCTCGCGTATATCATGGTAAAACAAAATATTTTTGCCATTATCAAGGCAGTCCTGCACTTCCGCTCGCAATGTGGCGTCCTCGATGCTGTTGGCCCGATAAAAATCGGCCAGATTGAGATGCCCTGCACTTCTCATTCCCATTCCTTTTGGTTTCAGCACAAATCGTTGACTCTCTGCGTCCACGATATAGAGCGCTGCCTGATTATTATAGAATCCATCCGGCAGGGAACGGTCAAGCGAATCATAGACATATTCGATATACAGTGTCGCAATCTCCCTGCCATCTCTTATTACCGGACATTTCATCGTGTAGGCCCAGGTACCCATATAATTTAAATATGAATTGGATATGGGCAGGCCAGCCACTGTTTTTTCCACTGAAAAATCAAGTCCTTCTTCCGAAAAAGTCTCCCCTGTATTGGAAACACCCTTATCCGCTCCTGCCCGAATCAGAGACATCTTAACCATGGTTCTGTTTGCCACATAGGAGCGCACATATTCAACCGGATCATCAGATAACGCGATCTCGTTTGCGATCAGATTTTGAAACTCCGCTTCATTGCACAAAACCGCTTCGATCGTAGACTTGATTAAATTAAGGTTTTCACTTAAATTTTGAATCGCCGAGTCAGACATTTCGCGGGATATCTTGTGTGCTACCGATACAACAACCGTGCCCAATATACAGAACACCAGTATAATGGAAATCAGCAGAGATGTTCCTTTGTTCTTTTTCGTTCCGCTTGGATTTTTTTTCATTTATATCTCCACTCCGTTTGGACAATAACTATTGACTGCAATTTTTTTGGTAATGAATATAAATTATAGCATAATAAAATAGCAAAATCTATATTTTATGCTATATACGATATTATATGATACTTAGAACCTATATGGAATTTGTAAATGATGGTTTTCTGACAAACTTAATTTGATGTGATATAAAAAAGGGGACATCCTATTTTGAAGAATCGGGTATAGAATCAAGGGAATAAGAAGTGAATATAAATGGCAAAAATCAGGCCATACTAAATGTATGGCCGATCGAGACAGAGAAGATGACTACCGACAAGCGCAAGACAGGCCATCGCTTTCACGCGTTATTGGCCTGCCCACTCATAATTGTACCCGCCCGTAATTCGTTCTCTAAAAACTGCTTTATGTACAGATTATTTTCCTCACTCAATGCAGGCTGAAACGCCATGTAACGGCATTTCTGATGCTGCTCGCCATCCAGCACAAAGGTATATCCCATGACACATTTCGGATTACAATCATCGGGATTGATCAGTCGTTTGCAAACGGATGCTTTTTTGATTTCGTTTTTTATCTTTTGGGGCAGGCTGTCAAGAAAGCTCTGGTATTCTCGTATATGTTCGGGATAAATGCGCAGCCTCATCCCCGTTTTTCGGGACACGAATGTTGCCAAAGTCCTCTTGCTGCCGTTTAACACATAGGACACAACATAGCCGCTTTTTTGCAGTTTTATATCACACTTACAGCCATTTGCAGTCAGATACTCGTTGATTTGATTCACAAAGTTACGAAATTTCCCGTCAACCGTTTCCATAAACATGTTAAATTTCTCGCCCATACGTTCCTCCGTTATGCCTTTTTTGCTATGGGTATCCATACCTCATTTAGCGCTCTATAAACACAAGTGTTCTTTTATGATTATAAGGCTTATTCTAAAATGATTCCTCTCTATCCCTGCACGAAAAAGAGAGACAGCGATTCAATAATTGATATTTGCTTTTCTGGCTTGGCTGCATAAATCACGCACAGATAACGTATAGTTTTTTCCGTCTTTAATGAAATGTGTCCCGCACTGCCGAAACTCAAAATGTACTTTGCGGGCGATGCATTGCTCGCGTATGGCAAGCACCCACGCATAATCAAGCGGTCTGGCGTTCCTGTCTGATTCGCCGCCAACTACGACTAATTCAACATTATCAAGATAGGCAGTCAGATTTATTTCTTCAATCAATGGCTGGCAGATAATATTTTTATGTTTGATCGGAAGTTCATTGAAAATGGAAAGCCTGTAATCGGCTCTGTCCTGATTTTCTACCGTACATCCGACAGTAACATTATCATACCCGTCGTTCCAGTCCTCCGGGATACAATCCATAAACCGCTCAATACGCTTTGTTAAAAACAGAAAGTGCAAGTCAGAACGCTCCCGTATCATCTGCCAACATTCTAAACGCCATGCATCGGCATCCTCAACCAGAAAATCTGAGGAAAAGCACAGATACACGGTCTGTCCCGGTTTCATTTTATATGCTCCCGATTTATTTTTAACGACAGGGGCATAGAAATTATCCGTCTTTACAATATGGTTTGTATCCATTTTACGCTTGAAATCGCCTTTATGGATATAACAGTATCGGCATCCCTCGCTATACTTGTGGCAGCCACGCCACGGATTCCACATTGTCATATTATTTTCCCCCGCTTATTTAACCTCTCATACAGCAAAGAGGTGTTTGCCATATCCGCTGGCAAGATATCTAACACAACTTTTGGAAAAATTAGTAGAAACACTATTTGATTCGCAATCTTAGATATAGTAAAACACCGGGAACTCTGGAATCCCAGTATTCCCGGCATTTTTTGAACGTCGCTAAGAGGATTTGAACCTCCGGCCTACCGCTTAGGAGTAGAACCATTTG
>CANONN010000039.1 GCA_947567625.1 uncultured Roseburia sp. | reverse complement strand
TACGCGTTCTTACGGACTTTGCAGCGAGTGCAAAGTCCTGAGCTGAACGGTTACAGATAATACGACATGTTTTTGATAACATGCAGAAATATTTTTTATTTTTTACTTGACTCTGACCTTACGTCATAGTGTAGGGTAGAAGCGAAAGGAGGATTTCACCAGTATGCTAACGGTAAACGAAGTGAGTAAACGCACAGGCGTAAGTGTGCGCGCGCTTCACCACTACGATGCGATCGGCCTGCTTACGCCGGCAAAGGTTACGGACGCGGGCTACCGCCTGTATGACCACGCGGCTCTTAGGCGTCTGCAAAACATATTAATGTTTCGCGAGCTGCAATTTCCCCTCAAGGAAATCCGACGGATTCTCGACAGTCCGTCGTTCCAGCCGCAGGAGGCCATCGCACAGCAAATTAAATTATTGGAGTTGCAGCGAAAGCATATCGACGATCTGATATCTCTCGCCCGCGACATTCAGAAGAAAGGAGCAGAAATTATGGATTTTCAGGCATTTCAGAAAGAAGAATTAGAAGCATATGCAAAAGAGGTAAAGGAGCGCTGGGGCTCAACGGGCGCTTACAGGGAATTTGAACAAAAAACCGCGGGAACAAGTAAAGAAAACCTGCAGCAGACCGCAGAGGAACTTATGTCGCTGTTTTCCGAGCTCGGTTCCATGCGCACGCTCTCTCCCACAGAATGGGCGGTACAGGAAAAAATCGGCGAATTGCAGGCGTTTATCACAGAACATTATTATACCTGTACCGACCAAATCCTGCTGGGGTTAAGCCAGCTCTATGTCGGCGACGAGCACTTCCGGCACAATATCGACAAAGCAGGCGGAGAGGGAACGGCGGAATTTGCACGGCAGGCAATTGAAGTCTTTGCCAACCGCAAATCCGAGAGGTAACAGCTCCCTCCTCCCATTGATTGCCCGCCGGCGCCGCCTTATCCGATGGAAAGCGTTTCAAACAGCACATTGGCCAGACACAGCAGCGCGAAAAATGTCAGCAGCAATCTGCCGCCCACACCCCTGCATTTGTCCCGCAGCACCCCCTGCTGCCTTCGCACCGCATACAGTGCGGCCAACATGAGTATGACATAGAGCGCGGCATAAACCCGCTCTCCCGACACATAGATCGTCGCCATAAATCCGAGCACCGCCCCGGCGCCAAAGCCGCAGCCCAACAACACCAGGACATAAAGGTAGGTCAGCATATGGTCTGCAAACAACTGGTAAAACGCATACAGCAGTGCCGCCACTGTAAACGCCAGATACACAAGGGGCATCCATGTTGTTAGCGCCCTCCAGTCCCACGCCAAAACCTCCCCCGGAACCGGAAACAGGCTGGAAAATCCGGGATATGCGGTGCGGATTACCGTCTGCCCGATTAAAATCAAAAACGGGACGGCCGACGCCAGCGTCTTTGCGTAGCTGTCTGTTTTTAAATATACCAGCAGCGCCACGAGCAGGGTGACGGCAAAAAATACGAGATCGGCGTTGGCGATAAAGACGCGCTCGATACTCAAAAGCCCCAGATAAAGCTTGTCTCCAAAGCCGAATGTCTCATATATCGGCAAATCAGAAAGGCTTACCGCGTTGCGCGCCGCATTGCCCGGGCAGACGGCAATCACCGCGAGGGAGGCGAGGCTGACGATCGCATATATGCCAAAAATCCAACGCCTGAGGGATTCCCCGGTGCACTGCTCCCCCGCCTCGCCTGCATAAAGCGCATCGCCGGCGCCACGCGCTTTTCTCTGCACAAGCCGGTAAACGCCGCAGAGAATCAAAAGCACCAGCAGAATGACCGCATACTGCTCATGGCTGCCTGTCATAACGGCCACCGGTATGCCTAAGACCGCCGCAATCGGCGACATTTTCTCTCTGCGGGCAATGCGCCGTAACTGAAGCGCGACAAAAAGTGTCCCCCACAGCGGCCAAAAATGCGTTTCCGTCGTCGTAATCCAGCCCGCCGTGCCCATGTCGTGAAGCGGATACAAGAGCACCGCTCCGGCGGAACACCAGCTAAGCAGTTCATCCTCCCCGCCACACAGCGCGCCCTTTTTGGGGACAGCGCCCAGCAGTCTTGTAAACAGCACCGGAAGGGACGCAAAGAAAAAAAGATTGATCAGGCGCCATAACCACGGCGCTTTTATTACCAACACCAAAATGGCCTCGAGCACGATGCGCGAGGTCCAAAACCGATAGCGCCCTGCCAGATATTCCGGCAGGGTCGTCCCGTCTAACGCCGCCTCAAAGAACGGGTCGTCCCCGCCCATAGGGTGCATGCGCAGGTGATAGAATACCGACAGGACAAATACGACGAAAAAAGGCAGATATAAACGAATATCTGCCTTCGTGAGTCTATTCTTCTTCAAAGATATCATCTAACTTCGTACCGCAGCTGCTGCAAAATGTCGCACCCTCCGGCATCTTGGCCCCGCATTTCGGACATTGGGCAGCGCCGCGAAGCTTGAGCACCTCGCCTTTCATGCGCGCGATCTCATCCAATGCCTCTTTGATCAGGAACAGCTGTTCTCTCTCCTCACACTCGGTATCGTCCTTGTGCGCCGCAAAATAGCTTTCTCCCAGCGCGATATACTGTTTTTGTACATAATCTTCCTTTGCCTTGATATCAATCTTTAACTTGGCAATCTCAGAGACATCTTTTGCTTTCTGACTGACATCTTTTCCGGCAGTCATCAAAGCTTCACCAATCTGCTCAAATAAATCCATCGTATACCTCGTTTCTGCGCTCTGCGCGTTTCCTGGCGGCCGCCCTCACGGGGCAAATGGCCTCGTACAAACCAAAGCGGCCACGCATCTTGTTTTTATTATACCCACGGAACACCGACTATGCAAGCATTTCCTATATTAAATAAATATTAAAAATAATGATATTTCTTGCGTTTTAGAACCAGCAGCGCCAGTGTCACAACGATCGCCATCACTTCGGCCGCCACGATTGACCACCAGATACCGTCGAGCCCCCAGAGCAGCGGGAAAATGAGGACTGCTGCGATCTGAAACACCATGGTCCGCAAAAAAGAGATCAGCGCGGAGGTCAGCCCGTCATTGAGCGCCGTAAAAAAGGAGGAGCCGAATATGGTAAAGCCGGAAAACAGAAACGACACCGAGAAAATGGCAAACGCGTGCATCGTGATCGCCAGCAATTCCTCATCATAGCCGACAAACAGGTGCGACAGCGGCCCGCCGAGCGTCTCCCCGGCAACGCACATAATCACCGCGAAACCGCCGATTAACAGTGCGCTTTTCTTTAACAGCCCGTTTAGTTCTCCATAGTTTTTGGCCCCGTTATGGTAGCCGATAACCGGCGCTGTCCCGACCGCATAGCCGATAAAAATAGCCATAAAAACCATACTGACATACATCAGTACACCATAGCCGGCCACGCCGTTTTCTCCGGCATAGCGCATCAGCTGCCCATTGTACAGCATACTGACGATGGACATAGAGATATTGCTCATCAGCTCCGAAGCGCCGTTGGTGCAGGTTTTAAGCAGCGCCCTCCCGTCAAAACGGCACTTTACCAGGCGCAACAGGCTGGTATTCTTCCGCCCAAAATAAATGAGCGGCAGAACACCGCCGACAAACTGGCTGAGCGCCGTTGCCGCCGCGGCGCCGGCTATCCCCCAGCGGAAGGCGCCGACGAACAGCGCATCCAGGATCATATTCGTCACACCGGAAGCCACCGTAATGTACAGGCCAAGATTTGGTTTTGCGGCCGTGGCGAACAGACACTGAAACTCGTATTGCAGTATAAAAAACGGCAGCGCCGTCAAAATAATGCGCCCATATGTCACACAGCCCTCCAGCAGCTGGCGTTCCGCGCCCAAAAACATCGCGAACGGACGCAGCATGATATTGCCGATAACGGCCAGCACGACAGCCAGCACGATCGACACATAGATTAACATGGAAAACGTCTCGTTTGCTTTCCGCTCGTCCCCTTCCCCCATAGTTTTGGAGATCAGGGCGCTGCCGCCCGTGCCGAACATAAATCCCACGCATCCCATGATCATCAGCAGCGGCATAATAAAATTGACGGAGGCAAACGCCGTCTTTCCGGCAAAGTTTGAGACAAAGAACCCATCCACCACGCCGTAAATGGAAGTAAATACCATCATGACAATGGACGGGAACGTAAAGCGCAGTAAGCGCCGATAAGTAAAATGATCGGATAGTTTTATCATGAAATTCCTCCTCGTATACGATTATTCAAGTTTTCTTTCAAACCAGCGGATCGCAAATTCGGCGACTGCGGGCGCCAATTGCTTGATATCCCAATCCGACGTGTTGACTGTCAGATGGTACGCATTCCGCTCTCCCCACGCGCTGCCCGCGATCAGCTCATGCATCTGTGCGCGGTTTTTATCGATACCGCGTATTTTTCGCTCCATCTCCCTGTGGGATAACTGCTCGTCTTTCCCGGCGCGCTCCATACAGCGCCGCACCCTGATGTCAAGATCGGCAGTAACGAACAGCCGAAACGGCCTGTAATCGCGCAGCAGCGCGCCCGCACTGCGCCCGACGATCACACAGTCCTTTCCCGCCCGGGCAATCGCCTCTATGACCTGTCTCTCCTCCAGCAGCAGGCTGGTTTTCGAGCGCTGCAAGGCCGTATTGCCAGAAATCGAACTCCTGTAATGGAGCGGGATACCTTTCCAGGATTGGTTTTCCAGCATTTTCTCTACATACGCCTCATCCATTCCTCTATTTTTTGCGATCGCGCCGATAATCTCTCTGTCAAAATATTCATATTCCAACAGGTCCGACAGCCGCCGTCCCAGTTCTCTTCCGCCGCTTCCAAACTCACGGCTGATTGTAATAATCCGCATAATTGGTTCCTCTCTTTTCTATAAGATTTAAAGTTTATGCTTCTATAAATAAATGGCTATGTCTCTGATTAACCTCCATAATTCCGCTTTAAAGCTCCTCTGTCTTTTCTCTTAAGGAAATCAAATAGTTTTCCGTCAATTGCAGGTATTTCTCAACATCCGTTTTCTCCCATGACGCAAAAATTTCCTCCTCAAGCTGCAGAATCCGGTACGCCGTCCGCTCGGCCAGCTTCCGGCCCTTTTTTGTGAAATAAACCTTTTTCGACTTGGCATCAAAAAGCTCTAAATAAATTATTCCTTCCGTCTCCAGCTTGCGCACCGCGGAGTTGATCGTCTGCTTGCTGAGCCCTGTATAGGCGCTGATGCTCTGGAGCAGGCAGCCCTCCCCGTTGTCACATACGGAATAGAGTATTTTCATGGCGCTGTCCGAAAGCCCCAGCTTCAAAGACAGTGCATGATACGCCGCCTCTATCTCACCACAGAGATAATTATAGCGCTTCATTTCCTTTGATACACAGACAGTTTTAGGAGCGCTTCTTTCTTTCGATGCACAGGCCATCTTAGGAGTGCTTCTTTCTTTCGATGCGCAGGCCATCTTAGGAGCGCTTCTTTCTTTTGGCATACTGGCTGTCTTAGGAGCACTTCCTTCTTTTAATGTACTGACTGTCTTAGGGGCACTTCCTTCTTTTGATATACTGGCTGTCTTAGGAGCACTTCCTTCTTTTGATGCGTGGGCTGTCATAGGATACCTCCGTTTGCCGTCGCGCATGTGTACAGGGAGCGTGCGCGTCTATCGGTCGATTCTCATCAAATAAATTGGTATGAAATGATACTATCGAATTATAGTACGATTTCATACCAAAGTCAATAAAAATTTTTACGCCACGCAGCAGCTTTCATACAAAAGAATGAAATAGCTGATCTGCAGGCGTAACAACTGATCAAATCGTAAAATAATACCAGACGAAAAAGTACAAATGAACATTTAACGCACACAAATATATACCATATATGCGGCATAGCACGCCAGGCAGGCAATCCCCTCGGCCTTTTCGATTTTGTATTTGGTCCAGGCGAATATCCACACCAGCGCGCTCATCGCCGTTAAAATAATAATATCAATCACATTTTCCGTCACAAACGCGATCGGACTGATCGCGGCCGCAACGCCCAGCACAAACAGGACATTAAAAACATTCGAGCCGATGATGTTTCCCAGCGCCATGTCCAGTTCATTTTTGCGCGCCGCCACCACGGACGTCACCAGCTCCGGCAGGCTGGTGCCCATGGCTACAATCGTAAGGCCCACCAGATTCTGGCTCAGCCCGAAGCCAAGCGCAACCGAAGAGGCCCCGTCCACCACGAAATCGCCGCCAAACTTTATGGCGGTCACACCGCCGGCGATATACAGCAGACATTTCCATACCGGAAGCAGCGGTTTGTCATCATTTTCCGCTTTTTCGTTCTTTGTTCGGGATTTCAGTGCGCTCATGACCATCCACAAAAGGAAACCGGCAAACAACACCAGAAACAATACGCCGTCCCCCCGGCCCAAAGACATGCCCCAGACGCCAAGACCCAGCAGAAGCAGGACACAGACCATGGAAAACGGGTATTCACGCTTTAATGTCACCTTCTCGACATGCAGCGGATTGAAAAAGGCACAAAATCCACAGACCACCATAAGATTAAAAATATTGGAGCCCACCGCGTTGCTGACCGCCAGCGCATTGTTATCCGCCAGGGACGCCGTGATGCTGACGGCACACTCCGGCAGGCTGGTGCCCATCGCCACAATCGTAAGACCTATGATGATCGTGGGAATCCTAAGCCGCCTGGCAACGGCGGAGCTGCCCTCGACAAAAAAATCCGCCCCCTTGATCAAAAGAACAAAACCGGCAATTAATAAAATCAATGCTTTCACAAATTCCATAGAATACCTCCGTTTCCATCGGATATCGGCTGTAAGCCGCTCCCATATATTAAAAAAGTATGCCGCTTCCCACTCACACTGCTATCCCAGCAGTGCCAGTATTTCTTCCCTGGAAAAACCCGCTTCCGCCATCCCGTCTCCCTCTAAGACCTGTTTGGCGAGTTCTTTCTTTCTCTCCTGTATCGCGATTATTTTCTCCTCGATCGTGCCCTGCGACACCAGTTTATAGACAGTGACAACGTTTTTCTGGCCGATGCGGTGGGCGCGGTCGGTCGCCTGATTCTGGACTGCCACGTTCCACCAGGGGTCATAGTGTATCACAATATCGGCGGCGGTCAGATTCAGTCCCGTGCCGCCGGCTTTCAAGGAGATACAAAATACAGGCACCTCATCACGGTTAAAATCCTCCACCATCCTGGCCCGCTTTTCTTTGCTGACCGACCCGGTCAGCATATAATAGGGGATATCCAATGCCTTCATGCGCTCCGCGAGACGGTCAAGCATCGTGGTAAACTGAGAAAACAATAAAATCTTATGACCGCCCGCGACCGCATTCTGCAATAGCTCCATGCACATTTCCGTTTTTGCGGAACCGCCCGCGTAATTATCGTACAAAAGCCCGGGGTCGCAGCAGATCTGCCGCAGCCTTGTGAGCTCCGCCAGGATTTGCATCTTCTGGCTGCGAAATTCCTGATCGTTCTTTTCTTCCAGCATCTGTTTCATCCGCTGTACATGGGCGTCATAGAGCAGCATCTGCTCTCCCTCGAGCCGGGCAAAGACATTCTCTTCCATTTTGTCCGGCAGATCTTTTAATACATCCTCTTTCATGCGCCGCAGCACAAAGGGGCGTATCATGCGCTGCAAACGCTCCATCTTATTTTCATCCCGGTTGGCGACGATCGGCAGCTCCATCTCCTCGCGAAATCTCTTGTACGAATACAGAAATCCCGGCATCAGATAATCAAAGATACTCCACAGCTCACTGAGGCGGTTTTCGATCGGTGTGCCCGTCAAGGCGAGCTTAAACGACGCCTGTATCTTTTTAACCGCTTTGGATGCCTGCGTGCCCGGATTTTTGATATACTGCGCCTCATCGATGACCTGAACCGAAAAGAGCATCCCCTCATAATGCTCCTCATCGCGCTTTAATGTATCATAGGAGGTAATGAGAATGTCTCCCTCCCTGCTCTCCCGCAAAATCTGTTCGCGCTCCGCCGCTGTGCCGCTGATAATCACCGGCGTAAGCTGCGGCGCAAACCGCTCGATCTCTTTTTTCCAGTTGTAAACCAGGGAAGCCGGGCACACGATCAATACGCGCCGGCTCTTTGCACCGCCACCGCCCGTCTCCTGATGCTCGCCCAGCAGCAGAGAAATCACCTGCAATGTTTTTCCCAGTCCCATGTCATCCGCCAATATGCCGCCGAAACCGTTTTCCCGCATTGTCTTTAACCACAAGTATCCCGTCTTTTGATAGCCCCGCATAATTTCTTTTAGAGAAAGCGGCACCTCGTAGTCGCTGTCCTCGATCGTCTTCATACTGCGCACCATGCTTTTGAAGTCACGGTTTTTCTCTATCGAAAGCGCTTTCGCGTTCTTTAGCGCCGCGTCCAGATACATAGCGCGGTATTTCGGCACAACAATATTGCCTTTTTTCAATTGCTTCTCCGAAAGCTGAAGATCGCTCCCCACCTCCGCCAGCAGATTTAAGCCGTCCTCCTGCACGTCGAGAAAATCACCGTTTTTGAGACGAATATATTTTTTCTTCGGGTCATACTTACTGAGCAGATAGGCGAGCTCGTCCGCCCCCATCTCTTTGGCGTGAATGGTGAGCTCCAGCAGATCACTCTTTAAAGATACGCCCACGCTTACAACCGGCGAGGGCAAAACCCTGATTGTGCGGAAATGCTCCGACATATAGATCGTCATATACTCCGCCAAACGCTGCAAGCCACCCGAAAGCAGCTGATAGAGCTTGTCTTCGTTACGGCTTAGCACGAGTACGGCGCCATCCAGGCTTCGTTCATTAAAATAAGGCTCCACCAGGCTTCGGATACGAAATTCTTCCGGGATATCGCGCACCTCTCCCGGCTGCACTTCCGCGAGCACATTATACTTGATCTCGCCGTATACCGACTGAAGCTTCGCCCCGACTACGTCATTTTCCAATTTATCCAGATAGAGCTCGAACTCCGGCTTTTTCGGTACATAGAGGCTCTCGTCAAATCCGTCGGCCTGCACCTCATAGCCCTCACGCAGCAAAGGCAGCAAATCCCTGCAAAACATCGGCAGCTCCTCCGCTGCCAGATAACATTCGCCGCCGGGCTGCCGCTGCATATAGTCATAAAACTCGTAAAGCTCTTTGCGCAGTTTTCGTGTGCTTGGAGCGATCATGTTTCCCTCGCAAAAATAATAGCGCTCTCTGCCGCGCATCGTAAAAAGGTTTTCCTGCGTCAAAAAAACGCCCGCACTACCGGCACGCATAGAAAGCCGCGGCTTTCTCTCATTTTTCGTCATATAGCAGCCCTCTTCCCCGCGATAAGCGATGGAAGCATAAAACTCGCACTCGCTGACTGCCGCAAAAAAGCGGTCTAAGCCGATCTCATCGAGCTCCATCGTTCGCTCATAGCCGCCGCTGTAGACGTAAAATGCCCGGTGCTGGCTCTGTCTCTTCTTGTCGCTCTCCTGCTGCTGCAAAAAATCCACGATACGGCAGGCATCTTCGGTAAACGCCTCCCTGCAATGATAGAAATCCAGCTTCTTGCCGTAACGCACCCGCTCCCGATTCTGATATGCGCGCACAAACGAAGAGATATTTTTGAGCACATACTTCATCTCGACGCCGATCTTAAACTCGACCGTCCCATAGCTGTAGTCCATCTTAAAATGGGGCTCCAATGATACGCGCCCATAAATATCCTGTGGAATCAAAAAAGCCGAACCCGCGCGCATGGAGTACTGCCCCAAAAGCTCTTTCAACACAGACGCGGTCCTAATGGGCGCAATACTTCCGGCGTCATCCTCCGCCGCTTTCCCTCTGTTCATCTCCAAAATTTCACGCGCCTGCCTGCGGTTTACATATGCAAAAAGCACTGCTACACAGTGCTTGCAGATTCCCTCATAATTATAGTACGCTTCACAGGTGCAGCTGCTACTCGCCACCTCGGAATAGCTCTCATCCACTTCAATCCTGACCTGATAACTGCTTCGCACGCTTCCGCGCACGCTGGCGCACACCTCCGCCTTTGCGGAGGTTCCCTCCAGATAAATGTCGTAGGAAAAATCGCTCACAGCCCCTGTCTCAAACAGATCTTTCCCTTTGCGGTAAGTCGTGTGATATGCCTCCGCTCTGATATCGGACGCTGTAAACATTATTTTCCCCCCATCTCATGTATTATATCGAATATTTCTCTTGAAATTCGGCCTCAAGCTTCAAAAATTCCGCACTCTCCGCCTCGTCCATCTGCTCCGTAAAACTGTGCTCCGCCAGCTGGCTGTCCTTGAGCTGCATCATGTATACCGCGATATTAGAACAGTGATCGGCCACGCGCTCATAATTCATGGCGATATCGGAGAGCACCAGCCCCAGCTCGATCGTGCATTTCCCTTTCCGAAGGCGTTTGAGGTGATGCTTCTTTACATCTTTGTTCAGCTCGTCAATGACCTCCTCCAACGGCTCCACCGTGCGGGCAAGCTCCTGGTTGTCCTCGGTAAAGGCGGTGGCGGTGCGCTGTAAGATATCCTCTATGGCTCTGCCGTATACGATCATCTCTTCCCTGCCCTTTTTGGAAAACTCGAGCTTGTCTTTGTGCATCTGCTGCGCATTCTCAACTACGTTGCAGGCATGGTCCGAGATACGCTCGAAATCGGTCAGACAGTGTAGCAGCGATGTCACTCGAAGGCTGTCCTGGTAGGAGAGGTTCTCACTGCTTAGTTTTGTCAGATAAGCGCTGATCTTGTCGTCATAGACATCTACCCGGTTCTCTTTTGCGATCACGTCCGCCGCCTTTTCCTCCGAGTAGTTGTCCAACAGCGAAACCGCTTCGAGAAAACTGTCTCTCGCCATCTCCGCCATCTGATTGACTAACGTATGGCACTGGGCGATCGCGAACGCCGGAGAACTCAAAAAGCGCTCGTCCAAAATGGTAAATACGTCGTTTGTCTCTTCCTTTTCCTGCTCCTCCATCGGAATCGTCAGATACGCCAGCTTTTCCAACCCCTTCGTAAACGGCAGAAGAATCACGGTAGCGAAAACGTTAAAGACCGTGTGAATCACGGCAATCCCGGCAGGACCGACCACCTCGTCCGTAAAAGCAAAGGAAAACAGCTGATTGCCCAGATAAAATACGGTCAAAAACAAGACCGTGCCGATCAGGTTAAAATACAGATGCACAAAGGCTGTCCGCTTTGCGCCCTTGTTGGCGCCCACGGAAGAGATCAACGCCGTCACACAGGTGCCGATATTCTGACCCGTGATGATCGGCAGCACGGTACCGTAGCTGAACGCGCCCGTCACCGAGAGCGCCTGCAGGATGCCGACGGAGGCGGACGAGCTCTGTATGATCGCTGTCAGAAGCGCTCCGACCACAATGCCAAGCAGCGGGTTTTTAAACAGCGTCAACAGATTCGTAAATTCGGGCACGTCGGCCAGCGGCTTCACGGCGCCGCTCATGGCGTCCATTCCGAACATCAGAATCGTAAATCCAAGCAAAATCTCGCCGATATCTTTTTTGCGGTCACTCTTCCCCGACATGATCAAAATGATACCCACCACCGCTAACACCGGGGCAAAGGAGGTCGGTTTCAGCAGCTTTATCAGAATACTATCGCTCTCAATACCGATCAGACTCATAATCCATGAGGTGATTGTGGTACCCACATTGGCGCCCATGATAATACCGATCGCCTGCGACAGCTTCATGATACCCGAATTTACAAAGCCAACCACCATCACCGTCGTGGCCGACGAGCTCTGTATCACGGCCGTCACACCGGCTCCCAATAACACCGCCTTAAAGCGGTTGGAGGTGAGGTTCTCCAAAATACGCTCCAGCCGTCCTCCCGACATCTTCTCCAAACCGGCGCCCATAATGTTCATGCCATATAAAAACAATGCCAGTCCGCCCGCCAGTGTCAATACACTAAAAATATCCATAATCTCCCATACCTTTCCTTGTGGCACATCAAACCGAGAGCTTCTTTCTTCCGGTGTGAGATCAGAACTTTTTCACTCGTGGACTTGTCTCACGTTGCAACCATTGCTGCGAGTGATTAGAAGCTCTTCTCACGCTAACTTCTTTATAAACTATTTTACGGAAATTTGCAATTGTTTGAAAAAACTTTGCACATTCTACACAAAGATTATCGGTTTTCTTATCATTTGACCGGCAGAACTGCCATCATCCCTTTACCTGTTTTAACAGAAAGCTCTCCCCGTTTTCAAAAAATATCCGTTCCAGCAGCGTTTCTGCAAATCCGGCCTGGCGCATCTTCTGCCAAAGCCATCTCACCGACTGCACGCCGCGGATGCCATCCATAAACTCACCGCCGCAGCCGTCAAAGTCACCGCCGAGCGCCACCGCGCGCTCACCTCCAAGCGCCAGCACATGATCGATGTGCCGCAGCCATTGCGTTAGATGCGCATTGCCGTCCCCCACAAACGGGCGATAGAAGTTCATGCCGATCACACCGCCCCGGGCGATGATTTCTCTGATATGGCAATCCAACAGATTGCGCGGATGGTCACTGCAGCTCCTGACATTAGAGTGCGAGGCGATGACGGGCGCGCCGCTCACCTCCAAAAGGTCATCGATCCCCTGATCAGAAAGATGGGATACGTCCAAAACCACACCATTTCCAACTAGCTCCCCAACCAGCTCCCTGCCGGCATCTGTCAGACCTTTGGACTGATCTGCGAGTGCCCCGCAGGCGTATTCGTTTTCGTAATTCCAGGTAAGCATGGCGAAAGAAAATCCCAGCTCCTTACAGCGGCCGGCGCGGCTCCCCATGAGCGAGATATCCTCAATCGCCAAAAATGCCGCCGACTTTCCCTGCTCTCTCGCCGTGTTGAGATCACTTCCGCGGCGGCAGAGCAATATATCGTCCTCACATTCCGCCAAAAGCTCCATTGCGCGGCTATAGAGTGCGTAAAATTCTTTTTCCCGGTTCCCCACTTTCGCGGCATCTTTCCAGATCGCAAATACCTGCACATATTGCCGGCAAAACGCCCTGATTCTTTTTAAGTCAATATCATTATCGTTCTCCCGCAGTCCTCCGGCGGCAATCTCCGTCAGAGTATCCGCATGTAGATCAAGATAGCGCATAAAAAACAAACCTTTCCTAATGTTCTGCAAATTCGATTATTCTGTGATAGATCTGTTGTAATTATATGCGAGTATCTCCACGTTTGTCGTCATGTATATTTTTTCTTCGTCCCCCAGTGCAAGTTTACCGTCTACTTTGGGTTCCACATGGGGACGCTGCAATGTCATGGTCATCTTTTTTCTGCGCAGCACCTTCTGGCGGTCAAGCCAATAGGTGACTTTGGCCTCCGCCACCCTGGTCTGCTGATACTGGTCCAATGCCACCTCCGCGCCGCCGTCCATACTTGCGGCACGGCGATTCCACATATTTTCCAACTGCTCCTGTGACTCCTGCAGCAATTGTGTCGTATATTCTGTCGTAAAGACATGCGAGATCACCGTATAATCGTCCTCCTGCTCCATGACTTCGTTTGCAACATCTTTCATATTGTACGGCAGGATGGTCAATTCGTCGATCTGGGGTATTTCCAGACCCTCCCCGATATCCAGGTCGAACTCCCCATCCCAATTCCTGTCTTCATAGACCTGTTTGCCGTCGCAATACCTCCGCAAATACGGCCATTCGCCGTCCTCGTCGACCATGGAGTAATCCGCCTGCCAGCCGCCGGTCAACTGGTCAGCCCATACCTCCACCTTGGATATCTGGCTGCTGCTTTTGTCCGTGACATTGCCGATGTACATATAATGCAGATTATTGATCCTCCGGACAGCGCGCATCGCTTCCTTCACCTGTCCGAAGTAACGGCAGTCGGACGCCCCCGCAACCGCCGCGCCGCAAAGAAGCGCCATAAATACCAACAAAATGATAACATCTTTTTTTTGCCTTTTTTGCATACCCACCTCTATTGCCCGATCAGCCCCAGTTTCACGAACGCCTTGTAAAGTCCGTCGCAGTCAATCGCGTCCGTCACCATATCCGCGCGCTCCTTCACACTCAACAAAGCGTTGCCCATCGCGACGCCGATGCCCGCATATTCCATCATCTGCAAATCGTTCGGCCCGTCTCCGACGGCTATGCTCTCACTTCGATCTATCCCCACTTCCCGCAGATACCGCTCCATACCCGTCGCCTTATTGATGCCCGCAATGCCGATCTCTCCCGCGAAATCATTCATACCCTCCAAACTGATTGCCACCGTATCAAAATAGGGCGCCAGGTCCCGATGCACCTGCGCCACCCCAAACGGGGCCTCATAATATATGATCTTTTCATTCTTCTTATTCATCCAGGGCGTGTCCGTAATATGCATATTGCCGAGCAGACGTTTCAAGCGCCGTTCATTCATTCCCCTCTGTCGAAAAAACGCGATGATACCGTCACTGCTGCGCTGGTTGATGTCGATTCCGTCGTCATTCTGATAACAGAACAAAAATCCGTGCCGCTCGAGATACTCATAACTGCTTTTCTGATGCTCGGCGTCGATATAAGCGTGGTAAATTTCCCTGCCGTCCGCCTCCACAAAAGCGCCCGCCGCTCCCACAATACCGGACATTCCGAGCGCGAGCAGCTCTTTATAGATCTGAAAACGACTTCTGCCGCTGCAAATTACCATCTTATGTCCGTTTGCCTTTGCCTCCCGAATGGCTGCCTTGGTCGACTCCGGCACCTTTCCTCTTACGTCCACTGTAGTTCCGTCAATATCCAAAAACACTACTCTCTTTTGCATCCTAATCCCCTTTTCTGCATTGCGAACGACGTTCGCATTTGCTTTTTGCGCATAAGCGACTTTGTGTAAGCCATTATGGCTTTGCAGCGCGCAGACATAAAGCGCCGTTTTCTTATTTTGATTGTCATAGGAAAAAGCAGGCAGAATCACTTATTAACCTGACCTCACTCTGCCTGCTCTCTCTATTGCGCCTTTTTGACGGCTTACGCCATTGCGTTTACGGTTTTATATTTATAGATCATCTCGGCGTGGTTCTGCTCCTCCACCTGAATGTCCGCCAACAGCTTACGGATGGAAGAATCACCGAACGCGAACACTTCTTTGTTGTACTCCGAAGAGACAAGCTTCTCGGTGCCGATACAATCCGTTGCCAGGAAGCAGTCTAACTTCTTATCCTCGGAGTTGTCCATGCCCTTGTAGGTCGCCGTCGGATTGTAGTTTTTGCCCTCGCTGTCGTTGCAGTTGCAGCTCGGCACAGCGCCGGTCAATACCTGCTGCAGTGAGTCGTAATGCTTCTGCTCATGATGGTGGAGATCCATAAACAAATCTTTTAATACCGGGTCTTTCGCTTCCTCGCTGTATCTTTTATATTTTTCAATACAGCTCTTCTCCTGGGTCTGTAAATCCTTGATCACCGCGGTTTCCTTTTCTGTCAATACCATGTTTCTACCTCTTTCTCTTTATTTTACCAGTTTCTGCAAAGCGTAATGCCTTTTCTGGTAATTTCTACATAAAAAAGTATGGATTAGAAACAAGGTTTTTATACAAAAAAAGTGCAATAAATGAAATTTAAGCGGCTTGCAATAAACACAAATATATAATTCGTTAAGATCAAACAATCACTCCATACTGATCGAATATCCACGTCTGTCCGCTTTCGATCATCTTTGCCAAGTACTTTTCTTTCACTTCCGTCAAAAAATCATAAATGGCATCTGGATGGTTCTTTAAAAACCATTTTATATGGTTTTCAATATATTCGATTCTAATTTGAGAGTCATTCAAGTCATTCGGACATCGTTTCATCTTCTCATCAATACTGTCAAAGCCTTCAAATTTCTCGTTTAAACGATCTCTCGTCATATTAATATAATCTGGATTTATATCAAATCCAATTCCTCTTCTGTTAGTTTGCTGGCATACCCTAAGACATGTTCCTGACCCGACAAATGGGTCGACAACCAAATCATTTTCCTTGCTCGATGCCAGAATCATCCGTTCGTACAAGCCCTCCGGCTTTTGGGTTGGATGCTTCTTTCTATTTCTATTGCAATAATGCATATGAGAAAACTCCCAAACATTTCCCGGGTTCGCTCCTCTCATATTATTAACTGAGCGATAATATTTTTGCGGGACTCGTACAGCATCTAAATTAAACAAAAAATCTCTGGCATTTTTTGTAAACATAAGTATGTCATCATGTCTTGGACTATACCCTTTTGTTTTGCCGATTCCCTGTGTATAGAACCAAGTAATCCAACTGTTAAATGTCATCCCCATTTCTTGCTCTAAGATAGAATAAATATAAGAAATGTATCTCATCCCCATAAATATATACATAGTTCCATCAGATTTTAAGACTCTTTTGGCTTCCCGCATCCAAATTCGGCTAAAGTCAAGATATTCCTCAAACTCTAACTTATCCTGTCTCAGGCCATAATCTTTATTCAAGTTATAAGGAGGGTCCGTCACGATAAGGTCTACACTACAATCTTCCAATTTCTGTAATTCCTCAACGGCATCACCACAAATTGCACTTATTCCTTTATCCATTTATTTCTTTGAGCCTCTCTATAAAAATCTTCGATGCTTTTTCTGGAACTGCGAAGGTATTTGCTGTCTAACAGTCTGCACATCTCCCACGTTGTCCTATATTGAAATGAAACATAATGAATATCCTTAATCTGAATCTGCCCTGTTCCAAGTGCCGGATTATAATAGATATCAGCATCACTGATAAACTTTAAATCGTAGGCATTATAATCTACAATTTCCATGATGCCATCCATTAACCTGGTGATCTCATTTCGCTGGACATATACTTTATGCTTAATTGATAAAACAATGAACATATAATCGGGGTCTTGCACATAGGCAGATCTTATTCTGCTAAAACTTGTAATATTAGGTCCCTTACCCCCAGATGGAATGTCATTGGCCGTAGCCTTTACATCCACATTTGCCGTTAATGATCTTCCATCTTTTTTGAATTGTAAAATGATATCGGCAATCCCCAGTCTTTCTTGCGCCTCAACATTTATTAAATGATACGGATTATCCATATTATCCCTGATTCCGGCAAAAACCTCTCCAGCCCTGGTCAATCACAAATTGACTATCTGCATGATATGTCGATGATTCGACAGGTATTTTAAACACCAAATCCTCATATTTCATGCATCAGTTATCAATCTCCTTACTTCCTAATTTAATCGCCTCCAGCGCCTGCGCGAGATCGGCAATCAAATCCTCCTTATCCTCCAATCCGCAGGAGATACGAATCAATCCCGCCGGGATACCCGCAGCCGCCAGCTGCTCGTCATTCATCTGGCGGTGCGTGGAAGTCGCCGGATTCAGGCAGCACGTTCTCGCATCCGCCACATGTGTCTCAATCGCGGCCAATTTCAGATGCTTCATAAAGGTTTCAGCCGCAGCCCGGCCGCCTTTTAACTCAAACGAAACCACGCCGCAGCCGCCGTTTGGCAGATACTTTTTCGCGGTCTCATAATATCGGTCGCCCGCCAAACCAGAGTAATTTACAAAGGAAACTTTCTCATGTCCCTGTAAAAACTCCGCAACTGCCTGGCCGTTTTCCACATGCCTTGGCATACGAACGTGCAGAGATTCGAGGCCAAGGTTCAACAGGTATGCATTCTGCGGGGACTGGATACAGCCCAGATCACGCATCAGCTGAGAGGTACATTTGGTGATAAAAGCACCCTCTTTGCCGAACTTCTCCGCATAAGTAATCCCGTGGTAGGACTCGTCCGGCGTACAAAGACCCGGGAACTTGTCCGCGTATGCCATCCAGTTAAACTTGCCGGAATCGACAATCGCACCACCGACTGCCGCGCCATGCCCGTCCATATATTTCGTGGTAGAATGGGTCACAATGTCCGCTCCCCACTCGATTGGGCGGCAATTTACCGGCGTCGGAAAAGTATTGTCAACAATCAGCGGTACGCCGTGCGCGTGAGCCGCTTCTGCAAATTTTTCAATGTCTAAAACCGTGAGCGCCGGGTTGGCAATCGTCTCCCCGAATACGGCGCGCGTATTTTCACGAAACGCCGCGGAGAGCTCCTCTCTTGTGCAGTCCGGCGACACAAATGTAACATCAATCCCCATCTTTGCCATGGTGACAGAGATCAGGTTAAATGTCCCGCCATAGATCGACGACGAGGACACGATGTGGCTGCCACATTCGCAGATATTGAACAGCGCAAAGAAGTTGGCCGCCTGCCCGGATGAAGTCAGCATCGCCGCCGTGCCCCCCTCAAGCTCCGCAATCTTGGCCGCGACATAATCGTTGGTCGGATTTTGCAGCCGTGTGTAAAAATACCCTGACGCCTCCAGATCGAACAGCTTGCCCATATCTTCGCTGGTCTCATAGCGAAACGTGGTCGACTGGATGATCGGCACCTGCCTTGGCTCACCGTTTCCCGGTCGATAACCGGCCTGTACGCATTTTGTATTCAACTTGTAATCACTCATCTGTCATTCCTCCATCTTATTCTATAGGTTGTTTCATTACTTTTACGAGTTTCCTGATCGCTTATTATAAATCAAAGGTTTCTTCCTCTTATCATTTCCCCTGATTGCCGATAAATTTTAGAAATTCTTCCCGCGGCAGCGGTTTGGAAAAATAATAGCCCTGAATATAATCGACGCCAATCCGCTGCATCTCGTTAAGCTGTTCCTCCGTCTCCACACCCTCGGCAACGATGCGAAGTCCCATCTCATGCACCATGTCCACGGTCGCCTGCACCACAAGCTTTGCCTTATCATTCTGGAAATAGGCCCGCGTCATATTCAAATCCAGCTTCACAATCTCGACCGGCATGTCGATGATATAATTCAGGTTCGCCTGTCCGCTGCCAAAATCGTCGAGAGAAAACGTTACTCCCTGTCCGATCAACACGCGCATATTCTCCAGCAAGGTCCGTTTCGTCTGAATGGACGCCGTCTCCGTAATTTCCAGATTGATATAGGAGGGCGGCAGCTTATACTTATCCATAATTTTTTTATAGATCTGCGCAAGCTCTTTCTTCTCGCATTGCAGCACCGACAAATTGACCTCGATATATTCGATTCCGATTTCCCCCAGCTTCCTGCGCTTGATAAACTGGCACGTTTTATCAAAAACAATCTCCCCCAGCTGCAAAATGAGTCCGGTCTCCTCCGCCACATCAATAAAGGCGCCGGGCGCGACGATCTTTCCCTCCTCATCTATGATTCTGACAAGGGCCTCGGCTGAGGCAAACTTCTTTTTGGCCGTAGAATAAATCGGCTGATAAAATACCTCCACGCGGTCATGCTCGATCGCGGCAACAATCATTTCCTTTACGGCCTCTTTCCTGCGTTCCTCCCCCACAAACTGGTCATCAATCCAGTGTACTTTGTCGTATGTCAGCTGTTCCTGGCTCTTAAAATCGCGCTGTATCTTTAAAATCTCTTCCGTATTTCTGGCAAGCAATCCTTTTGGCATGGCCACAAAAACAGCGTTGAGCAGGACCGTATCATTTTCTCCGGCTTTCCATGTACTCTTAAAACGCATTTCCAGACTTAAGAGCGCCGATTTTAATTTGCTCTCGTCCTGAAAGATCAACACCAGTTCCTTGTCGACGTTTTTGAAAATTTTGGCGCGCGTCTGCTTGCTGAGGTAATGAAAAATCTCACGGTTGACCTTATTGGTCTGCAACACTCCTGTCTCCGACAGCCTGTGGTGCGAAAGCGCAATCCAGAGTATTGAGAAATCCTCCTGTCTGTCATATAATTGATTCAGATATTCGATCAGCGCGTAGGAATTGAAGCATCCGATCTGTCTGTCAAGCAGTGCGTCAGGATTTTCCAGCGTAAAAAACAGGATCATAATCCCCAGCGCACAGGCATATCCAACCAAAAGCAGCCGGTTATCCATAAACTGTATGAACGCCGCGATTATCCATACAGACATCCACAGCAGCACCGCATTTCTGCGCATGGGATTGACGCTTTTGCGGTAACGTATCATATGAAAAAAGGTGTTGCACACAAACAGCATCGCGCACACGTAGGTGGTAAAGACGCTGGGCCCGTATGTATAGACGATTCGTTCGTTCTGATAATAGTAGATGGGCAGACAAAATATGATGACCGAGGCAATCCCCGCCAATACCGTATACTGCCGCACCACCTTGCGATACACTTTCTCCACATATAAGTCCATCAGCACATAGATGAGCCCCAGATAGCCGACCCATACGAGGGATACGATATATGACTTACAAAAAAATGCCAGCAGGACCGGCTTCATTTCACTTCTGTGGGTAATCGCTACAATAGAAAGTATGTCCAAAAACACGCTGGCCATCGTCACCAACAGCGTTTTTTGAAAAACCTGTTCCGTGAAAAGCCCTACCTGCTTTTTACGCCGATAAAAAAATAATAAAAACAACATCAGGATGATGCCGCAGCATTGTGCCTGTATATTCATAGCACCTCATTTCCGGGTCGCCTAAAGCCCAATTATGTTTTAGTCTAACACATATCCATACCATTTTCAATTTGTTTGTTATATTTCGACATAGTAAAAATATGATATGACACTTGACAAATGCGCCCTATGCCGTTTATTATGATATGTAATATGTTAGTTACATGGTCAAAGGCTGTGACGGGAATAAGTAGAGATAACCCGCTCCATACAGAAAGTTACCGTTTGATGAGAGGTGCATGGAGCCTTATTTTGAATACCTCCCCAAGCCGCACACCGAACATGGGATGCCCCACATTCTATCAGTAGGCTGTGACGCAGTGGTGCGCGTTATCGGCACTAAAGTGTTTGATGCAGCGATGCCAGACACTTTCCAAGGCAGGCGGCGCGAGTTGTCTGTGAATAAAGGTGGTACCACGAGCAAACTCCCCTCGTCCTTTGCAGGACGGGGGTTTTTTATGCACAGGGGTGCGTAAGGAAATTAGCAGCTTTGCTGCACGCACCCCGCGCGGCGAGTAGGGGGGAAATCTTTCCTACTCGATTGCACAGCCCCGCGCAGAGGAAACATGCCGCTGTGCGGCGCACGGGGCGCGCGACGAGCCGGGGAAGCTGGCTCTTCCCTACTCGGTTATCAATATTTATGCAGGAGGATATGAAGATTATTATGACAGTTTATGATGAATTAGTTGCCCGCGGCCTGATCGCGCAGGTGACAGACGAAACAGAAATCAAGGAATTAATCAACAACGGAAAAGCCGTTTTCTATATCGGCTTTGACCCCACCGCAGACAGTCTGCATGTCGGCCACTTTATGGCCTTGTGCCTGATGAAGCGGCTGCAAATGGCCGGCAATAAGCCGATCGCCTTGATCGGCGGCGGAACCGCGATGATCGGCGACCCGTCCGGCCGCACCGATATGCGCCAGATGATGACCAAAGAAACCATCCAGCACAACTGCGACTGTTTCAAGCAGCAGATGAGCCGTTTTATTGACTTCTCTGAGGGAAAGGCGATGATGGTAAACAATGCCGACTGGCTGATGGACTTAAATTATATCGAGGTACTCCGCGAGGTGGGCGCCCACTTCTCCGTCAACCGCATGCTGACCGCGGAATGTTACAAACAGCGCATGGAAAAGGGCTTAAGCTTTCTGGAATTCAACTACATGATTATGCAGAGCTATGATTTCTACTGCCTGTTCCAAAAATACGGCTGCAACATGCAGTTCGGCGGCGACGACCAGTGGAGTAACATGTTAGGCGGCACGGAGCTGATTCGCAGAAAGCTCGGTAAAGACGCCTACGCGATGACGATAAATCTGCTGCTCAATTCCGAGGGCAAGAAGATGGGTAAGACCCAGTCCGGCGCCGTATGGCTTGACCCGGCCAAAACCTCGCCGTTTGATTTCTTCCAGTACTGGAGAAACGTTGCCGATGACGACGTGTTAAAGTGCATCCGTATGCTGACATTCCTCCCGTTAGAAGAGATCGACGCCATGGAAAGCTGGGAGGGAGCCGAGTTAAATAAGGCCAAAGAAATCTTAGCGTTTGAGCTTACCAAACTGGTACACGGCGAGGAGGAGGCCGCAAAAGCCAAAGAAGCCTCCCACGCACTGTTTGCGGGAGGCGGCAATCTCGCCAATATGCCGGCCGTGGCGCTTACGGACGCCGATTTCACGGACGGCGCCATAGATATTATGGCTCTGCTGGTGAGTGCCGGGCTGGCGACCTCCCGCTCCGACGCCAGACGCGCCGTGGAGCAGGGCGGTGTCACCGTTGCCGACGTGAAAGTTTCCGATATCAAGACCGTCTACACACCGGAACAATTTTCGGGGGAGGGACTGATCGCAAAGCGCGGCAAGAAAAAATTTGTGAAAGTAACGTTCTCATAACCAAACTTATTCTCTGTCGGAAAGCCATATCTTTGCCAGCGGCAGCCAGCTCTGGCATTGCGGTTGCAGACATTCCCCGTCGGGCGTCGTCGTGTACCGGTCCGCGGTAGCCAGGCCGTGGCCCCCGACGGGGTACATATGAAATTCCACCGGGATATCATACTTTTTCATAGCGCCGATCAGCAGCAGCGAGTTTTCTACCGGAACCGCGGGGTCCGTGTAGGTATGCCAGAGAAAGGTCTGCGGCGTATCCGCACTCACCTGCTTTTCCAGGGACATGCGCTCTAACATTTCCTCCGTGTACTGGCCTGCCAGCAGATTTTCAAAAGAACCTCTGTGGGCATATGTACCGGAAGTGATCACCGGATAGCTTAAAATCATGCCGTCCGGTCTTAGACTGTCATTTGCAGCGCCGACGGCCTTCGCCAGCCACTCTTCCTTCCAGAAAACGCCCAGGCTTGCCGCCAGATGCGCTCCGGCCGAGCAGCCCTCCACAAAGATCTTGGTAATATGCCACTCATTTTTATGTTCGTGCAGAATCTTCATGGCCGCGGCCAGCTCCGTCAGCGCCGTCGGATAAACGGCCGGCTTACAGGAATAGCGCAGCACCGCCGCGTGATAGCCCATCGCCATAAACTGAAGCGCCAGCGGCTCCGCCTCGCGGTCGCAGGTAAATTCATACCCCCCTCCCGGGCAAATCAAAATCAGCGGCTTCTCCTGCCAGCCCACTTCATCGCTCGGCTCCTGAATATACATACAGAGCCTGGCATAATCCATGGAACCCTCTTGTCTCAGTGAAATAATATCCGTTATCATACTCCCTCTTTCCGCCGCACAAGCGGCATGTGATTATTATGCTTTTCCCACCATCTGCATCCGTTTTTCAAACTCCTCCACCGGCAGCGGTCGGTCAAAATAAAAGCCCTGTGCCAGAAAGCAATTGTTTTCTTTTAATATGCGCACCTGCTCAAGATTCTCGACGCCCTCCGCGATACATTCGAGTCCAAGGTTCTGTGCCAGCGCGATAATATGCTGAAACATTACAAACTTTCTGGCATCCCCGCCCTCCTTCTGCGGCAGGAAGCTTTTGTCAACCTTGAGCACATTCCAGGACATCTCCTCGATCAGATTGAGCGAAGAATAGCCGACGCCGAAATCATCCACCGACGTGCGAATCCCTCTCATTTGCAGACCGCCCACAATGCGCTTTAAGTCCTTAAACTCAACATCCGTGGTCGTCTCCGTCAGCTCGATCTCCAGATACTGATGCGGGATGCGGTAGGCATCAATGATTGAAAAAATATGGTCCAGTAAATCCGTATCATCCAGATGGCGTCTGGAGAGGTTGACGGAAACCCGCACCATCTCTTTTCCGTCCTCCATCCAGCGGCGCATGTCTTTGCACACATGCTCCAACACATAAAAGTCCAGTTCACAGATCGCGTTATCCTGCTCCAACACCGGAATAAAATTGTCCGGCGAGAGCACTCTGCCGTCTTTCATCCAGCGGCAAAGAGCCTCCGCCCCTACCAGCCGGTATTCTTTCAGGTCGACCTTCGGCTGATAATATACCATAAATTCCTGCTCATCCAGCGCCTTTTGAAAATTGGCCTCCACCTGCTTAATTCTGTCAATCCGCTCCATCAGCGCTTCATTGTAAAAGACATATGGGGCTTTCATCGCCGTTCTCGCCATTTTTAATGCCGAGGCCGTCTTGTCCATGATATCATTGGGCAGGCGGACGGCGTCATTGTCCGGTATCACATAGTATCCGGCGATCGCACTGACACAGATCTTTTTGCTCTCACTTTCATCATAGAAAATATCCATGCCCTGTAAATACTCCATGACAAAATCCAGCTTTTCTTTATAGAACAACGCCAGAAAATTATCTCCCCCGACACGGCAGACACACTCCTCCTGGGTCAATTCGTCCTCCAGATTTTTGACAAAGGTCAGCATCACCTTCGTGCCGTTGTCCCGTCCCAAGACACGGTTGACTGTGGCAAAACGCTTCATATTGAATGAACAGGCAACATACCGGCCAATCTGCTGTTCTCTGATCTGCCGTTCAGCCAGCCTCACAAAATAAGTAATATTCCAGACGGGAATCTGATGATCCCGCAGCTTCATCTCCTCCGACAGATGCATGAGTCTGACGCGCTGATTAAAGCGAAACAGCATCTTCTCGAGAACCGCAATCTTATCCAGCTCGACCCCGGTCCAGCTTGTCTCTCCATTCTTGGGATAAAAGCGGTAATATATGGTATCGCCCTCGCCAACCACTTCTTTGATCGTGATGACGTTGGCCTCGTCGTATTCCCCCTGCCGCAGGGAATACTGCACAATCTGCTCTTCCTCCCCGATACCGTCCGAAAGCATATCGTAAAAGCTGGCTTCCACACGCCCGATCCTCAAAAACCGACAGATATCTGTGAGCGCGCCTTCCACCTCCGGCGCCTCCACGCTCTCTATCCGCTCCGTCAGCAGCAGAAAACGTTCCACGGCTGTCATATAGATTTTATAGTCAAATGCCATTTCCCTCACCTCCTGCCTCAAGCTGCGGGAGTCGTAACACGCAGGATGTGCCCTTTTCCGGCTCACTCTCCACGTCTATCGTTCCGGCCATCTTGCGCACCAAAACACCCAGAACCGAAAAGCCTTTCTCAATCATGCCCTCGTCGTCAAAGATATCTACATTCTTCTTGTTAAGGCTCGCCCTCGAACTCTCCAGCTGCTCTTTGGTCATACCCACGCCATTGTCACGAATTTCAATCGTAATCCACGTTGAATATGATATCTTTTCACTGGATACAAAAACCTTTACCCATCCCTGTTTGGTAAATTGTAAACTGTTCTGCAACAGCTTGTAGACGATCTGACCGATTCTGCCGGAATCCCCCATCAGCACGCGCGGCACGTTCTGCTCAATATGTGCCTCTATCACGACCTTCTCTCCGTCCACCTGTGCCCGCGCGCTGCCAACCATCTGATCGATCAGATCGCGAATCTCATATTCTCCCTCCATCAGCTCTACTTTGCCGTCAGACATGCGCACATACTCGATCGTATCCTCCACTGTGCAGAGCAGCCCCATGCTCTGTCCGCGCAGCGCCTTTAACGTGCGGTACATCTCGCTTGGATTGCCGCTCTCCAACGCTCTGCCAATCGATTCGTTCCAGCCGCTCATGCTTTTTTCCATATTGAGGCCCATTTTCATAATATAGGCTGTCTGGGAACGGGCCGCCCGTTCCATCTTACGGCTGTTCTCGATCGCGGTATAGTTGCGATACGCCATCTCGGACAATATTTTAGCGATCTCCGCCAAAAAAGCCGCTGTCTTCTCTACGACTTTGCGGTCCAATATGCGCACCTGTTTTAATGCCTCCAGATAAATATTCTCATCAATCTTGAGCTCCGCCGCGATGGCTTTCATTTTTTCTTCGTCCAGCTCGTGTGTTCTCACCTGACCGCCGATAAAACTGCCGATAAATTTGCCTTCCACCATAATCGGCGCCGCGAAATCCACCAAGCCGGCATGGCAGTCATAGATGGAAACCTGTTTTGTCCGTAGAGTTTCCAGCGCGCCGTTTTTATCGCACTGCTCACATCGTTTGCAGCCAAGGGGAGACTTTCTGGTGAGTTCCATACAAAAATCTGTAAATCTGCTTCCCTCCGTCACAGCCACACCCTGGGCGTCGGCCGTCAGCGCGGCCATTCCGGTAAAATCCGAAAACCCGTCCTGAATTTGCTGCAATATGCCGACATCAATCAAATCTGTCAATACCAATTCTTTCAAAAACATCTCCTCCCAAAAAATCACAAAACCGTTCCCGTCTGCCGGAGGCTTTTATACTGTAATACATTATAACATAGATTTCTGACTTCTAAAATCTTTTTTTCATGTTTTGCAATAATTATAAGCAATTTTTGAACAAAAAGCAGAATGTCTCTGCTTTTATGCAAAAACATTCTGCTTCTTTTCAGTCGCTGCCGTACTTGGCCGCTGTGTTTATCAGAGCTTCCATTTCTCTTTCATTCCCGCTGTGTTTATCAGAGCTTCCATTTCTCTTTTATTCCCGCTGTGTTCATCAGAGCGTCAATTTCTCTTTCATTCGGTACTCATCCGCCCTGTCATAGGATATGATCTCATCCGGGGCCGCGATAAAAAACTGCTGCCCGATATAAATACCGCGGTAATCTTCCAGATTGCCGTCCTCCCCGACTGCTTCCGTCATAATCTCATGGAATTTGCCGTCTCTCCACTGAAATACGCTGTAATAACTCCGCCTTTTCTCCCCGTAGTTCTCCATCGCCAGACCGATAAGATTTTCCCTGGCGTCCACAAGCACACACTTGTAATTGTAAAGCGCCGGACTGTAATCGGCCTCCGCGATCACACAGGTGCCGAGTGTGGTAAGCTCGGACGGATTCGAGATATCAAACATGCTGATCTTAATGCCTTTCCTGCTGCCGCTGTCCGGGTCGGTTTCGTAGCCGATGCCCAGCAGTTTGTCTTCTCCCCAGAAGTGCAGGTATTCGGAAAATCCCGTAATTTTTAGCTCCGAACGTATCACAGGGTTGGTTTCATCCGTCAGATCAACGGCAAACAGCGGGTCTGTATTGCGGTATGTAACAAAATACGCCATATTTCCCAGATAGCGCGCCGCATAGATCTGCTCGCCCTTGGCAATGCCCTCCAGTTTCCCCGTCAGGGAAAGCTTCTCATCCAGCAGATAGAGCGCATTGCTTTCTTCCATCCCCGAATAATCCGTCGTCAAAACGCGCAGCTTTCCGCTGCTCTCATGAATCGCAAAGGTATCATTGACCATTCCTTTGACCGACGCGGCGCCCACTGCATTCATCTGGCCGTCTTTTAAAGAAAACTTCGCAATCTGTGTATTGCAATTGTCGGCTTCGTAGGACGCATAATACAGATACAGCGCGTCGGCGCTGACATAGGTGTCCGCGTAACTGCTCAAAATCAGCGTATGGTCAACAATTTTGTCCGGTTGGCCGATGTTCACCGAGGTCACCAAAAGCCCCTGATCGCCGCTTTCTCTGGGAAGATAGATACAATCTGCCGCCACCGGTTCGCCGTTTACCAAAGGAATCCACCCGCCGGCGCTCTTCTCCATGATCGCCGTACTCCGCTGCATCGTGGGACGTGAAACCATCGTGCTGGTAAACAGATAGACGACCTGGCCAATCTTGCGCGACGTCTTGTAATACCCCTGCTGCTCTACGCTGCCGATGAGTTTTGGCGCACTGCGATCCGCGATATCATAAGTGAGCACCTCTGTCACCGTTTGGGTCTCTGTAAAAAAGACTTCATAGTCCGCCTTTTTCTCGTTTTCGAGCGGCAGCAGCCCATTGCCATTGCTTTTATACACAGTGCCTGCATCTGTTCCCATCGGCTCCTGCGTCCCGGCCCCCTCATCGTTCTCTCTCTTTGACAGTGATGTCTCCTCACGCTCGACAATGAGGTTTAACGTGTCTCCATCAATATACATTTCCTGTATTCTGTCCGCGGCGGTTTGCTGCTGTAATACTATCGTTCCCGCTAACTTCATGGCATCTGCACCGGTGTCGACGATATTGACCTGCCCGTCGTCTACCGTGTAGATATATCTTCCGTCATTTTTTATGATATCGCTTTCGTCCACACCTTCGGTCTGGAGATTCGTGGTAGAATAGCCCGCTTTCGCGGTATCCTCCATTTCCGCAGGAGCCTCCTTGACGCTTCCCGCAGTGTCCACACCTGCTTCCGACCTGATCATATCGACGATACCGCCGCCGGAGGATTGTTCCATCCCATTCAACAAGTCTTCCTCGTAATATTTCTGGTTTCTCTCGAAATCGCTTAACGCGTCGTAGACTTCACCGTAGTTCTTTGCCACAGTATACAGTTCTCCGGCATCGCGCTTTGGTTCTGCGGCAAGAACGCTATCCGCCGTCTCCCCCGCCTCCTCCTCTGTGGAATAAGTTTCCGTGGGCCGGGCTTCCTCCTGCTGCGCCACGTTGCCGCTGTGATCTGTCTGCATCTGCGCCTTGTCCGCATAGCCATCCGCCTGCCTGTCACCCGAAGAAAACACAAACACATGCGCTGTATAGGCGAGCATGAGACAGGCCGCTGCCGCCGTGATGCCGCCGATTCGCCTCGTTTTCGCGCGTTTTGCCTGCTGTCGCCGCTTTGCCTGCTCGAGTCTCTCTTTGACCGCTTCCGGCTCTAAGCTGTCCGGTATCTCAATATCACGCGCAGAATTTTTGATTTTTTCCAATATTTCCTGTTCTGTCATAGATTCCTCCCTCTCTGATTATGTGACCGCTATACCCGCAGATTCTCACCCAGTTTTCGGATTGCCCGGCTTTCTTTCGAGCGCAGCGTATTTTCATTTATATGCAAAAACTCTGCGATCTCTCTGCTCTTGTAACCGCAAAACAGATGGAGACCTATGATCATGCGCTCCTCCTGTTCCAGCGAAAAAAACATTTGCCGGCAGAGCGCCGCTTCCTCCGGCCCGTCCTCTCTGCAATTTGCGTCCTCCAATACCGCTTCTGTCAATTCCTCGTTTTTTTTGCAGTACTCGCGCAGCTTTGCCTTGCAGCGGTTTGACAAAATCTTAAATATCCAGTTTTTGAATAACTCGTCCGTTTTTAGCTTTTTTATGCCGGCAAATGCTTCCATCACCGTCTCGCTGACTGCGTCTTCCGCGTCCGCCGGGTGACAGAGCATATAGAGCGCAAACCGGTACATATCCTGATAGACCGTGCCGTACAGCGCCGCAAAAGCGTCTGTGTCCCCGCGCTTTGCCGCCTTTACCAGTTGAAGATCATAATCCATTGGCGTTCCCTTTCTTTCGTGTCAAAATAGGTGCACTTATTCCCTCACTCGCTTCGGGTACAGACCGCTCTTCTCTTGATGGCGCTTATGTATACTTTAAATTGAGAAAAGCCGTTTTCCCTTTCACTACTTATATAGTGTAAAAAAACGTCGTTTTTGTTGCAAGCAAACGGTAAATTTTTTAATTTTGTTTTACAACAGTTTTATGCCCTCTCGTGACATTTCACTTTACGAAGGACCGACGGCAGCCGATATAATAAATAGAAAACAGTTACCGTATACAGTTTGCGCCCGTGGCATAATATATGCGCTATATATACAGGCGAGAGAAAGGAACGATTCTATGAAAATTGACGGATTCGGCAGTATGCCCGCACAGGCAGGACAGCCTGGAATGAACCAAGAGACAGATGCAGTGAGCAGGAACCTGCAAAATCAGATTGCCAACGCACAAAAGAAACTTCAGGAACTTTCTTCCGACGAAGCGCTGACGATGGAAGAAAAAATGAAAAAGCGCCAGGAAATTCAAAAGGAAATCAATGATCTTAACAACCAGCTCCGGCAGCATCAGATGGAACTCAAAAGAGAGAGACAGCGCGAAAAGGAAGCCTCGGCGGACGCCGCGGCCAAAAATCAGCAGAATACGCAAGACGCACAGACCAACGCACAGGCGGGTATGTCACAAGCCAGTATGCAAGCCATGATCTCCGCCGACAGCGCGGTCGGCCAGGCGTGCGTACAGGGCAGCGTCGCAGCCAAAACCGAGCACAGGGCACGCGTCTTGTCTTCCGAAATCGCACAGGATCAAGCGCGAGGCGTCAATACACAGCGCAAGGAGGAGGAACTTGCCAAGGCCAACGAGACAGCCGCAAACGCCACAGCCTCACAGATCAATACGCTTGGCAAAGCCAACAAAACGCTATCCCAGGCAGCCAAAGATGACCGGGAAGCAAAAAATGACGATAAGTCCGATAAGGTCAAAGCTGACGTACAGGCTGACCAAACGTCGGATGCTGACAGCAAAAAAGAATCCTCCGTATCCTCTGCATCGGATGATTCCGACCATACATCTGAACAAACCCCGGATGAACAGCGTATCTACTATACCCCTGTAGATATCCGTCTGTAAGCAATGAAACGGGGAGACAAAGCAAACGGGCTGTCGACTTCCGGCGACAGCCCTGCTTTCGTTTTACTCCCACTACACAATTGACCTGGTTTCCATGTATTTCTCTACGATTCCGATGATCACCGCCAAAGCGCCGAATATAATTCCCGCAACCGGCCAAATAATCCAGGTATAGCCCCATCCGTTTGTCACGAAGCTCCAAATCAGATACACCGCCACCGCAATCGGCCAATAAACACCGGCGATCGCATCGATCAGCTTGTTGTTTTTCTTCGCGGCGGCCGTGAACTCTTCCTCCTGAAACAGGACTTTCATACACTCGATCTGCGTCCCGCCGACGATGAATAACCGAACCGCTATGGCAATCAACAGCAAGAGGACAATCACACCGCCAAGCACAAGCGCATCGTCTATGCAGGCGCCCACCAGCAGGGGTATCACAGAAAAAATACAGATCACGACACCGACTGTGATTTTCTTCATCCCAAGTTTCTTTTCGCTCTCCTTTATTTTCTCCAGCTCCATCAGATAACCCTCGTCCACTTCAAAAGGTTCTTTTTTCAAATATTCATATTGCTCCATCTTAGAACCGTATGTGATAAACAGTGCGACCGCTATACCGACCATGAGCAGCAGCGGAACCACACCTCCGACAATATAGAAGATGTCCGAAAATTCCTTTTGACTTATTTCATCCAATATAGCGAAAATTAGCAAAAAGGTCGGGCTGCCAATACATAACATGACGCCGATTGAGATACCTTTTGCACCTATTGTCATCGTCTCGCGGTAATTGTCTACATTTTCTCTGTTCAAATGGCGAATATTGATCTTCTGCTTTTTGGTGCCTCCTTTGTAGTCTGGCGTTTTCTCCTCCCGGGACGCACCGGCTCCGCTCTCGGGCTGCTCTGCTCCCAATTCTTCTTGGAGCTCTTTGAGATCACCGAATTCTGAGATCACAATCCCGATCGCTTCGTTTTGCTTTTTGCCCTCGGCCAAAAGCTCATTGTATTTGTCTTCCATCATCAGCGCCAGTTCTTCCTTGATCTTTGACACCTTTTCCGTCTTTGGGAAATTCAAAAACATATTATCCAAGTATGATAAGATTGTCTCCATAACGATTACAGTTTCCTTTCTGATACAAAACGATTCACAATTTCCTTTACTAACTCCCACTCGTCACATTTCTCACGGTAAAACTGATCTCCCTCCGGTGTGATATGATAATATGTCCTGCGCTTCCCGTTCGTCTTTTCACCGTAATAGGCTTCAATGTAACTCATTCGCTCTAAGCGCGTAAAGGCTGAGTATAATGTCGTCTCTTTCATCACATATTTTTCATCTGACAGCTCCTTGATCTGCCTGGAGATTTCGTAACCGTAAGAATCCTGTTTTCGCAGTAATGACAGAATCATTAATTCATTGTACCCCCTCATCACATCACTGCTCAGCAAGCAATCACTCCCTCCCAAATTTACTACGTCTGTCGTACTACTTCTGATATAGTAATTATTGCACAGCAACTGCCTTCTGTCAATACATAAATTGAAAAAGCTGCCGTCACTACGTTTGGTCATGACAACAGCTTTTTCATTATCTATCGTATTTCTATCGTGCTTCCATATTGTTACAATCATACATTCTGCATTTTTTTAAATGAATCTTTACATCAATATTGTTACTTTCATACATTCTGCGCTATTTTTTCAATTGAATCTTTACATCAATATTGTTACTTTCATACATTCTGCGCTATTTTTTTCAATAGAATTTTTACATCAATCGGTTTTGTCAAAAAATCATTCATGCCGCTGGCGAGCGCCAAGTCTCTATCCTCCTGAAATGTATTCGCCGTACAGGCAAAAATCTGGACTGACTTTGCATCCTCTCTTTCTAATTTGCGAATCTCTTTTGACGCCGTACATCCGTCCATCTCGGGCATCTGCATATCCATAAGAATGACGTCGAACTCACCAAGCTCAGATTTCGCAAAGATATCCAACGCCTCTTTCCCGTTTTGTGCGTGTTCGGCCTCAAAACCTTCCATGGAAAGAATCTCCAGCAAAATCTCGGCATTTAGCTCCACATCTTCGGCCACCAAAATTTTAACCGGCTTTTTTACCCCCGCGGTATCCGTGATATCATGCTCGTGGTCAATCGTTGCTCCTGTTTCGGACAAATAATCGGGCACTTCTTTTACAATAAGAGCGGGAATCGCAAGCGTAAAGGTACTCCCGACATTAAGCTCACTCTCGACGTTGATATCGCCGCCCATCGCAAGCGCCAGCAGTTTGCTGATCGCCATACCAAGTCCTGTTCCTTTGATTCCACTTGTATTTCTGTTTCTCTCCTGGCTAAACGTATCAAATATCTCGCTTATGTATTCCTTTGACATACCGATACCGGCGTCCTCACAGCGAAAAAGAGTTATGACGTGCCGTTCGTCCATTTTTTCCTGGGCAACCGAAAATTTAATATATTTGCCGCTGGGTGTGAACTTTGCTGCGTTGCCGACAATGTTCATTAAGATTTGCTTAATCCGGGTCACATCACCTTCGATATAAGGTTCCGTGATATCCTTTTCCACAACAAACTCCACCCCGCGGTTTTTAATCTGATCTGCCTGCATGGCTGCGACTTCGTCCACAAGCGCCTCCACCGACAGGGGTTCCTTGATTATATCCACCTTTCCCGCCTGCAGCTTTGACATATCCAATATGTCATTGACCAAAGACAAAAGATAATTGGCCGTGCTATGCGCCTTTTTCAGCCACTCTTTGATCTGCGGTTTCTGTTTCTCATCATCAATATTGGCCATTATTAAATGGTTGATTCCGATCAGTCCATTGAGCGGTGTGCGTATTTCGTGGCTCATATTGGAAAGAAATTCTTTTTGAGATCTTGCCTTTTCCGAAGCCCTTATCGTCTTACTCTGATAGTTCATCACGATCAACAGCATCACGACGACTGCCAGCATACTGATCACCAGCATAATCATACTCATCGCCACAAAGGTTCTCGACTGTTCCATAAAAACAGCGTCGTTTATGGACATGAGAAAATATAAATCAATTTCTTCCCCAAAGGGTATAAAATAAAACAACTCCTGGTCTTTTTCCCCGACATGCCTATGATAAAAAGCAAATGTTTCCGAGTTATGTAACTTTTGTGCAACCTCTTCGTTTGTAAGTTCAGAGACAGCAGATTCTGTCAAATGTTCAAAAAGATTATTTCTTTTATTGCGGTAAATCTCTTTATTGATATCTACAATATAGTTCCCCTCTATATCAACGATCGCACTGTGGCCGCGGCTTTCGCCATTTTTATGAAAGCTGTCAATGACCATCTTATCGCGTATGGAGGTTCGGTCGCTGATTCCGATGATCGCCAGCATATGGACACCATTCACGGTCAGATCGTCTATTCTCACTCCGTAGAGAATACTATCTTCCAACTGATGGTCATCCTGAAGGTTTTCATCAAACCGCGCGACTACATGCTGTGCACCGCTTTCAAAATAAACAAGGAAATCCGGTTCCCCTTCCGCCGAAGCTTCCCCGGGAAAATACTTCATATGCTGCTCGGTATATACGGCTCCATCCTCCGCCAACAAATAGAGATGTGTAAATCCGCTGGTGGTACATTCCAGTTCCATTCTTGTCTGAAGCTCTGATATGGTATCAAAATCATCGCTCACAAGCCGCTGTTCCATCTCATAGAGATCTTCCCAACAGCTTTCAATATAAGCCTGTATGGTTGCTTTATCATGTTCTGCAATCTCACGGATAGAGTTTATAATATTATCTGATATAGTACGATTTAACTGTCTGATATATAAAAACGCTACAAAGCATACGATCATCAATGTGGAAGCTATTAATCCTATATAAAAATATTTGTTTTTCTTTTCCACTTTTGCTACCTCACATGAAATGTATATATTGATTACACTTTAATATATGTCGGTAAAAAGCGCTGCCATGATATTTTGAAATTTACCTGCATTTTTATCATATCTCTTTTTTTTGCAAAAGTCTATATGTCAATCAGACCACTTGCTCCCCAGATGCAGTTGCAGTGATTTGTAATCTTTTTTGCGAACACAAAAAAACCTTGAAAATAATTTTCAAGGTTCTCAGAGGCGACTGACGGATTTGAACCGACGATCAGGGAGTTGCAGTCCCATGCCTTACCACTTGGCTAAGTCGCCATAATGAAATTGCACGAATACCATCTTCGCGTAGGCTTTCCTGTGATACTTACAATGATATTATATGAAACAAAATGACGCCATATGTACGTCATCTTCGTTTTTATTCATATTATTTCTGTAAAAATTTGTTATCACTTTCACATACTTTTTTAGATTCGTACCTTCAAAACTTCATACAGATCTCCGAGTTTTTTGCAATTCCTTCCTCTGCAAGCTTTGCTTTCACTTTAGCAAGCTTCCCAGCATAACCCGCTCCCGGGTTATGTG
>CANONN010000038.1 GCA_947567625.1 uncultured Roseburia sp. | reverse complement strand
CGAAGACAAACTTTAAATGAGCCGGATTCCGTAACTATGAAGCCGAAGGCGGAATCGTTACGAATCTGCGCTCAGTTGCCTACCGCTTCTTTTGCCAGGCGGTCGGCCTCCTCGTTTCCCTCCACGCCCGAGTGCCCCTTGACTTTTACAAAGTGGATGCGAATTTTGCCGCGCACCGACTGCACATATTCGTAGTACGCCGCAGTGCCCGCTTTATTGCGTTTCCAGCCGCCTTCTGCCCACATCTGGATTCCCATATAATCATAAAAAATGGTGATTTCCGGCAGTCCAAGCTCCACTGCCTTTTGGATTGCCGCCATGCTCCCGAGCACTTCCCCTGCCACATTGCGCATCGCCGCCATCTCCGCATCGGTTCCCGCTCCCTGCAAAATCTCTTTTTGACCGTGATGCATCAAAAAACCGCCATACCCGTATACTTTCGTCTGTGCCTGGTACGAGCCGTCCACAAACGCATAGATTTCCGGCAGCCCTTCTGTCTCCTCTCCCGTAAGCTTTTTCCCTGCCGCAGAAGCTTTGGCCATACCGTTTCCTGTCATAAAGCCTTCCGCCTCCTGCCGTGTGGGAAAGCTTTTGTAGACGGCTCCCGGATACCCGCTCACCTGTCTTCTGCACTCTTCCCAGGTCAGATAGACGCCCGGCGTCTTTCCCACCCGCACCGCATAATACTTGTTTTTTGCCATTATGATTTCCCGTTTTCTTTCTGATATTCTCTCAGCCACTTGATTTCTTTTTCCGCGAGATCTGCCCGCGCCAAAAGGTCCGGCCGGCGCTTTGCCGTTCTTAAAATGGCCTGCTGTCTGCGCCATTCATCCACTTTCTGATGGTTGCCGGACAAAAGTACGGCGGGCACACGTTTCCCTCTCCACTCTTCGGGCCTGCTGTATTGGGGATACTCCAGCAGACATCCTTCAAAAGACTCCGCCGCGCCGGATTCCTCATTGCTCAATACGCCGGGCACCATGCGGGATATGGCATCTATCATCACCATCGCCGGAAGCTCGCCCCCCGTCAGCACATAGTCGCCGATCGAGACGCAGTCCGTCACAATCTCCTCTAAGGCACGCTCGTCGATCCCCTCATAGTGGCCGCAGAGAAAGATCAGGTCTTCCTCCGCCGCAAGCTCTTTCGCCATCTCCTGGTTGAATACCCGCCCCTGCGGCGTCAGGTAAACCGTGCGCGGCCTATGCCCTATGCGCTCTGTCAGAGATTCCCAGGCGTCATATACCGGCTGCGCCTGCATCAGCATCCCTGCGCCGCCGCCGTAGGGGTAATCGTCTACTTTTTTATGCTTGTCGAGCGTAAAATCTCTGATATTGACCGTATGGATAGTCAACAGCCCCTTTTTTTCCGCCCTGCCGATAATGCTGGCGGACAATCCCTCCGCCACCATCTCGGGAAATAATGTCAAAATATGAAAGTTCATATGTTCCCACACCCATTCTGCCGCCGGCACTATTTGCGATTGATCTCCCGCAGGCCCTCGAGCAAGTGCACGACGACTCTGCCGCCCGCAATGTCCACCTCTTTGATACACTGTCTGATCGCCGGAATCAGCAGCTCTCCTCCGTCCGGCATCGTCACCACATAGACATCGTTGGCCCCGGTCTGCAGCACATCCTTTATCATTCCAAGGTCCTCCTCCTCATCGGAAATCACGGACAGCCCGATTAAATCCGCGATGAAATACTCGTCCTTTTTTAGCTTGACCGCGTTTTCCCTTGTGACAAAGAGACCCATTTTACAATATTTTTGTACTTCATTGATATCGTCAATTCCCTGAAACTTCAGAATCACCATGTTTTTGAAAAACTTGACTCCTGCGATCTCAAGGTCCATTTTTTCTTTTCCCGTATCCAAAATAACCTGTTTTAACTTCTTAAAGCGCCCGGCGTCATCTGTCGTCGGAAATACTTTTACCTCCCCGCGTATCCCGTGCGTCGAGGTAATCACGCCTACCTGCAATAAATCTTCCACTGCTTCCTCCATACACAAATGTAAAAAGGGCTATCCAAACGATAGCCCACATGTCACTGCATAATCTCAACAATAACTTTCTTTTCTTCCTTAGAGGCAGCCGCCTTAACAACAGAACGGATTGCCTTAGCAATGCGGCCCTGTTTGCCGATCACCTTGCCCATATCGGACTGCGCCACGCGCAGCTCCAGTACAATGGACTTATCGTTCTCGGTCTGTGTCACCACAACCTCGTTTGGGCAATCGACTAATGATTTGGCAATTACTTCCACTAACTCTTTCATAGGGTCCACCTCACTCGTCCTATTTCTCGATACCGGCTTTTTTGAAAATTTTCGCAACGGTATCCGTTGGCTGAGCACCGTTAGCTAACCATTTCTTAGCTAACTCCTCATTGACATGATACTCACTCGGCTCTTTATTCGGATCATAGGTTCCAATCTCTTCGATACATCTTCCATCTCTCGGAGAGCGGGAATCTGCTACTACGATTCTATAAAAAGGAGCCTTTTTCTGTCCCATTCTTCTCAATCTGATTTTTACTGCCATTGTTTTCACCTCCTTAAAGCGTTTGTTTTGTTGTATTAAAAAGGAAGTCCTTGAAACATTCCTCTTCTACCTTTTTGTTTCATCATCCCCGGCATCTGCTTCATCATCTTTCTCGCCTGCTCAAACTGCTTGACTAACCGGTTCACCTCGGCGATATCCACGCCGGCGCCCTCCGCGATTCTGCGTTTCCTGCTCGGATTTAACAGGGACGGATTTTGTCTCTCCTCCTGGGTCATAGAGTATATGATCGCCTCGGTGCGCGCCATATTTTTCTCCGCCGCGCCCTCGTCAATCTCGGGCATCTTGCCCCCGCCGAGCCCCGGTATCATGCTCATAATACTGGAAAGCCCGCCCATCTTTTTCATCTGGCCCATCGACTCCAAATACATCTCAAAGTCAAATTCATTTTTGCGCATCTTCTCTTCGAGCTTTTTGGCTTTTTCCTCATCCAGCTCTTCCTGCGCTTTCTCGATCAGGGTTAAGACGTCTCCCATGCCAAGGATACGCGAAGCCATGCGGTCAGGATAAAACTGTTCCAGATCGGAGAGCTTTTCTCCCATACCGGCATAGAGAATCGGTTTGCCGGTCACCGCCCGTATGGAGAGCGCCGCACCGCCGCGGGTGTCTCCGTCCAACTTGGTGAGCACGACGCCGTCGACGCCGATTTTTTCATCGAATGTGCTGGCAACATTGACGGCATCCTGTCCGGTCATGGAATCCACCACCAAAACGGTCTGGCTCACGGCAATGTTTTCCTTGATCTCCGTCAGCTCCGCCATCATGTCCTCATCAATATGAAGACGTCCGGCCGTATCGATGATAACAATATTGCAGTCGTTCTTCGCCGCATGTTCGAGCGCGGCTTTGGCGATATGCAGGGGCTTATTCTTATCGCCCATGGAAAATACCTCAACCCCCTGCTTTTCCCCGTTGATCTGAAGCTGCTCGATCGCCGCGGGGCGGTATACGTCACAGGCAACGAGCAATACTTTTTTGCCTTTGGCTTTAAACTTGCCGGCGATCTTTGCCGCCGTGGTCGTCTTGCCGGCTCCCTGTAAACCGACCATCATAATCACGGTCAGTTCCTTGCCCGGCTTTAAGGCGATCTCGGTCGTCTCGGCTCCCATCAGCCGGATCATCTCTTCGTTTACGATCTTAATCACCATCTGGCCGGGATTGAGCCCGTTCATGACGTCCTGCCCGATCGCCCGCTCCTGCACATCCTTGACAAACTGCTTTACCACTTTGAAATTGACGTCGGCCTCCAAAAGCGCCATCTTTACCTCTCTTAACGCGGCCTTTACGTCATTCTCGGTCAGCCGTCCCTTGCTGCGCAGGTTCTTAAATACATTTTGAAGTTTTTCGGATAAACTGTCAAATGCCATCTACAAATCCTCTAAGATCTGATTGGCGAGTACGCCAATCTCTGTCAAAACTGTCTCGTCACGGGTTTTGGGAAAATCTTTCGCAAGGTCTTGTATCTGCCCGACCTTTTGTCTGACAGATAAAAACCGGCTCACCAGATGAAGCTTTTCTTCGTAGCTCTCTAAAGCTTTCGTACAGCGCTTCACCATATCATGTACTCCCTGGCGGCTGATTCCCTCTTCATCGGCGATCTCGCCAAGCGAGAGGTCGCCAAAAACAAAATCTTCGTATATTTTTCTCTGGTGTTCGTTTAACAACTCACCGTAAAAATCATACAAATAGGCCTGTTCTACTTTCTCTTCCATAGAAAACACCGGCTTTCTGTTTCTTTTTGATTTCTCGCTCAAAACCTTTGATAGGATAGCATAAAAAAAAGGTGGTGTCAAGTGTTTTTTCTTTACAGCAAGTTTTTCCGACATTACATAAAATATTCACACTTTTCTAAATAGAAACGTTGCTCTTTTTCAAACAAACTTATCAACTTACGCACAGATTTTTCTTCTCTGAATTCTTTCAGGGCTTCCAGATAATCATTTCTATTCACATCTTCAATTACAATAGGGACAATACGATTCCTTAAACTCTCTCTAAAAAGAATCAATCTGCCCGTCCTGCCATTTCCATCTTGAAAAGGATGAATACTTTCGTATCTAGCATGAAACTCAGCCAATACAGAAATATTTATTTTCTGTGCACCATACCAATCCATAAGTAAGTACATCTCTTGTGCAACATCGTCTGGCTTTACAGTCTGATAAATACCAATCATATTAGGACGCTGCTTATAATCACCAATGGCATATCCATTCGCGCGATCCTCAAACACTCCAGACTTTAATTCATAATGGAATTGTTTTATTAACTCTTGTGATAACGGCTCATCCAATGTATCCAGCATCTTATTAAACATAAGAAAGTGTCCATTCATTTCTTCAACGTCTTTTGCCCTATAATAGTCATCCGATTTTGGCAGAGTACCATTATCAAACAAAGAAGCTGTCTGCTCTTCAGTAAGTGTGCTTCCTTCCATCTTATTTGAGTTATAGGCAAGTAAACGCTGTGTATATGCGTACACACCAGATCGATCAAACTTCTCTCTTTCTATTTTGAATCTTTCCAGAAGGAAATCTAAAAACTCTTTTTGTTTATTCATATTGCTCACCTTTCTTAACGGAAGCTGTCAAACCTGAATTTTATTGATAAATACATATCTATATTCATAACCATATTGGCTAATGCAAGGAATAGAATGATTGATTTTCTCCTGTAGCTTACTACTCAACAACAGTATATGGCCGCTACTTTTATCTGTCTACACCGGGTAAGCTGCTTGCATTTGCCGGACTAAATCTGTCTGTTTATCAGTCTGGAATTTTTGACTTTTCATAGCCGGTCTCCTGTATTATACCATAAATTTTTATAACAGCTAATAACCTATAATTTCTTATCACACGACCTCTACGTTATAATTGAATCCAATAACGTTGCTCAATATGCCCATCCTCTTCCACTTTTACTTCATTTTCCAATACTCCGCCATTATACATGATCGCCTTTGCTGAGCCAATGTTAGTTTTGTCACAGCAGAGCAGGACTTTGTTCATACCAAGTTTTTTACACTCGTCTAATGCCAAAGCAAGCATTGCTGTCGCATAACCTTTTCTTCTTTCACTAGGCCTTATTCCGTCGCCTATATGGCCGCCGGTTTTTAATAGCGCATCATTTATATAATGGCGAATATTAACAGCCCCTACAAATATGTTTCTATCTTTATCGAGACAAAACAAAGTTGTGTCAGGAACCCAGCCATTTTTCGTTTCTTCCTTTGTATCAAGATTTTTTAGGTAATGCTCAAAATCGTGAAAATCATTTGCCCATATTTTCCACGGAGACATATCTGTGTGATTTATTATAATATCATTCTTCCATTCTGTCAGCATTTCAAAGAGCTGTTCTTTATATTCACCGGTCAATCTCACAAGCTTAAGATTCATCTTCTTCCTCCAAATCCAATTTGCCCATTTCCATTTATCACAAAATGTAGGGTATGACAACCTCCATACCCTACATTTCTTATCATTTCTATTCTATCATCGCAGCCTTACGGCTCAAACGAACAGGCTTGTTGCCTCACAAAAAACAATCTGTCTTACAGGAAAATATATTTACAGATAAACAATACTGCCAGCACATACATCAGCGGCGTAATTTTCTTTGCCTTTCCGCAGACAAGATTGATAATCACATAGGAGATCACACCGATGGCGATGCCCTCGGATATGCTGTACATCAGCGGCATTGCCAGCAGGCATAAGTATGCCGGAATCGCCTCCGTCAGATCGCTAAAATCAATATTTGTCACGGTGGAAATCATCAAAAACCCGACAAAAATCAACGCCGGGGCCGTGGCAAAGCTAGGGATAGAGCAAAAAATCGGCGACAGGAAAATGGAAACCAAAAACAGCAGTCCCGTCACCACGGAAGCAAGCCCTGTCCGCGCGCCCTCCGCCACGCCGGAGGAGCTCTCTACAAATGTGGTCGTGGTAGATGTACCGAGCACCGCGCCGGCCGAAGTCGCCACAGCGTCCGCAAGCAGCGCCTGTTTGATGCGGGGCAGGCGCCCGTTCTTATCAAGCATATCCGCTTTTGTCGCCACGCCGATTAGGGTTCCCAGTGTATCAAACATATCGACAAACAAAAAGGCCAGCAGGATTGCAATAAAATCAAAAATCTCAATCGTCGAAAAATCGGCGTGGAAGCACTGTCCGAACGTCTCTTTGATCGAAACGAGATTGGGCATCCCCCATTCCGGGTAGAGAGACTTAAATCCCATATCGGCATCCGGCACATACAGCCCGACTGCCTGGCAAAGCATCCCCAGTACCCATGTGATAAGAATACCAAAAAGAATCGAGCCTTTCACTCTCTTAATATAAAGAATCGCCGTAACCATTAAGCCGATTAAGGCCAGCAGCGCGCAGATACCGGCGGTGCGAAAGTTAGCGGTAAAATCGATATAGCTCACCAGCGTCGAGCTGTTTGAAACTACGATGCCGCCGTTTTGCAGACCGATAAATGCGATAAAAAGGCCGATTCCCACACTGACGCCTTTTTTCAGATTGATCGGTATCGCATTAAAGATGGCTTCCCGCACTCTGGTGAGAGAAAGCACGATAAAGATCAATCCCTCCGCAAACACGGCGAGCAGTGCAATCTTCCAGCTATATCCCATGCCCAGGCACACCGAGTAGGCAAAATAGGCGTTTAAGCCCATGCCCGGCGCGAGCGCAAACGGATAATTGGCTAACAGCGCCATCGCAAGCGTACCGATAAAGGAGGCCAGCGCCGTCGCAATCAGTACCGCGTCTTTTTCCATGCCTGCCACTGCAAGCATGGACGGATTGACGGCCAATATATAAGCCATCGTCATAAATGTGGTGATACCCGCCATCACCTCCACCTTGATACTCGTATTATTTTCCTTTATATGAAATAACTTTTCTAACATTTTAATCTCCATTCCGAGAACGTTTACGTTCGAGGAACCGCAGGAGAAATCTGCAAATGCAGTTTCTCCTGTCGGATCAGGGCTTATTTGTGACGTTCTCGGCACAAATAGCCGTGTGATAAAATCAGCTATCAAGCTGATTTTTCACACTATCCTCCTATTCCGGGCTGATGCTGCCATTTTTTCTGGTTTTGCGGAATCTTACTTCTCTTCACACTAATCTCCATGCCGCCTTTGGCGGCTCAAATAGGTATGAAAAACGCCGCTTTTGCGTTTTTCTTGTGTGAAACTTAATACTTCTTAGGCAGTGTTTTTTGCTGCCTTAGATGTATTTTTCACACTATTTTCCGTCGTATGAAATAATAGACGCCACATCGTAACCGTTTAGCCTGTCTCTTCCTTTCAATCCCTTTAACTCCATCAAAAACAGGATTTTCACCACTTCTCCGCCCAACTGCTCCACGAGCCTGACGCTCGCCTCGATCGTGCCTCCCGTAGCGATCAGATCATCGACCAGCACCACTTTTTGACCCGGCTTGATCGCGTCTTTGTGCATTTCGATCACCGATGTGCCGTACTCTAAGTCGTACTCCGCCGAAATCGTCTCACATGGCAGTTTGCCTTTTTTTCTCACAGGCACAAATGATTTTCCCATGGCATAGGCGATCGGCACGCCAAAGATAAATCCTCTGGACTCTGTTCCCGCTATCACGTCGAACTCCACGCCGGAGAGCTCGCCAATCATGGAATCAATCGCCAGCTTCAATCCTTCGGCATCTGCAAGAACGCTCGTGACATCCCGAAACATAATGCCGGGTTCCGGAAAATCCGGAATGGTTCTCACGTACTCTTCTAGTTTCTTCATCGCAGGTTCCTCCTTTTTTCTTCTCCTTAAAATCATAATATAATCGGTAATCACATAACTACCGGATTATCACAATAAATCCGAGCAGACTTCTCTTTCTGACACCTTCTATAGATTGGTCCGCACAACTTTAGGCTTGTACCCTTTCTTTTCCAGCGCCTTGATGATTTGCTTTTTGTGATCGGTTCCAAAACTCTCCAGCGTAATGCGCAGTTCCACGGCGGCGCTGCGGTTTGTTGTGACGAACTGGTTGTGTTCGAGCTTAATGACATTGCCCTGCTCGGCCGCAAGCGTTTCCGATACTTTCGCCAGCTCTCCCGGCTTATCGGGAAGCAGGACGGACACGGTAAAGATTCTGTCGCGGAAAATAAGCCCCTGCTGCACAACGGAGGACATGGTAATCACATCCATATTTCCGCCGCTTAAGATCGCCACCACCCGCTTGTCGCACACGTCCAGGTGTTTGAGCGCCGCCACCGTCAGCAGCCCCGAATTTTCCACAATCATTTTGTGGCTCTCCACCATATCCAAAAATGCCACGATCAGCTCGTCGTCTTCCACAGTGATGATGTCGTCCAGATTTTGCTGAATATAGGGAAAGATGTTGCTCCCCGGCGTCTTGACGGCTGTGCCGTCCGCGATCGTGCTGACCTGTTGGAGTGTCGTCACTTTTCCCGCCGCAAACGAAGCCTGCATACAGTTTGCCCCGGCAGGCTCCACACCGATCACTTTGATCTTGGGATTGAGCAGCTTTGCCAATGTCGACACACCGGTCGCCAGGCCGCCGCCGCCGATCGGAACCAATATGTACTCAACGAGTGGCAGCTCTTTAAAGATTTCCATGGCGATCGTCCCCTGTCCCGTGGCCACGGCCAGATCGTCAAACGGATGGATAAAGGTATATCCTTTTTCTTCCGCCAGCTCGTATGCCCTCTTGCAGGCTTCGTCATACACGTCGCCGTAGAGGATGACTTGTGCGCCGTAGCTCTTGGTGCGGTTTACCTTGATTAACGGCGTGGTGGTCGGCATCACGATCACTGCCTTAGCGCCGTAGCATTTGGCCGCATAGGCGACACCCTGCGCGTGATTGCCGGCGGAGGCGGTAATCAGTCCTCTCTCCCGCTCTTCGTCACTCAATGTGCTGATCTTGTAGTATGCGCCGCGCACTTTATATGCCCCGGTAAACTGCATATTTTCCGGTTTTAGATAAACTTTGTTGCCGGTCTGCGCACTGAAATAATCGCTGTACACCAGCTTTGTCTCCAGCGTAACCTCCCGGACCTTCTCACTCGCTTCCTCAAACTTATCCAATGTCAACATGATTGCCTCCTAAATTAAAGTTTCGCATCCAAATCCGTCTATTTATTGCACTTGAAACAGTGCGTTGACAAATTCGTCGGCGTCAAATTTTTGCAGATCTTCGATCGTCTCCCCGACGCCGATATATTTGACCGGGATACCGAGCTCGGCGTGTATCGCCACGGCGATGCCTCCCTTCGCCGTGCCGTCCATCTTCGTGAGCACAATGCCGGTGATATCGGCCACCTCGGAAAACTCCTTCGCCTGCATCAGCGCATTTTGCCCGGTCGTCGCGTCCAAAACCACGAGTGTCTCGCGAAAGGCGGTTGGGTACTCCTTTTCCAAAATACGGTTGATTTTGCCAAGCTCCGCCATGAGATTTTTCTTGTTGTGGAGACGCCCGGCCGTATCGCAGAGCAGCACATCCGCGTTTCTGGCTTTCGCCGCGGCCACCGCGTCGAAGACGACGGCCCCCGGGTCGGCGCCCTCCTGGCCGCCGATCATATCGACGGACGCGCGGTTTGCCCACTCCTGAAGCTGGTTTCCCGCCGCCGCGCGAAACGTATCCGCCGCCGCGATCACCACCCGTTTTCCCTGCTCCCGCAGCTTGCCGGCCAGTTTGCCCACTGTCGTTGTTTTTCCCACACCGTTGACGCCGATGACAAGCACAACGGATTTTTCTTCCTCAAAGCGATACGCCGTCTCCCCCACATCCATCTGCTCCTTGATGCTGTTGATCAAAAGCTCCCGGCACTCGGCGGGCTCCTTGAGATGGTTTTCTTTCACCTTTGCCTTTAGGTTCTCCAAAATCTCCTCCGTCGCCTTGACGCCGATATCTCCCATAATCAGCGTCTCCTCGATCTCCTCGTAAAAATCATCATCAATACTGGAAAACCCGGAAAATATATTGTCGATTCCCGACACAATATTGTCTCTCGTCTTGGCGAGGCCGGCCACCAGACGGCTGAAAAAACCTTTTTTCTTTTTCTTCTCTTCTTCCATATCCTTTTCCTCCCAGTCAAAACCTCTCATTGATTGACAGCAGCATATATGATACAAAGTACCTCCATGCCTGGCATAGCATGTTTTCTAAAATTTATGTTGTGTATACATTCACGCTTAATCCAGATCATCCTCGATCAGATTGACGGAAACCAGCGTCGACACTCCCTTTTCCTGCATCGTGATGCCGTAGAGCCTGTCCGCCGCCACCATGGTCCCGCGGCGGTGGGTAATGACGATAAACTGCGTATTTTTTGTCAGCTTATGTAGATAGCGGGCAAAGCGGGTCACGTTGGAATCGTCCAATGCCGCCTCGATCTCGTCTAAGAGACAAAACGGCGAGGGCTTGAGATTTTGTATCGCAAACAACAGGGAAATTGCGGTCAGGGATTTCTCTCCGCCGGACATCTGCATCATATTCTGCAATTTTTTCCCCGGCGGCTGCGCGATAATGCGAATACCGCACTCGAGAATGTCCTCCTCTTCCACGAGCTCGAGCGTACCTTTGCCGCCGCCAAACAGCTCCTTAAAAACTTTGTCAAACTCTCCCTGAATCTGCGCAAACTTTTCTAAAAATTGCTTGCGCATCCCCACGTCCAATTCCTCGATAATGCCGAGCAGCGTTTTCTCCGCCTCGATCAGATCGTCATGCTGCGTCTTCAAAAACTCATAGCGCTCCGATATCTCCTTATAATCCTCGATCGCATTGACATTGACATCTCCGAGCTTTCGGATATCGTCTTTGAGGGAAGCGATCATCTTGCGAAGCTCGGGGAGATTATCGAAGGACGCATCCCGCATCTTGGCGGCGGCATGTAAGGTCAGTTCATACTCCTGCCACATATAATTCGTCTGATGCTCGCCGGCCTCCTCCAATTTTTCTTTCTGGCTGTTTAAGCGGAAAATAACCTTGTCCAACTCTCCAATGTGCGCAGAAAGCTCGTCCCTTCTGGAAAAAAAACTCTTTTGATTGGTCAAAAGCTCCTCCCTGCGCTGTGTTTTCTCCCGCAGTTCGCGCTCTAAATTGGCATATTTTTTGTCGGAAACCACAATGGTCTTATGAATCTCCTCGATCTCCTGCCGCTTCTTTTGGGCATCCTCTTTCGCCGCCTGCGCATTTTCCACAAAACCGCTGCGCTCCTCCTCAAACCGCCTGATCTCGCCCAAAACGCGCTCTAAATTGGCCTCCAAAAACTCTGTCTTCTGGCGAAGCTCTGCCTCCTTAAGCTGCACCTTGGAAACCCTGCCTGCCGCTTCCTCCTCTTTCGCGGCGTTCTCGTCGAGGATTCTCTGAAAATCGCCGTTTTCTCTCTGTATCTGTTCCTCGCGTTCTGCGGCCACTTCCATATCACCCGTCAGGCGCCGTTTATGGTCCTTCACTTCGGCAAGCTGCCGCTCTAACTCCTTACTCTCCGCCTGCAGGTTGGAAGTCACACTCTCAAAATCATCTTTCTGGCTTCTGGCCCGCTCCACACTCAGCTTTGCCGTGTTCTGCAGAATATACTGCTCCTGCATACTGGCGCGGTTTTCTTCGATATCATCCGCCAAAATGCTCTGCGCCGTCGCAATCTCCTCCACGCGGCTTTTGAGATCTTTGATCGCTTTTTGCTGCACGGCAACCTTTTTCTCCAATTCCTCGATCTCGCGGTTGCGCGCTAACAGATTACTGCTGTTGCGGAACGCGCCTCCTGTCATGGAGCCTCCGGGGCTTAGCGACTCTCCCTCCAGCGTCACGATAGACAGCGTGTAGCGATATTTTTTGGCGAGCGCCACCGCCCGGTCGATATCGTTTACGACCACCACGCGCCCCAGCAGATATGCGAAAATCCCTTCATAGCGGGCATCGGTCACCACCAGGGTGTTGGCGAGGCCGATCACGCCCTCCTCCTTTAAAACCTCGGGGTTTTTAAAATGATCCCTGCCGTTTACGCTTGTCAGAGGCAAAAACGTCGCCCTGCCATAGCGGTTCTGTTTCAGATAGGCAATCATCTTTTTGGCCGTATGTTCATCCGCCGTCACAATATTTTGAATCCTGCCCCCCAACGCAGTCTCGATCGCAGTCTCGTATTTCTTTTCCACCTGTATCAGATCGGAGACCACGCCAAGGATTCCCGGGTTGGCAGATCTCTGTTCCATCACGCGGCGGATACTGTTGCCGTAACCGTCGTAGCGCTCGGCGATATTTTTCAGAGACTCCAGCCTCGACTGTTCTCTGTGATAATCACTGACCTGCTGCTCCAATTGCCGGTTTGTCTCAGAAAGCTTTCGACTCCACTCTCTGTTTTGTTCCTCATAGGCATCCGCCTTTTTCTTTAACCCGTCAATTACCGCACTGACCGCTTCGTACTCCTCCTGCTGGGTTTTTAGCTCCTCAGTCAGATCGAGTTCCTGGGTTTTTTGATCAAGGAGGCGTTTGGTCAGCTGCGCTTTGCGGATATTGATCTGCTCCTGCATCGTGTTGTAATGCTGCATATCCGCCTGTATGGAAGCCTTGCGGTTCAACAGTTCCATGACCGCCGACTGGCCGTTCTCCATACCTGCGTTACAGCGGGCAATCTCCGCCTGTATCTCTGAGAGCCGCCCCGCAACCTGGGCCTTCGTCTCCTCCACATCCGCAAGCTGCCGCAGCAGCTCTTCTCTCTCGTTCTCATAACCCTGCCTGGCCAAAATCCGTTCTTCCCGGTCCCGGTCTAGGGCGTCGAGACGCTCCTGCAAGTGTTCGTCTGTCATTTCCGCAGAGTGTATCTGCTCTTTGAGTACATTGATCTGCCCTTCGAGTTTGCCCTTGATCACAGTGGCATTATTAAGCTCATCCCGCAACGTATTGAGCGTATACTCTAAGACCTCAATTTCCTGCTCCATGCGCCCGTATTCCGTCTTCACCGAATCATACGCGCCGTTTGCTTCCCGCAGCTCGTCCTCTGCGATTTTGTATTTTCCCGCAACCTCCTGCTGTTCTTTGGTGATTCGCTCCATCTCCAGCAGAAAGGTATTGACGTCATATGTTTTTAACTGCTCTTTTTTCTGAAGGTAAACGCGGGCTTTCTGCGCTTGCTGCTCTAACGGCCCCACCTGACGCTCGAGCTCGCCGAGAATATCGTTGACGCGCACCAGATTTTCCCGCTCATTTTCGAGTTTTTTCTGTGCAGCGGCCTTGCGCTTTTTATATTTGACAATTCCCGCCGCCTCGTCAAACAGTTCCCGGCGTTCCTCCGGCTTACCGTTTAGGATGCGCTCGATCTGTCCCTGCCCGATGATGGAATACCCCTCTTTGCCGATTCCGGTATCATAAAACAGCTCGGTCACGTCTTTTAGGCGGCAAGCGCTCCCGTTTAGCAAATACTCGCTCTCACCGGAACGATACACGCGCCTGGCCACCGTGACCTCCTCGTAATCGACGGCCAGCTGATGATCGGAGTTGTCCATCGTGATGGCAACATAGGCGTAGCTAAGCGGTTTGCGGTTCTCCGTGCCGGCAAAAATAATATCCTGCATGCTGGCGCCGCGCAATTGCTTGGCGCTCTGCTCTCCTAACACCCAGCGCACCGCATCTCCTACATTGCTCTTACCGCTTCCGTTCGGCCCGACAATTCCTGTGATACCGTTGTGAAATTCAAACAATATTTTGTTGGCAAACGACTTAAAGCCCTGCACCTCAATGCTCTTTAAATACATACAATCCCCTATTCCTGCCCGATTTTTACTCTAGCCCTCCATTCGGCTTACTGCAATCGAGAGAGAGCAGCGCCTGATATGCCGCCTCCTGCTCGGCGGCTTTCTTGGTATGACCGCTTCCGGTGCCAAGCACATGCGCCCCGATGCGCACCTCCACCCGAAATGTCTTATTATGGTCGGGCCCCTCCTCTTTTAACAGTACATACTGCAAAGAATCCCGGTACTGCCCCTGCACAATCTCCTGCAGGCTGGTTTTGCTGTCATAAAAGAGCTTCTTGTGTTCCACATCCGTCAAAATAAACCTGGAAATATATTGTTTCGCCTCCTCAAAACCGCCGTCCAGATAGATCGCGCCAATCAGCGCCTCCATGGCGTCGGAGAGAATGGAATCCCGGCTTCTGCCGCCGGTTTGGTGTTCTCCCTTGCCGAGCAGCAAATAGTTCCCCAGGCCAAGCTCCCTGGCACAGATCGCCAGCGTCGGCTCGCAGACAATACTGGCGCGGAATTTTGTCAGGTCCCCCTCCGAGAGCTTCGGATAGGTGAGATATAAGAACTCGCTGGAAGTCACCTCCAGCACCGCATCGCCCAAAAACTCCAGGCGTTCGTTGTCGGAAAAACGCTTCATATGTTTTTCATTGGCATACGAGCTGTGGGTCAGGGCCTGCCGCAGCAGGTTCTTCTGCACAAAACGGTAGCCTATTTTTTCTTCTAATTCGCTAAAATTCACCATGTCAACCAAAATCCATCCCTATCACAAATTATATAAACTGCAAAGAGGGCTTTTCTTACGCCACACACCCGTATGATTTAAGAAAAACCCCTGACATCATTTTCTATGTGATTCGCTTTGCAAATGCCCCGTCTGCAATCTGTATATCTTACATACATCCACGATACAGCGCGTATGATCACTTCGACACATTCAACGCATTTTTGATCTCCTCCACCGCGTCCGCGACAGTGGCAATGCGCTCCGCCTCCTCGTTGGTGATCTCAATATCAAATTCCTCTTCAATCCCCATGATGATCTGGAAGATATCGAGGGAATCCGCGCCCAAATCATCCACAAACGTGGTCTCCATCGTAATCTCTTCCATGTCGACGTTCAAAACTTCCGCAATAATTTTTTTTAATTTTTCAAATTCCATGCTCATCCTCATTTCCGTTCCTGTGAACCAATTATATTTTTTCTTATTTTACCGTTGATGTCCTGTTGTTTAAACGTCACGCACTGATACACCGCATTGGTAATCTCCTGCGCCTTAGAGCTTCCGTGCGTTTTCACCACAAGACCGTTTAGGCCCAAAAGCGGCGCGCCTCCATACTGTGATGCATCAAAAGTCTTGATCGTTGTTTTGAGTGCCGGCAGAGCCAGCGCCGCGCCGATTTTACTCTTAAACGTACTCATCATGCCCTTTTTGACCACACCGATTAGCGTACTGCTAAGCCCCTCGTACAGCTTCAAAATCACATTGCCGACAAAAGCCTCGCAAACGATCACGTCCGCCGCGCCGCGCGGAATTTCCCTCGCCTCGATACATCCTACAAAATGTATGTCTTCCAGGGCCCGCAGCAGGGGGATCGTCTCTTTTACCAGCGCATTGCCCTTTTCCTCCTCCGCGCCGATATTTACAATGGCTACCCTTGGCTTTGGAATATGCAGAACATTCTCCATGTAGATGGAACCCATCCTGGCAAACTGTACCAGATGGGAAGCGCGCGCATCCACATTGGCGCCGCAGTCGATCAACAGCGAAACTCCCTTCTCGGTGGGAATTAACGGCGCTAGCGGCGGCCGCTCGATTCCTTTAATCCGCCCCACGATCACCTGTCCGCCGACCAGAACGGCGCCGGAACTGCCCGCCGACACAAAGGCGTCGGCCTCCTGTTCCTTTACCATGTTCATACCGATTACAATGGAAGACTGCTTTTTCCCGCGAATGGCATTGACCGGCGGCTCCGCGGTCTCGATCACCTCCGGGGCATGTACCACCTGAATCTGCTCTTTCGGATAGGAATATTTCTCCAGCTCCCGCGCAACCGCCTCCTCCTGGCCCAACAGGAATATTTTGATGTCATCTCTGGCGTTCACCGCGTCGACCGCGCCCTTGACGGGTTCTGCCGGCGCATAATCACCGCCCATGGCATCGAGCGCTATATTTGTTATCTCAGACAGATCGCTCTGCATATTTCCTCTCATTCCGCCGCGCAAGCGGCATTTTCTTTCATTTTGGCATCTATGCCAACCATAATATACTATAAGTCTTTCTATAAATCAATAATAAAAAGCAACATCAGGGCCATACGCGTAACGATTCAGCCTGCAACGGTTCCCTTTACTCGGCATCTTTCGCATTTTCCATATTGCGCTCTTTTTCCTCGGCCACCTGTTCCGGCGTCATGTATTTTACATAGACCCGCTCGACCACATCATCCAGGCAGACCATATACGCCGCCGGTATGATGACAATCACAGGCGGAAAGATATATACCACATAGCACGCCACCGCAAACATGATGAGCACGAGCAGCGACCAGATCAGATTGACGAACATAATCACCAATGTATTGCGGAAAATGCGGCGAAGCTTATCCTCAAAGCGCGCCATATAAGAAAACACATAATTGGCCCACACCGCCTCCACGGCGAGAAAAACATAAAATACCGTATAGATCGAGCCGATCTTTTCTCCCAGTTCGGAAAACTGGCGCATGATATTGATATCCAGCGCAAACACAAATGCAACCGCCAGCATGATACACCACGCGATGGTCGATTTCTTAAAATTCGAGATAAACGCCGCCCAGTAATCGCGCCACACATAACCGCGATTGTGCAGGATCACTTTGTGCACCGTATAGTAAAGCGCTGTCGTCGACGCGCCGATCGTCAGTATCGGAACGGAGCTGACAATCCACAAAATGCTCAAGATCACGCAGTCCACAATCTTAGACAGCGCCCGGTTAAATTTGTTATCTAAATCAAATATTCCTCCGCTCATAAGCTTCCTTTCTGTATACCAAAATACCATAAAAGTAATTTTAACGTAGACAGTAGAGAAAATCAAGCTCCTTTTGGGGAAGTTTCTAAAACTTTATTCGATAAAAGTACATGCACCCAAAAAAATGCCGCTCCATCGTCTGACGATTTTGCGGCATTCTTTTATGGTTATTATTAACAGATCTCCTTTTATGATTAACCGATGCGGCTGACATTCGCTGCCTGAGGTCCTTTTGCGCCCTCGGTAACTTCAAATTCAACCTGCTCACCGTCTTTTAATTCTTTGAATCCATCCATGTTCAAAGCGGAAAAATGTACAAAAATGTCATTCCCCTCAGCATCTGAAATAAATCCATAACCTTTTTTTGCGTTAAACCACTTAACAGTACCCTGCTGCATAACTAAAATCCTCCTAATGCATAAATATAGCTTGTAATATTAGCATCTCAAAATTAGCACATTCTATCAATTTTGTCAACTCATTTCCATCCCGTTTTTGCGTTGCCAAAGTCCTAAGCTGAACTGTTACCATTGCATTTTTCGCCATAAAATGATATATTAGATTTTATTAATATATTAATTTTTAGGAGGATTTATTATGAAAATCAAGAAATTAGTGACAGCCGCACTCTCTCTGACGCTGGCCGTATCGGTGCTGGCAGGCTGCGGCGACAGCTCATCTACCACCGCGAAAGTGATTGAAATCGACCTCACAGACGAGGAATATGCATTCGGGATTGACAAAACCCAGCCGGAGCTTTTAGCGGAAGTCAACGCCTTTATCAAAGAAATCAAGGAAAACGGCACATTCGACGAGATCTGTAACCACTATTTCGGCGACGGGACGCCGGTTGCAGTAAAATCTGCCGAGTTAGACGACAGCAAAGATCAGCTGGTCGTGGCCACCAACGCCGCTTTTGAGCCGTTTGAATACACACCGGGCGACAGCTATTACGGGATTGATATGGAGATTGCCGCCGCTCTGGCAGAAAAGCTCGGCAAAGAGCTGGTCATTCAGAACATGGACTTTGAATCGGTATGCCTCTCCGTCGGACAGCAAAAATGCGATATCGCGATGGCCGGCTTAACCATCAAACCGGACCGCGAAGAATACGTGACATTCACAGACCCCTATTACAACGCTGCCCAGCGTCTGATCGTCCTCTCCGACGACGCCGAGTTTGACGGCTGTACCGACGCTGCCTCGATTGAAACCATCTTAAAATCCAAAGACGGCAAGGTGAAAGTCGGCGTGCAAAACGGCACTACCGGACAGTTCTACTGCCAGGGCGACGAGAGCTTCGGCTTTGACGGCTTTGCCATGGAGACGGTCGGCTACAAAAACGGCTCGCTCGCGGTTCAGGATCTGCTCAATAAAAATATTGATTATGTCATCATTGACTCCGCACCGGCGGCGAGCATCACAGCCTCCATCAACAAAATGCGTTAAAACGGCGCCTCACACGAAAGGACTTTTTCATGGGAAATTTGAGTCAGAAAATTGACAAATTCATTGAAAGCTTTATCGATTATAATGGATATGTCAAAGTCGTGGAGGGACTGAAAAACACATTGCTGATCGCCGTGCTCGGTCTTGTAATCGGCATCGTCATCGGCACCCTGATCGCGACGGTACGTGTCATTCCGAAGTATAAAAGACTTCCAAAAGTGTTAAACGGCATTTGCAGCTTTTATGTTGCGCTGTTCCGCGGTACCCCGATGGTAGTGCAGCTGCTTGTCGTTTACTATGTCCTGCTTCCGATCCTGGATGTGCATTTCACCGGCTTACAGGTTTCTATCCTCGTCTTCGGGCTAAACAGCGGCGCCTATATCTCCGAGATCATGCGGGGCGGCATCCTCTCTGTAGACCCGGGGCAGATGGAGGGCGGCCGCGCGGTCGGCCTTAGCTTTGGCACAGCCATGCGAAAGATCGTCATTCCGCAGGCGGTAAAGAATATTCTCCCCACCATGGGCAATGAATTTATCACCCTGATCAAAGAGACCTCCGTCGTCAGCTTTGTCGGCGCCGCCGATCTCTACGTGGCGTTCAACTACATAGGCAGCAGCAGCTATGAATTTATGGTTCCCTATCTGGTGATGGCCATGATTTATATCGCCCTCGTATTAATCATTAGCCTTGGAATCAAACTTATGGAAAGGAGCCTTGGGAAAAGTGATAGACGTCATTAATCTGGAAAAACAGTTTGGAGAAAACAAAGTTTTAAACGGCATCAACGTCACCATCGAAAAAGGTGATATCATGGTTGTCATCGGACCCTCCGGCTCCGGCAAAAGTACATTTTTGCGCTGCCTAAACTGCATGGAAGACCCCACCGGCGGTCAGATTATCTTTAACGGCGTGGATATCGCCGACCCCAAAGTAGATATCAATATACACCGCCGGCATATGGGCATGGTCTTCCAGCATTTTAATCTGTTCAACAACAAGACCGTATTGCAGAATATTATGCTGGCGCCCGTGTATGTCCAATGCCAGGACTTGCGCAGAGCAAAGCGGCAAAACTTTTTTCTGCCGTTTACAAACCTGTTTCGCAAAGAGAAACGGGAGAAGGCCGCCATCGCGACTACCGCGGCAAAGATTACGGCCCAGGCGCGCGAAAATGCGCTCTCTCTTTTGCGCCGCATCGGCATGGAGGACAAGGCCAACGTCTACCCCTCGACGCTCTCCGGCGGACAAAAGCAGCGCATCGCCATCGTGCGCTCTCTGGCCATGAATCCCGATGTCATTCTCTTCGACGAGCCCACCAGCGCACTCGACCCGGAGATGGTCGGCGAGGTCTTAGACCTGATGAAAGCGCTCGCCGCGGAGGGCATGACGATGGTGATCGTCACACACGAGATGGGGTTCGCCAGGGAAGTCGCCAACAAGGTCCTTTTTATCGACGAGGGCCAGATCTTAGAGAGCGGGACGCCGGAGGAATTCTTTGGCAATCCCAAAAATCCAAGACTTCGTGATTTTCTCTCGAAAGTTCTGTAGTAAAAAAATAGCCGTAACCTTTGAGAGGGGACGGCTATTTTTGCGCTTTACTTTCTTTGCCAATTTCTATTCATTGCTTCATAATCCATACATTCACTATATTATTGCTTGATCTGCACATCAATCTGCTGATAGGGAATCGAAATCTGATGCTCGTCCAGCGCGGCCTTGATATTTTCTGTCAGCCGCCATTTTGCCGCCCAGTAATCGGCGGCATTGACCCAGATGCGAAGCCCAAGGTCGACGGAGGAAACGCCCAGATTGTCCACAAACACCGTGATCTCCTCCTCCGGAAGCCTTGTGCTCTCCTGCTCGGCCACATGATAGAACACTTCCTTCGCTTTCCTGATATCCGCCTCATAGCCGATTCCCACCACGAGATCGACCCTGCGTTTGTCGAGACGCGAGACATTCGTCAGGCTGCTGTTGGAGAGATTGCCGTTCGGAATCACGATCACCCGGTTGTCCGGCGTCGTCAGCGTTGTGTAAAAAATAGAAATCTCGGCAACCGTGCCCTCATTGCCATGCCCGTGCTCCACAATGTAGTCGCCGACCTTAAACGGCTTTAGAATCAGAATCAGCACGCCGCCGGCAAAATTGGAAAGGCTGCCCTGGAGGGCGAGGCCGACTGCGACGCCGGCAGAACCTAACACCGCCACCGCGGACGTCGTGGCAATGCCAAAAAGCCCCATGATGATAAAAATTAAAATCAGATATAAGGTATATTTGATTAACGGCAGCACAAACTGCTTGACACCCTCGTCGGTGTTGGCTCTTTCCATGGAACGCCGCACAATCTTTAACACGAGGTGTATCAGCCGGCTGGCAATCAGATACACGACAACCGCCACCACAAGCTGTATCGCAAATCCCAGCACATCCGGCAGCAAGCCTTCGAGCCATGCGCGGATGATGCCCGGATTTTTCGTCACTTCCTGAAGTCCCTGCTGTGCACTGTTTAAAATTTCGATCGTCTCCGTCGCGCTGGTGGGAATCGGTTCCACTGCTAGATACATAATTAACCTCCGTTCCTTTATCGTTCTATTTCGTGAATAAACAAGCCGCTGCGAAGCTTCGGCTCAAACCAGGTAGACTTCGGCGGCATCAGGAGCCCTGCGTCGGCCACGGCAAACAGCTCCCCGATCGACGTCGGGTACATGGCAAAGGCCACGGCGCAGTCCGACTGGCAGCGGCGCACCAGCTCCTCCATGCCGCGGATACCGCCGACAAAGTCGATTCGATCATCCGTTTTGGGGTCCTTGATGCCGAGCACTGGTTCTAAGAGCATGTCCTGCAAGAGCGAAACGTCCAGATCTGCCACCGGATCCTGCGGCTTTCTGTCCTGTTTGCGAATCCGACACAGCAGCCAATGTCCCTCCACATACATGGTAAAGCTGCCGCGCTCATCTGGCCGCACATCCTTTCGCCCGGTAATTTCGGTCACATCAAAACGCTTCTGCACTTCCATTACGAAATCGTGAAATGAATATCCGTTTAAGTCTTTTACCACACGGTTATAATCCATAATCATTAACTGGTCGTCGGGAAAGAGCACCGAGAGAAAATAATTAAACTCCTCCGTGCCGTCATATCCGGGATGCGACGCACGCCGCCCAAGTCCCACCTTGACCGCGGACGCCGCGCGGTGATGGCCGTCTGCGATATAGATCTCTCCAATCCCCGCAAACGCCTGCTCGATCGCCGCAATATCCGCATCCTCCGCGATCACAAACACGCGGTGCCTGATTCCGTCCTCCGCGGTGAAATCGTATTCCGCCTCCCCGGCTTTTGCGCGCTCGACAATCTGATTGATGGTATCGTTCGAGCGGTATGCGAGGAAAATAGGCCCCGTCTGCGCACTGCACACATCCACATGGCGGATGCGGTCCTTTTCTTTCTCCGCGCGGGTATTTTCATGTTTTTTGATGACGTTGTTCTGGTAATCGTCGATCGACGCACAGGCCGCGATGCCGGTCTGTGTCCTTCCGTCCATGGTAAGCTCGTAGACATAATAGCAGCGCTTGTGTTCTCTTATAAAGGAGCCATCTTCCACCATGCCCCAGAGCAAATCATGGGCTTTCTGATACACCTGGTCCGCATAGGTATCGACGGAACTTGAAAACTGCGTCTCCGCCCTGTCGATGCGCAGAAAGGACAGCGGCGCATGCTCCACCGCTCTTGTCGCTTCCTCCCTGTTATAAACATCATAAGGGAGGGCAGCAATCTCTGCCGCCTTCCCCTGACATGGACGGATGGCTATAAATGGTTTTACTGTTGCCATTTCATACACCTCCGTTAAATGATTATCATTTTGTATTACGATTCACAGTCTTGTGAAATCAGCCGTGAATCAGAACTATTTCACCTTGCGCACGCGTAGTACGCCATTGCATGCCTCCAGCTTCTTTAACACCTCATCGCCGACCGACGCGTCAATATCAAACAGCGCATAGGCATAATCGCCTTTCGACTTATTAGCCATGCCGTCGATGTTAATCCCCGCCTCGCCGAAAATCGCGGTAAAGCCGCTTAAGATATTGCTCTCATTCTTGTGCAGAATACCGACTCTGCCCGCGGTCGTACATGCGCCCATATTGCAGTCCGGGAAATTGACCGAGTGGACAATATTGCCGTTCTCCAGGAAATCGCGGATTTCGCGCACGGCCATAATCGCACAATTGTCCTCCGACTCCGCCGTGGACGCGCCGAGATGCGGGGTCACAATACAGCCCTTGGCGCCGACTGTCGTCGTGTTCGGGAAATCGGACACATATTTTTTGATCTTGTCTTTCGCCAGCGCGTCTACCATGGCTTCCTCGTCCACCAGCAGGTCTCTGGCAAAATTGAGCACGACCGCTGTCGGCTTCATCATCGCGATCGCCTCCGCGTTAATCATCTTTCTGGTCGAATCCAAAAGCGGCACATGGACGGTGATAAAATCACATTCGCGATAGATATCCTCCACGTTCGTCACATGCTTGACGCTGCGCGAGAGATTCCACGCCGCATTGACGGAAATATACGGGTCATAGCCGTAAACCTCCATTCCCATATGCGTAGCCGCGTTCGCAACCAAAACGCCGATAGCGCCCAGGCCGATCACGCCGATCTTCTTGCCGGAAATCTCGGTTCCCGCAAAATTTTTCTTCTGCTTTTCCGCCGTCTTGGCGATATTGTCGTCATTTTGATTCTCGAGACACCACTCGATACCGCCGACCAGATCGCGGGAGGCGTAGAGCATCCCGGCAAACACCAGCTCCTTTACGCCGTTGGCATTGGCGCCCGGCGTGTTGAACACGACAATGCCTTTCTCCGCACATTTATCCAGCGGAATATTGTTGACGCCCGCTCCTGCCCTTGCGACAGCCAAAAGGCTCTCCGGCAGCTCCAGATCGTGCATGGCGGCGCTTCTCACCAGGGCGGCATCGGCATCCTTTAACTCCTCCACCTTTTGATATTCCTCCGAAAACAGCTCCAGTCCCACGGAAGCAATCGGGTTTAAACAATGATAACGATACATTATGCGTTTTCCTCCTCAAATTTCTTCATAAATTCTACCAGTTTCACAACGCCCTCTTTTGGCATGGCATTGTAGATCGATGCGCGCATACCACCGACCGTGCGGTGGCCCTTTAAGTTTACAAATCCTGCGGCTGTCGCCTCTTTTACAAACTTCGCATCCAGCTCTTCATCGCCGGTTACAAACGGCACATTCATGAGAGAACGGTCTTTGGCCACTACGGTTCCTTTAAACATCTTGCTCTGGTCTAAGAAATCATAAAGAATCTTTGCTTTCTCCTCGTTACGCTCTTTCATCACGGCGAGACCGCCCATCTTTTTGAGCCATTTGAATACTTTGCCGCAGATATAAATGCCGTAGCACGGCGGTGTATTGTAGAGGGAATCATTGTCCGCGTGCGTCTTATATTTTAACATCGTCGGCGTGCCGGGAAGCGTATCCTCCGTAATTAAATCTTCACGGATAATCACGATCACGACGCCGGCCGGGCCCACATTTTTCTGTACGCCACCATAGACAATGCCGTATTTGCTCACATCGATCGGCTCTGACAGAAAGCAGGAGGATACATCGGCAACGAGCACATGCCCTTTCGTGTTCGGCAGCTCTTTGTATTTGGTGCCGTAGATCGTATTATTCTCGCAGATATAAACGTAATCCAAATCCTCCGGGATATCCAGATCGGAACAGTCCGGGATATAGGAAAAGGTCTGATCTTCCGAAGAAGCGAGCTTTACCGCCTCACCGTAAATCTTTGCCTCCTGGAACGCTTTTTTTGCCCACTGTCCGGTCACAATATGGCCGGCCTTTTTGTTCTTCATCAGATTCATCGGTATCATGGCGAACTGCTGGGAAGCCCCGCCCTGCAAAAACAATACCTTGTAGTTGTCGGGAATATTCATCAATTCCCGCAAATCCTGCTCCGCGTCTTTGATGATCTTATCATATACTTTGGAACGGTGGCTCATCTCCATCACGGACATACCGCTCCCCTGATAATCCAACATCTCATCTGCCGCTTCTTTTAATACCTCTTCCGGCAATACCGCCGGTCCTGCCGAAAAATTGTATACTCTGCTCATAATGTATCTTCTCCTCCTATTTGCTTTATGGTGGCGGCGCAAAAAGGCGCCATTTTCACTATCTTATTACTCGTGTGGCATGTTCTATGCAAAATAATATGCCCTATCTTTATCCCCATTGGCAATGAGCAAAAGCCCGTAAACGAGATTTTACTGCTCTTCCCTCACTGCTCTACGAGATCTTCATCCGTAAAGGCTGTGCTGATATCGGCGCCGGGCGCAACCATCGGCCAGACTTTATCATCACAATTAATGATACAGTCGATCACCACCGGTATTTTTTCCTCCAAGGCCTTAGCAAATGCCTCACAAAACTCGTCTCTGGTGCCTGCGCGGTATGCCTTGGCCCCCATGGCCTCGGCCAGCCTGACAAAATCCACGCCGTCGTCGAGCACGGTGGCGGAATAGCGTTTCTCGTAGAATAAATCCTGCCACTGGCGCACCATGCCGAGCACATGATTATTGATGATCACCTGTATCAGCGGCAGCTTCTGCCGCACCGCAGTGGCGATCTCGTTCATATTCATGCGAAAACAGCCGTCCCCCGCAATATTGACAACCTGCTTATCGGGGTTCGCACACTGGGCGCCGATGGCGGCCCCGAGCCCATAGCCCATCGTGCCAAGCCCGCCGGAAGTCAGCAGCGTGCGCGGCTTAGAATACTTATAATACTGCGCAGCCCACATCTGATGCTGTCCGACCTCCGTCACCACAATGGCGTCTCCCCCGGTCGCGCGATAGATCTCCTCAACGACAAACGGCCCTGACAAGCCGGCGTCGGGATAATGCAGCGGGTATCTGTCTTTCAGCTCCATCATATGTTCCATCCATGGGCCGTGGTCCTGCCTCTTTAATCTCTGGTTGAGACAGCGCAGCACTTCACGGATATCGCCGATCACGCTGGCGTCGACACGGATATTTTTATTGATCTCCGCCGGGTCGACGTCAATCTGTAAAATCTTCGCCTGTCTCGCAAACTTTTGTGCGTTTCCGAGCACGCGGTCCGAAAAGCGCACACCCACAGCGATCAACAGGTCGCAGCTGCTGACGCCGAGATTGGAGGATTTGGTGCCGTGCATGCCGAGCATACCCGTGTAGCGCTCCCCGGTGCCGTCGTAGGCGCCCTTACCCATCAGCGTATCACAGACGGGGGCATCGACGATCTCCACAAACTCCTTAAGCTCCTCGCTGGCCCCGGAGATCACGGCGCCGCCGCCCACAAAGATATAGGGCTTTTTCGCCTCGTCGATCATGGCAGCCGCTTGCGCGATGTCCTCCTCGCGGATGGTATCTTTCACGCGCGCCACCGGCTGCGGCCGAACGGTTTCGTACTCCGTTTTTTGCGCGGTGACATCTTTTGGGATATCGACAAGCACCGGCCCCGGCCTGCCGGTCTGGGCAATCCGAAAAGCCCGTCTTATAGTATCGGCCAGCTTGGCCACGTCTTTTACGATAAAATTGTGTTTTGTGATCGGCATCGTGATGCCGGCAATATCAATCTCCTGAAAACTGTCCTTTCCAAGCAGCGGCACCGTGACATTGCAGGTAAGCGCCACGAGCGGGACAGAGTCCATATAGGCGGTGGCGATACCGGTCACCAGATTGGTCGCCCCTGGTCCGCTGGTGGCAAAGCACACGCCGACTTTCCCGGTGCTCCTCGCATAGCCGTCCGCCGCGTGTGCGGCTCCCTGCTCATGGGACGTCAGCACATGTTTGATTTCACTCTGGTGTAGATATAATTCATCGTATACATTTAAGATGGCGCCGCCCGGATACCCAAACACGGTATCGACCCCCTGCTCTTTTAAGCATTCGATGACGATCTGCGCACCTGATAACTGCATCGTAATTCCTCTTTTCTAATTTATAATGTAATTCAGTTACTCTGGCAGCTGTAAAATTGCCCCGCGGTTGCCGGATGTCACAAGAGACGTATATCTCTTTAAATAGCCTTCCGTCACCTTCGGCTCCCTGGGCTGCCATTTGGCCCTGCGCGCCGCAAGCTCCTCATCGGATACGGAAAGCTCCAGAGAGAGCGCCGGGATGTTGATCTTGATAAGGTCTCCCTCCTCCACAAGCGCGATCGGCCCGCCGACGGCCGCCTCCGGTGAGACATGGCCGATGGAAGCCCCGCGGCTGGCGCCCGAAAAGCGCCCGTCGGTAATCAATGCCACCGAAGCACCCAGGCCCATGCCGGCGATCGCCGACGTCGGGTTTAGCATCTCGCGCATGCCGGGACCGCCCTTGGGCCCCTCATAGCGAATGACAACCACATCGCCCGCGACGATTTTACCGCCCTTGATCGCCGCAATCGCATCCTCCTCACAGTCGAACACTCTCGCCGGCCCTTCGTGCACCATCATCTCCTCCACGACGGCGGAGCGCTTGACAACGCTTCCGTCCGGCGCCAGATTGCCTTTTAACACGGCAAGCCCGCCCGTCTTGCTGTACGGATTGTCCACAGGACGGATAACCTCGGGATTTTTGTTGACTGCATCTTTTATATTTTCTCCGATCGTCTGACCGGTAACCGTCATACATTCGGTATGCAACAGACCGATATCCGCAAGTTCTTTCATCACGGCATACACGCCGCCCGCCTCGTTTAAGTCCTCCATGTAAGTCGGGCCGGCCGGCGCCAGATGACACAGATTCGGCGTCTTTTCACTGATCGGGTTGGCAAAGGCGATATCGAAATCAAAACCGATCTCATGCGCGATCGCCGGCAGATGGAGCATACTGTTGGTCGAACATCCCAGCGCCATATCCACCGTCAGGGCGTTTAAAACCGCTTCCTTTGTCATGATATCCCTTGGGCGGATATTCTTGCGGTACATCTCCATCACCGCCATACCCGCATGTTTTGCGAGCTTGATGCGCTCCGAGTACACGGCAGGAATCGTGCCGTTGCCGCGAAGTCCCATGCCAAGCGCCTCGGTGAGGCAGTTCATGGAATTGGCGGTGTACATACCGGAGCAGGAGCCGCAGGTCGGGCACACCTTTTCTTCGTACTCCCTTACGTCCTCCTCCGTCATGGAACCGGCCTCGTAAGAGCCGACCGCCTCAAACATGGAGGAGAGACTTCTCTTCTGCCCCTTGACGCGGCCCGCCAGCATCGGACCGCCGGAGACAAACACGGTGGGCACATTGATGCGCGCCGCCGCCATCAAAAGTCCCGGCACGTTCTTATCACAGTTTGGCACCATCACCAGCGCGTCAAACTGGTGGGCAAGCGCCATACACTCGGTGGAATCCGCGATCAGATCGCGCGTAACCAGAGAATACTTCATGCCGATATGGCCCATCGCGATACCGTCGCAGACGGCGATCGCGGGAAATACCACCGGCACGCCGCCCGCCTCCGCAACGCCAAGCTTGACGGCTTCTACAATCTTATCGAGGTTCATATGGCCCGGTACAATCTCGTTGTAAGAGCTGACAATACCGACCATCGGCTTGTCCATCTCCTCCTCTGTGAAGCCCAGCGCGTTAAAAAGGCTTCGGTGAGGCGCCTGCTGCATCCCCTTTTTTACATTATCGCTCTTCATATTCATCCTCCATCTATATATTGGCGCAGATCAGATCTCCCATCTCCCTTGTGCCAACCTGTTTTACCGTAAGTCTCTTTTCTTCCTCCTGCGGCATAATGTCAATCGTGCGGTAACCGCCTCTTAACACCTGCCTGACCGCCTGCTCGACCGCGTCCGCTTCTTTGTCCAAGTCAAAGGTATAGCGCAGCATCATCGCCGCACTCAAGATCGTCGCAATCGGATTGGCGATACCCTTGCCTGCGATATCCGGGGCGGAACCGCCGCTCGGCTCATAGAGGCCGAACTTCGTATCATTTAAACTGGCGGACGAGAGCATACCGATGGAACCGGTCACCATACTCGCCTCGTCGGATAAAATATCGCCAAACATATTTTCGGTCAAGATCACGTCAAACTGCCCCGGATCTTTCACCAGCTGCATCGCGCAATTGTCGACGAGCATATGCTCTAGGACAACCTGCGGATAATCTTTCGCCACTTCCTCCACAATCTTGCGCCACAGACGCGACGAATCCAGGACATTGGCCTTGTCCACGCTCGTCACCTTCTTCTTACGCTTCATCGCGATATCAAAACCGCGCTTTGCAATGCGCCGTATCTCTTTCTCATTATACGTTAAGGTGTCAACCGCCGTCAAAACGCCGTCCACTTCCTTCGTCTCACGCGCGCCAAAGTAAAGCCCGCCGGTAAGCTCACGCATAATCATCATGTCGAAGCCGTCTCCAATGATATCCCCGCGGAGCGGACATGCTTCTTTTAACTCTTCATATAAGTATGCCGGTCTTAAATTGGCAAATAGGTTTAAGGACTTGCGCAATTTTAAAAGCCCCGCCTCCGGCCGAAGCTCCGGCGCGAGCTTGTACCAGGGGGAAGTCGTGGTGTTGCCGCCGATCGAACCCATCAACACCGCATCCGCCGCCTTCGCCGCGGCAATTGCCTCGTCGGTGAGCGGCACTCCCGTCGCGTCGATCGAACAGCCCCCCATCAGGATATCCTCATACCGAAACGTATGTCCGTATTTCTCGCCGATTTTATTCAATACTTTCCTGGCTTCCGCCACGATCTCGGGGCCGATACCGTCACCCGCGATCACGCCTACATGACACTCCATTCTTTTTTCCTCCCATCCAGGCAATGTATAAATTTTATAATAATGTATCTGTTATCACATTTCAACGTTTAATTTTATTTTGCATTTCTTATTTTTTATAGTTTTCATAACAAAATGTTATAGCAAAACTATTATACCATTACTTTTTTGCCTTTTTCACTTGCTTTGGCACAATCTGCCGTCCCTCTCTGCGATACGTTTTATCATACCACAAAACAATGAGCACCGCCATGGCAAGTGATACCAGCTCCGACACTCTCCAATACCATGGTTCCTTAAAATCAGCCTTGACTGTCCCGGAATATCCTGCCGGTATCGTCACCGTAAGCTTTTGCGTCTCCTCCTCCGCTTCGGTCTCCATCCGCTTTCCCGTCTGCGTATCTTTGACGACAAACCCCTTGTAGGCATACAGCGGCAGCACAAGAAGCCGATCGTCTCCCGCAGTATTTTCCAGCTCTACCGATATCCGGTAATGATTCCTCTCACTGTCTACAATGGATATTCCCTCCTCTGCCCTAAGCCCTTTATCATAAGTATCATAGCGGTTGGCGTCCTCCAGCAAAAACTCTCCGCCGGCTGTCGCCAGAACAGAATCATAATAGGCTCCGCTGCTGATCGACTCCGCGCTGTACAATGCCAACATGCGGTCATAAAGCACCAGCGCATGTACCACCGTGACCACACAGAGCGCTCCGATTGTAACCTTCCTTAGTACATGCTGGTTTAAGATTTCCATATTGCGCAGCATATAGAGCGCGAGAAAAACACCGAACACCGTCGCATAGGTGAAAAACCGCCACGGATACTGGTATGGCACAAGATATTTTCCAATTGCCGGGATATTGGCCAGCCATTTCCAGGGGAAAAACCAACATGCCATCAGGATACTAAGCAGCATCAGGACCGCCATGCGGCATTGCCCGTTCCACTCCTCCTTCTGCCCGCTTAATTGCTTGCGATAGGCAAGGTACTGCCAGGCAAACAGGATTAGCACGCCCATCAGCGCTAAGCCAACCGACAACGGCATCTCATTGTTCGTCCCGTCCGTCAGGCTCTGCGACAAAAATCCGCCAAAGAAAAAGGTCTGAAACAGCTGCGCCACAAATACCCCATACTCCTGTATTTTGGGAACCTCCGTCTCGCTCCAGCTCATCGCGTGGCTCGTCATGTAATCCACAAACGGCACAAGGAACGATAAATTCAACACGATGGTCACTGCCGCTGCCTTGACAAAATACAGGATATTTTTCCAGAATCGTTTCCCAAAACACAGACAGTATAATACGGAAAACAAGATCGCCATCTCAAAGCTTAGGGTGTGGCTCTGCAAAATGGCCGTGTAGGAAATCACTAACAGCAGCGCATAGCGGTTTTTCTCTTTTCCCTCCGTGTGCAAAATACGGTAAATCCCCAAAAATATCAAGGGCAGAAACATCATCGCCGTGTACTCTCCGGCCGCGGACCTGGCATAGACATTCAAAATACGGTAAAACGACAACGTATACAAAAAGCTGCCTAACAATCCCATCGAACGGTTGCCGGCGATATTTTTAAAGCAATGATACGATACCAGCACCGTACCAAACGAAATCAGGCCGATATAAATTTTATAGCTGTTCATCAGGCTAAAGCCAATCAATCGCAACACAGCCGGAATATATAATAACAGATCTCCATACATCACGGAAATCGGGTAACCATAGTCATTGACCCAGCCCGGCTGCATGCGCACCGGAAACTGCCCCATGCGAAGCGCCTCCGCAATACCTTCGATTCTTATGACGTGCGGCCTGGTATCATGTCCGATCGTAATATAATTGGTAAACAGCGGCACCAGTGAAAAAACAAATAGGAACAGCAGGCCGATGCAGACATTCTTTTGTTCCTGTGAGAAATTCTCCCAGATCTTTTTCTTCTGCACCAGATACAGTAAGATATCCGCGGTGAGAAAGATAAATATAAGCATCGCGCAAAAAGCGCGGTCCATCTTACCGTTGCGCGATATGGTCATACTGCCAATCTGCGTTTCCACATCCTGCGACTGACCCAAAACAAAACCGAAACAATCCGTAGTTTCATACTGATAATGCTCAAACGTTTTCTCATTCTGTTCATATTTCAGCGGAATCGTATCACCATAGACACGGCCATACGAGGTGTCCGCATACGCTTCTATGGTAGTGTCTTCTCCCTGGGCGTCATATGTAAAAACAATCTCATACGAGCCTCTGGGCAGTTCTATCTCGTTTCCCTCGCAGGGAACCGCTTCCCCTGTATCGCCGCCGAAGCGATAGACCGTCTTCTCCTTTGTCACTCCCGCAATTATGGCGATAAGCAGCACGATCAGCTCTGCCGCCAACACACAATATGTAATGTTTTTCTTTTTTGTATGATTCATCTTATCCCCCATTACCACACGGTACTGATTCAGACACAATATTTTATAAGGAAAAAAGACTATGAGCCAGTACGTTTCATAGTCTTTTTGCTTGCAGACAATCGCATAACCCGCAACCTTCCCTCATTCTATTCTGCTGCCTCTTCTGGCTTTTCTACAGCTGAAATCGCCTGCTTCTGCATTGGTATCCGGCAGTTTTTATTACTCCCGAACTCTACAATAACAGTGTCGTCCGAGATATCAATAACCGTTCCGTAAAAACCGCTGGTCGTCAGCACGGTATCCCCAACCGCCAAATCATTTAACATGGCATTTTTCTTCTGCTGTTCTTTTTTCTGTGGACGAACCATGAAAAAATACATAAACGCGAAGATAATGACCAGCCATAAAATCATACCGCCATATCCTGCTACTGACGTACCGGCCGATGCTAAAATAGATAACATTAAGTTGCCCTCCTACTTATTAAACTCTTTTCCTTTTTCAGAAAACTAATAGATATTGTACACAAAAGCCCTCTATAACGCAAGCTTTTCCTTAAAACTTTTTATAAATATGTGTGCGACCAGGCAATCAAATCCAGATGAATCACCACCGACAGCACGATAAAGCACAACATCCCGCAAACCAGGATATTTTTAAGCAGCCGCAGATATTTGTTTTTTTCAAACAGACCGCTCTCACTGCCGTACTGTACCCATAAGGCCGCGCCAATCACCGGGAAGAACAGCGCAATCGAAATATAGCGGTATTCCATCGTAAATGTAAACGGCTCTTTCATACAAAAACTCATAAAGCTGACAAGCAGCGTAAGATAAGCGATTGCGCACAGCAATTTATTCTCTGTTTTCATCGTCTTCTTTTTGCAGATGCTCCAGACAAGCGCAGCGTTCATGAAAACGGCAAGCAGGATACTGGCCCATAACAATAACAGCGCACATGCGCCAAACAGGCTGTTCCCCAATTCCGGTATCATCTCATCAAAAAGCGCCGTCTTTAAAACCTGTATCCAGGCATTCTCATCAAGCGCGGGGTCAAACGTGATAAAGCCAGACGCCATCTGGCTAAGCGGCGGCAGGCCAAACATAGACCCAAACGTTGCGTCCGCCATATATTTCCAGTCGGTCACAGCAACCTGCTGGACATAGGTGAGCGGCATATCATAATGAATTAGATTGCGCACCGGACTAAACAGGCCAAGCGGTGCACATACTGCTAAAAACAAGGCAAATTGGATGATATATTTTTTCCATTCCCGCCAATTTTTGATAAATACCATCAAAAATACCGTCCCGATCGCAAACGCCAGCAGCCCGGCGTTTAACTTCGCCATCATACCGCATCCGACTGCAAATGCAATCACGATTATATTTTTTAATTTAGGTTCATTCTGCCAGCGCATCGTATACCAGACGGCGAGAATCATACAATACATGGCCATACAGTCATTGGTCAAAGTCACCGCCATCACGGCAAAAAACGGGTGAAACGACAACAGCGCCGTAAACAGCAGCAGCCATTTCCCTTTCACAGAAAACTCTTTTAAAATGCGGTAACCGGTCCAGACCGTCAGATTGGAAAAGCATAGCGTAATGACCTGTATCGTCTCGTAACACATCGCCTCGGGCACATGGAAGAAATGCGAAATTGACATCACTAACGCCCCCAAAATGTAAAACCCGGGCGGATTATAAAAGCTCCAGCGTTCTCTTGGGTCAAAATCAGGCAGGGCATGATTTTTAAACAGGTAATCCATGTATCCGAAATGGCCGCCCGCCGTCTCGTCCGTGTCAAACCCCAAAAATCTTCCGACATCGTGAATCGTAATATTGTAGGGGGCCGCCAGCACATAATAGGACCGCAGCAAAAGCCCTGCCAGAAGAATCAGGCCCAGTATCGTCCCGGTATCCTTTTTCCCTTTCACGAAAACAAGATAACCGGCAACCATCAGATAGATCAAGGTGAGCAATACCGCAAACGTATTTTTGTGTTGCGCAATGATATCATAGAGCGGCTGAATACTGCTCAGAATCCACACCACTATCGTACCGATCAAAACCGTATACCATGAGGAGAGATCGAATGAAACTGTCTTCATTTTGTGTAACAATGTTTCCGTTTTCTTCATAATGCTATGCTCTCACGCCTCCTTGGTTTCGTGGTATTCCTGTTCCGTATTTACATTCCAGATATTGGACGCATCCTTGTTCCCGGACAAAATATTTTTGACCGCTTCAAAGGAAGTCATCATCGAGTGGTCAATATTATTGTAGCGGTGCTGCCCGTTGCGCCCGACACAGTAGAGGTTTTCTATGGTCTTTAAATAACCGGTGAGCGTCCCGATCTCCTGATATGTGTCAAAGTAGGCGGGGTAGGCTTTCTTCACGCGCTCCATATGGGTATCAAGCACTGCGCCCGGACTGTCGATCAAGCCGAGCTTTACCATCTCGTCCACGGCAAAGGCGGAAAACTGCTCTTTCGTCATCTGCCAGAGGCTGTCCCCCTCATTGACAAAGTACTCCAATCCCATCCACACCGTATGTTCCAAATCGTTTACCATATAGGGCGACCAGTTATTATAAATCTGAAACCGTCCCATCCTGACCGAACGATCCTGCACATAGACCCAGCAGTCGGGCACAATATTTCCCACGGTCTTTATCGCCGTCTTATTCCTGATATTGATCTTTGAGAGCAAAACGCCGAGCGTCATATAATCCCGGTAAGGCAGACCGGCCGCAATCCTTGCCGCGTCCTTTGGCACATCATTCATCCCGGCCACCAGGTCTTTGAGCGGCATGGAGGAAATAAAATAATCCCCCTCCAGGGTATATTCTTTCCCATCGTGTTCATACCGCAGGGAAGTCACGAGGTTGTCCTCGTTTTTGTGAAATCCGGTCACTCTCGCATTTTTTAAGATCTTACCTCCAAGCTTTTCAACCTCCGCCGCTGTCACTTCCCACAGCTGCCCCGGGCCAAGTTTGGGATACTTGAACTCTTCGATCAGCGAGGTCTCCACCCTGCGGTTTTTCTTTTTGAACATTCTGCCGCACACGTCCTTTAAGACTGCCGTGATGGAAAGCCCCTTGACGCGCTGCGCTCCCCAGGACGCATCGATCTCGCGCGGATGCCTGCCCCAGAGATTTTCCGTATAATGCTCAAAAAACATATTGTAGAGCTTTCGCCCAAACCGATTGATATAAAAGTTC
>CANONN010000037.1 GCA_947567625.1 uncultured Roseburia sp. | reverse complement strand
ATAGAGGGAGGGCGCCGCTCAATCATCTAATTTGATGATTTTGCGACACCCTCTTTTCGTTATGCTGTTTTCTTTTTTAATTCGGCGACTTCCTGTTCGAGCGTCTGCACTTTTTCAATCAGATAATTCACCTTTACCTCATAGGCAAGGTTCTTGTCTGCGACGGGAATGGCCTGATTCAGTTTCTTTGTCAATTCAATAAAGTTTTCTGCGATTAATTGAATATTTTTGTCTGTACCGTTTTCAATATGTAATTCCAAATTTGTGATACGCCGTTTCATATCCGATATATCGGCTTTCATGTTCGATATATCAGCTTTCATATTCAATATATCGGCTTTCATGTTCGATATATCAGCTTTCATATTCAATATATCGGCCCTCATGTTCGATATATCGGCTTTCATATTTGACATATCGGCTTTCATATCTGACATATCGGCTTTCATGCTCTGCATTTCTGCCAGAATTAAGTCTAATTTTTCATTTTCTGTCATACACAACCCCTCCCTATTATGTGCTCTCGGTACGACCATATCATAGCATAACCGATTAAGAAAGTCTATCATATTATGGAAAAATCACAAGCTGGACTGTTATACTGTTACAGAGTCAAAAGCGCCTGCAAATTATCGGTCGGGACCGCAAATTCACAGCCGTAGCGGTAGTGATTGTGATCTAAAGGTTTGGAGTAAAGTATCTTTACGGTGGTAAAAACCAGCGGATTTGGGGCATTATTTTCCGGTGTGCCGGGCTGCTCGTAGGCGAGCGCAGCGTTGAAATAATAGCCTACGGGCAGTACCCCTTCTGTGATAAAGCTAAGGCCGCTTTTTGATATATTTTCAACTTCTATCGGTGTTTCCAGTTCATGGACGCCGTTGTAATCCTGTTTGTAAAGATCGCAGATGCTGAGTTTTATGCTGACCGGATATCTGACATTTCGCCTTCGTTCTCTCATAAAAAATCTATTCGCCTTTCGATAATATATGGAATCAGTGCCAAAACTTGTGGTTTGCTCTTTTATTATAACGGTGTAAAATTGCTGCGTCAAGTAAAGAAAAGCCCGCAGCGTGTTCACCATGGAAATGAAAACGCCGTAGAAACAGGCATAGGGGGTAAAAAAGTACAAAAACATTGACGAACATCATGAGCCTGTATTATAATTCTGAAGTAACATGGGAATAACTGTCATGGAACAGTGACCTGTCTGATTAATTAGGTGCATTTGCCGCACCGGAAAAGAGGAGAGTATGATGCAGGAATACAGGCCGTTCAAAGAAGGAAAAGTGCGGGAAGTCTATGACAACGGAGAGAGCCTGATTATGGTTGCGACTGACCGTATCTCGGCGTTTGACAACATTTTAAAGAATCAGATTACGCAAAAGGGTGCGATACTGACACAGATGTCAAAGTTCTGGTTTGATTTTACAAAAGACATCGTGCCGAATCATATGATCTCTGTGGATACGGCGGATATGCCGGAGTTCTTTCGGAAGGATGGGTTTCAGGGAAACAGTATGATGTGCAAGAAATTAGAAATGCTGCCGATTGAGTGTATTGTGCGCGGATATATTACCGGAAGCGGCCTGGCAAGCTATCAGGAGAACGGCACCGTGTGCGGCATCAAACTGCCGGAGGGGCTGGTGGAGTCCGACAAACTGCCGGAGCCGATCTATACGCCGAGCACCAAGGCAGAGATCGGTCTGCATGATGAAAATATATCGTTTGCGCAAAGCGTGGACGTGCTGGAAAAGGCTTATCCGGGCAAAGGCGAAGCGTATGCGCAAAAAATAAAAGAATACACGATCGCGCTGTACAAAAAATGTGCGGAATATGCGCTCGGCCGCGGCATTATCATCGCCGACACCAAGTTTGAATTTGGTTTGGATGAAAACGGTGATATCGTATTGGGAGACGAGATGTTGACGCCGGACAGTTCCCGCTTTTGGCCGTTGGAAGGCTATGAGCCTGGCAAGTCGCAGCCGTCTTTCGACAAGCAGTTTGTGCGCGATTGGTTAAAGGCCAATCCCGACAATGACTTACTGCTGCCCGAGGAAGTCGTAAAAAAGACCGTAGATAAATATAAAGAGGCATTTGAACTGCTGACGGGAAAACCGTTTGGGCAATAGGCAAAGTTTGGCCAAATCAGTAGGAGTAACTGAGTAAGCACGCAGCAGTTGCGCATGAGGATGGAAATGAAGAAAGAAAATTGTAAAATAGATATACAGATTTGTGATGAGGCTTGTATGGAAGATTGTCTGCACGAAGAATGTGGCGTATTTGGCATTTATGATTTTGACGGCGGCGATGTCGCGTCCACAATATATTACGGGTTATTTGCCCTGCAGCACCGGGGGCAGGAGAGCTGCGGCATTGCGGTCAGTGAGACGAACGGACCGAAAGGGAAAGTCACGGCCTACAAAGGCATGGGCCTGGTAAACGAAGTGTTTACGCAGGAGGATTTGGAGTCCATGCGCGGGGATATTGGCGTCGGGCATGTGCGCTATTCTACAGCCGGCTCTTCTACCAGGGAAAATGCCCAGCCTCTGGTGCTCAACTATGTCAAGGGAACGCTCGCTTTGGCGCATAACGGTAATCTGATCAATGCGTCGGAGCTGCGCCATGACTTGGAATATACCGGCGCTATTTTTCAGACAACCATCGACTCTGAGGTCATTGCCTACCATATCGCCAGAGAGCGGCTGAAGTGCGGTACGGTGGAGGAGGCGGTCGGCCGGGCCTGCAGCAAGATAAAGGGAGCTTACTCACTCGTAGTGATGAGTCCCAGAAAGCTGATTGGGGCCCGAGATCCCTACGGTTTTAAACCTCTTTGTATCGGGAAACGTGACAATGCTTATATTTTGGCTTCCGAGACTTGTGCACTCGATACGATCGGTGCGGAGTATGTAAGAGACGTACTGCCAGGGGAAGTGGTGACGATCACGCCGGAAAAAGGGATTTCGTCCGATTTGTCCCATGCGCTGCCCAGGCAGCAGGAGGCCAGATGCATTTTCGAGTACATTTATTTTGCCAGACCGGACAGCCATTTTGACGGAGTCAGTGTCTATGCCTCCCGTATCGCGGCAGGGCGCTATCTTGCCATGGATTCGCCGGTGGAAGCGGATTTGGTGGTGGGGGTCCCGGAGTCCGGCAATGCCGCGGCGCTCGGTTATTCGCTACAGTCCGGGATACCTTACGGGACGGCGTTTGTCAAAAACGGATATGTCGGCAGGACATTTATCAAGCCCAAACAGAGCAGCCGTGAGTCCAGCGTGCGTGTGAAGCTCAATGTATTGAAGGAGGCGGTTGCGGGAAAGCGCATTATTATGATCGACGATTCTATCGTGCGTGGCACGACGTCCGATCGAATTGTGCGTATGCTTCGTGACGCCGGTGCGACGGAGGTACATGTGCGAATCAGCTCCCCGCCGTTTTTGTGGCCATGCTATTTCGGCGTGGACATACCGGAACAGAAGCAGTTGATCGCTTACAACCGCACGATAGAAGAAATCAGGCAGGTGATCGGCGCAGATTCACTCGGATATCTGGAGCTGCCAAGATTAAACGAGATGGTAGGCAACGTCCCGATTTGTACCGGATGTTTTACCGGTAAATACCCCATGGAACCGCCGAAAGAGGATATCCGCGGAGAGTATGAAAAATAAATTATAATTTAATATAGGCCGAATAATGGCAGAAATGAGGAAATATGAGTACAGACAGATATACAAGTCCACTGTCGGAGCGCTATGCGAGCCAAGAGATGCAGTATATATTTTCGCAGGATATGAAATTTTCCACATGGAGAAAACTGTGGATTGCCCTTGCGGAGACGGAGATGGAGTTAGGGCTCTGCGAAAACGGTAAGCCTGTCATCACGCAGGAACAGATCGATGAGATGAAATCGCATATTCATGATATCAATTATGACGTGGCAAAAGAGCGGGAAAAACTTGTCCGCCATGATGTGATGAGCCATGTGTACGCCTATGGGCAGCAGTGCCCAAAGGCGGCGGGCATCATTCATCTGGGCGCTACGTCCTGCTATGTCGGTGACAACACAGATATTATCGTGATGAGCGAGGCGCTTAAGCTGGTACATAAAAAGCTGGTAAATGTCATTGCCAAGCTCGCAGAGTTTGCCGAGCAGTATAAAGCGCTTCCCACGCTGGCGTTTACTCATTTTCAGCCGGCGCAGCCCACGACCGTGGGAAAACGCGCCACTCTCTGGGCGCAGGAGTTTTTGATGGATTTGGAGGACCTTGAATATGTGCAGAGCACGTTAAAGCTGCTCGGCTCGAAGGGCACCACTGGCACGCAGGCAAGTTTTCTGGAACTTTTTGACGGCGATCAGGAGACGATTGACAAAATCGACCCGATGATAGCCGGGAAGATGGGATTTTCGCAGTGCTATGCCGTATCCGGGCAGACATATTCCCGCAAGGTGGATACCAGGGTGGCAAATGTGCTGGCGGGTATTGCGGCCAGCGCGCACAAGATGTCAAATGATATCCGTTTATTGCAGCATCTGAAAGAAGTGGAGGAGCCTTTTGAGAAAAATCAGATCGGTTCTTCCGCCATGGCCTACAAGCGCAATCCGATGCGTTCAGAGCGCATTGCATCTTTGTCGCGCTATGTCATGATCGACGCCTTAAACCCGGCAATCACCTCGGCGACACAGTGGTTTGAGCGCACGTTGGATGACTCTGCCAACAAGCGTCTTTCCATCCCGGAAGGATTTCTTGCAGTAGACGGTATCCTTGATCTGTGCCTGAACGTGGTGGACGGGCTGGTAGTCTATGAGAAAGTGATTACCAGGCGTCTGATGTCTGAGCTTCCCTTTATGGCGACGGAGAATATCATGATGGACGCAGTCAAGAACGGCGGCAACCGCCAGGAACTGCACGAGAAAATCCGTACATTGTCTATGCAGGCAGGCAAAAATGTCAAGGAAGAGGGCAGAGAAAACAATCTGTTGGAGCTGATTGCGGCCGATCCTGAGTTTAATCTTACGATGGAAGAGCTTTTGGCGGCGATGGAGCCGTCCAGATATGTGGGGCGCGCCCCGCTGCAGGTAGAAAAATTTATCGCCGAAGTGGTCCGGCCGGTGTTGGATGCCAATCGGGAAGTGCTCGGCGCAAAAGCGGAAATCAATGTATAAATGAGAGTCCGGGAATATTAGAATGTATGGCACAGGGGTGGTTTTGGTTAAAAAATCGCCCCTGTTTTGGGCTATAAAATTATACATGTTGTACAAAGATAAAAATAATGCTTTACTTTTTCGGAAAAGAGAAGTATGATAATCCCATCTTATAAGTCAATATCTTTTTAAATCTATCGTTTTATCACAGAGTTTTTCAAGTCCGATATTTCGGAAAGATTCCACAACGGGAGAAGAGATGATGAAAATAATATTTTGGGGTGAAACTGCGCCTTTTGAGACCACACAGAACATGTATACCATGGCGGCGCTGATAGCTAGGACATGTGCGGGGCATCCCATTCATGTGTACCGCTTTCGCGGTGTCAGGCAAGAGTATTATGATTTGTATCGTGAGCAGGCCAAATTGCTCCGCGCGCACAGTTCGGGTGAAACTGAGGGTGAAGCGCTTGAGTTCTATGACTGCGGTGCAAAGCAGGATGAGAGAGTCGTGCGGCAGATGCGCCAGGCAGATTTGATTGTGATTAATATGCCGCAGCAGAGGCGGGCATGGGAGCAGTTGATGGAGCGTCATATGATGTGTTTTGAAAATGCTGTCTATCTGTTGGGCAGTTATCAGAGCCATGGGACAATGAACCGTGATTTTATTGCTTGTATGTACCGAATCGAAAGGCAGGATATCGGTTTGATTCCGTATAACAATGAATTTGTGCATTATACACAGCAGGGCAGACTGACAGATTTTTTGGAGCGGCAGCAGGCCAGAAACGAGAAAAACCGTCTTTTTATGCAGGAGCTACTGCGGACGTCGACGCTTTTACTGCGTCATCTCAATCTGGCATAGGTACATTGTACGGCGAAGAGACGCGTCATACATAAAAGAGAATCGCATCGTTACGCTAATCGGCGGTTATGTGATGATCGTATGACGGGCAATTGTGGGATACAATCGTTTTTATGTGAATGGATTAAAAAAAAAGAAGAGGAGAATAGCAATTATGGAACAAGTGATGAAACATTACGGCAACGCGATTTTGGCAGTGATCGTACTTTTGGCGCTGGGGGCAATTTTAGTGGCGGCGCTCGGTTCTGACGGTTATATCGCCCAGGAGTTTAAGTCGGCATTGACTGGTTTTTTTAGCAGCATGAACGGTTTGCGGTCATAGAGACCACAGTTCATGTGGCCAATATCGTGCCTGCGGCCGTCATAGCGCAGGCTGTGAGAAAGGCATGGTGATTAGTGTGAAAAATAAATTTCTCACACGGCGATTTGTGTCTGCGCGTTGCTTGTCACAAAGTCGCTTATGCGCAAAAGCAGCGCAGAAATGGGAATTTTTATGGGAGACATATTGAATTTTGAGCCGACCAAAGAGCAGTTTGGTATCTTTTGGAAATATTTGCAAGTTCCCGAGGTGACGGATGTGGACTATAATGGCAGCGAACTTTGGGTGACGGACTTAAAACGCGGACGCTACCGTGTGAGCGAGGCGGTTTCAGAATCATTTATTCGTGCGTTTACGCACAATATCTCAAACTGTGTCAATCGGCAGTTTAATAATGCCAACCGGGTGCTGGAGGCAGACACCAAAGAATTGCGTATCAGCATGATACACGCCTCTGCTGCTGCGTCCGGAATCAGCATCTGTATACGCAAGTCACCCTGCATCGTGAGAAATCATATAACCGATATGATCGAAACTGGTTTTTGTCGCGCGGAAGTGCTGCAATTATTGATTAATTGTGTGCTGGCCCGCATGAATTTTGTCTTTGGAGGAGAACCGGGCGCGGGGAAAACAGAGTGTGCCAAGTTTTTTATGCAGTTTATCCCCAAAGAAGAGCGGGTTATAACGATTGAGGATTCCCTGGAAATTCATTACAGCGATCTCAACCCGGGGGCCGATGCAATAGAGCTTAGAATCGGACCGGGATTTTCTTATACGGACGCGATCAAGGCTTGCCTGCGGCAGAATCCCAAGTGGCTGATTTTGTCAGAGGCGCGTTCCCTGGAGGTGACTTCGCTGTTGGAACAGTGGAGTACGGGAGTCAACGGTTTCACAACGATTCATCTGGATGATCTGCGCAAACTGCCCGACCGCATATCCAATATGATGGAGAGCGTGCAGGATGCGGACCGCATGGAAAACAGAATCTACCGCTATGTGAATGTCGGAATATTGATACGCTGTGTCCGCACGCCGGAGGGGAAGCTGCACCGCTATATTGATCAGCTGTGTTTTTACAGCAGAGAACAGGAAGAAAATAAAATCTACATGCTGGTGAAGGACGGAAAGGTGATATCGGTACAGCTGCCGCCGGAGATCTTACGGAAATTTGTGTATGCCGGTATTCGACAGCCGTTTGCCTGCGAACATTGGAAGGAGTATTTGGAAGAGGGACGATGAAGAAAAAACAGCGGGAGGGAAGTTTGTGGAGCAGCCTAAAACTGCTGCATCCAAAAAATTTGGCAAAGGAGGTACATGTATATGGATATCATTTTTCGTGGAAAACGCAGGGTATCTGGATGCTTGCGGTTTTGGCGGGAATTAGCACAGTCGGAGCGGTTTTTAAGCTGGCAGCGCCGGGCTTTTTCCTCGTAACCGCGGTGGCGGTATGCCTGCTGCCTCTGCTGGTGCTGGATATGTACAAAAAAATGTATGAACAGAAGCGCTTTGCAGACGCGGCAGATTATATGGAGCAGGTGCTGTACTCTTTTTTAAAGACAGGGAAAGTCTTAAGCGCCTTAAAAGAGAGCAGGGAGCTTTTCGACCAGGGGTTGATGCGCCAGACGTTAGATCAGGCGATACGCCATATGGAGACGGGCAGGAGCGATTCTTCTCTGGGGATTCTAAACGAAAGCCTTCAGATTGTTGAGAACCGCTATCAGTGCAGAAAAATTCACATGATACATAATCTGCTCAAGAATGTGGAGAATTATGGAGGGGAGGCCGAGGATTCTGTTATGCTTTTGCTGGAGGATTTGGAGCTCTGGAAGAAGCGCGGATATCACTTGCAGGCGGAAAAGAAAAAGAGCCATACAGACAATGTGATTTCCATCACGGTGGCAGTGGTTTTGTGCGCGGTCGCGCTCTATGTGATAGACGGTATGAAAGGATTGTTCGCGGCGCGCAGCGACGTCAACATCTTTCAAATTGGCATCATCCAGGCATCGTCGGTCTTGTTTCTATTATTTTTGTATTATGTCTATGTCAAAAGCGCCAGAAGCCTTACCGCCGGTTGGTTAAAAGAGGAGAGCGGTAAAGAGGAGAGCTATATCAGGCAGTGCTGGCGCATCGTCAAAGATTACGATTCCGGCAGTGTGAAGAGAAAGAGGTTCGGATACCGCCTGGCGAAAAAAGATGTCACAAAGGAGATGCGTCTGGCTCTGCCCGAATGGCTGATGGAGATGGCGTTGCTGTTGCAGCATAATAATGTGGAAGTGGCGGTTCAAAAGTCCAGGGAGCGGGCGCCGGCCGTACTGTGGGGGGAACTCGATGAATTGATCGGGCGCATGAAAAGATCGCCGGGTCAGGCAGGCGTGTATACCGGGTTTTGTAAGGAGTTTGACTTGCCGGAGGTCGCAGGGTGTATGAAAATGATGCATGCGATCTCAGAGAATGGCACCGGAGATGTGAGGATACAGATGAATCATTTTATCAGCAGGGTCAATGAAATGCAGGCAGCCGCAGATCAGCTGCAAAATCAGACGGCGACTTTTCACATGAGGCTGATTTTTTCTTATCCGGTGGTTGCAGCAACAGCCAAGCTGCTGCTCGATATGACGACAGGGATGATCGTGATGTTTCAGATTCTCGGCAGCATGGGAGTGGCGCAGTGAGAACATGCAGTGCATAAGACTGGAAGGTGCGAAAGTAAAACATATTATAAGTGCGTTTAGCATTGTGCCGTTATGGAGGTGTGGAAGTGAAACATATTATAAGTGCGTTTAGCATTGTGCTGGTTTTGTTGGTTAATATTTTGATCTGTCTGGCCGTAGTGACGATAAACGCCGATATATCGGCGGCCAAAGAATATAAAGCGGCGGTGGTAGCAGAGATTGAGAGCAGCAATTTCAATCCTCAGGTCATCCGCTATTGTATAGAGCAGGCTGCGGACGCGGGGTATACGCTTGATGTGCAGTGCGCTTACTATGACAGGGAGGCGGATGTCAAGATGGCAGAGATCGTATTGCATTATCCGTATCAAATTCCGCTTCTTGGCATTACTGAGATGAAGACGACAAGAGGAATCGCCAGATGATACTTCTGGTATGATTCAAGAAATGTCAATGAGTCAAATATGCGGCGTATGTTTTTGGCTTTCTTAGCATAGTGCGATCACAGGATGTTTCAGATCACAGAAACTGTAGAAGAAGGAGAAATGTGAGCATGGAAATAATTATCGGGGAGTACGGAGAGACGCTATTGGGGATATTGGCAGGCTTTGCAGTCACTGCCATGTTTGCGGGACTTTTATGGTATATCACATCTTTTTGAATGACAATTGTAAGGGAGGAAGTAGTGTGAAAAATACCTTTTTCACACGTGAACTTGTTCACGTTGGCTATTTTGTGTCTGCGCGCACTTGTCACAAATTTGTTATGCGCAAAAAACGTGCGCAGAAATGGGGATTTTTATGGAGTTTTTATCGGAGCATTTTGGTGTCGGTTTTTTGTATTTGGCGGCGGGTGGTATTTTGATCGGTATGTTGGCCGGATTATTGAGACATGGGGGATTGATTTATCGCTTGGTAAGCTCGTTTCTACTGATGATATGCGGTGCATAACGGGCAGTTAGACTAAAGTTGCGGGGGATACGGACAATGGAACAGATGTTACATACTTATGGAAAAACGTTGTTGGCAATTCTAATGACCGGCATACTGCTGGCGTGGATTTTCTGGGGCATAGAAGATGACAAGGGCAATCAGGGCATTTTACGCATTGCGGGCGCAAATGTGAGAAGGGTAGAGGCACATCCAGAAGGGTATAGGGAGTTTGACGGATATTTGAGTGAGGGCGTCTGTGAAAAACCAGTGATCACATACTGTCTGTCGGGCAGCCTGCGGACCGGAGCGATTGATTTATGTGACTGTATACGGGCGGTTGACTATGCGGGCAATGAATTGCCGATTACAGTCACAAATTGCACAAATCCGGCCGCTATGCCTCTGACGCCGTATGATGGGCAAACCGGTTATATATTTGAGGAGCCGGGAATTTATACGGTGGAAGTGTCTGCAATAGACGAGGGCAGAAGAAAAACAGCCTGTCGTATTCAGATACCTGTGCAGAGGAATCTTTGACAGAAGAAGGAAAGGTGTGAATCAAGTGAAAATATAAATATGAGGTAAACTATGAGAAATATGGTTATGATGATTAGTAGCATGATATTAGGTTTGCTCACATTAGCGATGGCTTTTTCCATTTCACAGAGAGCTAACTGTGCGACGGAGGTGCACAGCAATCTTTCCTCCGCCGGGGAGCAGACATTGCAGCAGTTGGCGAGAGATGACAGCGGGCTTACGAAAGAGGTACTGCTTGCCTATTTTGTGCAGCAGTTGGCAGTTGCTATGGATGCCGAAGCTGATTTAAAAGTAGATATCGCCTGTCTGGATATACAAAAAGGCCTCCTCTCCGCCAGGATCAGCCAGATTTTTGCATATCCCAACGGAAAGGAGGGGCGTGTATGTCACGACAGGACGGTTATTCTTGAGCAGGTTCCGTAGGAAGCGGCTTTTGGATATAGATTTTTTCGATGCGGTTTTTATCCATTTGCTCTACGCGAAGCAGTATACCGTCATCCGTGGTAATGTATTCATCGGGTGACGGCACATGGTCGAACAGGCCGATCAGGTAGCCGCCGATCGTATCATAATCTTCCGATTCAAAAGGAAGCGCTAATGTTTGGCAGATATCCTCCAAATTGGCCGAACCGAGTACGATATACTCCGATTCACTCATTTTGAATATCGAATCTTCTTCGTCCATATCATATTCGTCACGTATTTCACCTACGATCTCCTCAAGAAGATCTTCCAGAGTAATCAGACCTGCGGTGGAGCCGTATTCATCCAGTACGATTGCGATGGAGATTGTGGATTTGCGCATTTCAATCAACAGCTCGGCAGTATTTTTGTGTTCATAAGTAAAGTAGGGTTCTCGCATTATATTTGCCACAGAAAAGTGCTCTTTATCTTCATAAAGGAGCAGGTCTTTTATATTCAGAATACCTACGACATTGTCTGTGGTGTCCTCATAGATCGGAATTCTGGTATATTTATCCTGTTTGAAAATAGAGATCAGTTCATCATAAGTGCTGTTGATGTTGGCAAATGTCATATCAATGCGGGGAACCATGACTTCCTTTGCCTGCGCGTCGGAGAAATCAAAAAGATTATTGATCATTTCATGTTCTTCCGACTCGATGACACCTGACTCGTGGCTGACGTCCACGATGGTGCGCAGCTCCTGTTCCGTCATCTTTTGGTCGCCTGCGTTTGGATTGACGCGAAGTAACATTAAAAAGCCCAAGGATAACTTATTGACGATATAAATAAACGGCGTCAATACCTTGATGAGTAAGGTAATTACCCCGGAATAGGCCAGGGCAATTTTGTCTGCGTGAATGGTGGCTAAGGTCTTTGGAGAGATCTCGCCGAAAATCAGAATCAACAGTGTCAGGATTCCGGTTGCGATGCCTGCCCCCACACTGCCCCAGAGCTTGATCGCGACGGAGGTAGCGATGGAGGAGGCGGACAGATTGACAATGTTGTTTCCGATCAGTATCGCGCTTAACATCTTGCCGGAATCATCGGTAATACGAAGCACCCGTCTGGCCCGCTCATTGCCCTCCTCAGCCAGAGAACGCATCCGCATCCGGTTTGCTGTCGTAAGCGCCGTTTCTGCTGAGGAAAAGAAAGCAGAAAGGAACAGTAAAACTGCTAATATTATTAATTGAAATATCGATGCCGAGTCCAAGAATATTCACCTCAAACAAAAATTAATCTTTCTTATTCTTCAATGCTGTAATTCGGGGCCTCTTTGGTGATATGGATATCATGCGGATGGCTCTCGCGCAGGGCAGCAGCGGAGATCTTTACGAACTTGCCTTTGGTTTTTAGATCTTCAATGGTCTGACAGCCGCAATAACCCATACCGGAGCGGATTCCGCCGATGAGCTGGAATATTGTGTCCTCCACGGTGCCTTTGTAGGCAACGCGGCCTTCCACTCCCTCAGGAACCAGCTTCTTTGCTCCCTCCTGGAAATAGCGGTCTTTGCTGCCATTTTCCATCGCCGCGAGGGAACCCATACCGCGGTATACTTTATATTTTCTGCCCTGATAAAGTTCAAAAGTGCCGGGGGCTTCGTCACAGCCGGCAAAGATGCTGCCCATCATACACACGTTTGCGCCTGCGGCGAGTGCTTTTGTCATATCACCGGAGTACTTGATGCCGCCGTCGGCGATGATCGGAGTAGCGGATTCTTTTGCGACTTGATAGCAGTCCATGATGGCGGTAATCTGCGGGACGCCGATCCCCGCAACGATGCGGGTAGTACAGATAGAGCCGGGGCCGATGCCGACTTTTACCGCGTCCGCACCCGCGGCGATCAGGTCGCGCGTTGCCTCGCCGGTCGCCACATTACCTGCGATTACCTGTAAATCGGGGTAAGCGGTTTTGATTTTCTTTACGGCCTCCAAAATATTTTTCGAGTGGCCATGTGCCGAATCTACCACGATCACATCAACGTGTGCATGGACAAGAGCTTCCACGCGTTCCATCATGTTTCCGGTGATTCCCACACCGGCGCCGCAGAGCAGACGGCCTTGCGAGTCCTTGGCGGAGAACGGATATTTAATCTGTTTTTCGATATCTTTGATTGTGATCAATCCTTTTAAATGGAAATTTTCATCGACAATCGGAAGTTTCTCTTTGCGCGCCTTTGCCAGAATGTTTTTGGCTTCGTCCAGCGTGATGCCCTCTTTGGCGGTGATGAGTCCCTTGGAAGTCATACATTCACTGATTTTTTTGGTAAAGTCTTTTTCAAACTTTAAATCACGGTTTGTGATAATGCCAACCAATCGGTCCGATTCGCAGATTGGGACGCCGGAGATACGGAATTTGCGCATCAGCTCCTCCGCATCCTGCAGTGTGTGAGTGGGAGAGAGGAAAAAAGGATCTGTGATGACGCCGTTTTCAGAACGTTTTACCATATCGACTTCGTTGGCCTGAGCCTGAATAGACATGTTTTTGTGGATGATGCCGATACCGCCCTGCCGTGCCATGGCGATCGCCATTCTATGCTCTGTAACCGTGTCCATTGCCGCACTCATCATCGGTATATTCAAGCAGATGTTTTTGGTGAGATGTGTGTTCGTCTGAATCATGTTGGGAGTCACTTCTGAATACTGTGGAACCAGGAGCACATCATCAAAAGTAATTCCGTCGCCGATTATTGTTCCCATTCATTTTTCCTCACTTTCTTTGCAGTTATGTACATTCGTGTAATATTATGTTATTCTTTGTATCATAGCAAAAAACATTCGCAGTGTCAACGAGGAGAAAGACTCAGAGAACGTATTTTGTAACAGTTTGGCCTGCAACTGCGCACTTGCTGCGCAGTTAGCAGCCAATCGTGCCAAATAGCCGGGAATCCGTCTCTTTGGCGCAGGCAACTTTAAATGGGGGCGGATTTCGTTTTTATTGTGGTAAGAAAAATAGATTATGGGGCAGCGGTCGATTATGCCGTTGAAAAAGGCAGGAAGGATAATAGCGTTAATTTTGCCGAACGGGCAGATAAGATAGTTGCATAACTTATAAAATTTGCTAAAATTAAGATAATAGGTAAACAAATGAGTGAAAACAATACCATATTTGACGATGTATTCCGCACCATGTTAGAGCGGATGCCAAGCTTGATCATCCCTGTAATCAATGAAGTATTCCAGACCTCCTATTCCAAGGATGAAAAAATAGAACAGTACCGCAATGAACACCATACCATATCGGGCGAGATCATTACGGACTCTTATCTGGGAATCCGCAATAAATTTTACCATGTAGAGTGCCAGAGTACCCAGGATTGCAGAATGAGCATCCGTATGATCGAGTACGATTTTATGATGGCGCTCGAACAGGCACAGGAAAAAGAGGATTATTTTGAAATCAATTTCCCCCATTCTTGCGTACTCTACCTGCGCCATAATAAAAACACGCCGGCACAGCTGCAGGTAAGGGTCAACATGCCGGATGGCAGGCACATGATGTATCAGATCCCTGTTGTGAAAGTGCAGGAATATACGCGCGATGAGATCTTTCAGAAAAGGCTCTTATTCTTCCTGCCGTACTATATCATGCGGTATGAAAAGGAACTGCCGGGGATTGGGCAGAAGCCGAAACGGTTACAGGAGCTGGCCGGGGAGTATGAGGCGATCCGCGGCGAGCTGGAGCGGCTGCTTTTGAATGAGGAAACGGCAGACCTGTACCTGCGGCTTGTGGAATTGACAAAAGAAATCTCGGACTATATGCTGCGGCGGGAAGAGGCCGCACGGAAAAGGATAGGTGATGTTGTTATGGGCGGAAAAGTATTGGAGCTGGAAGTGGACCGGATGCTGGAACGCGGGCGTCAGATCGGATTAGAGGAGGGGCACCGGACCGGTCTGGAAGAGGGGCGCAGGAAACAAAACAGGAGCCTTGTCGCGCGTATGCTGGAAGCAGGGGAAACGGAGGATAAGATTCTGTTATATTCGGGCTGTACAAGCGAGGAGGTGGCGCGCATCCGGGAGGAATTGGAGGAAGAGGGCCGGGAAAAATCTATCACGCCGGAAATTGTTTCGGGGAACAGAAGGAACCAAAGATAAAAGCAAAGTTTTAAGAAAAATAAAAAAGTACTTGTAATTTTATCGCGATTATAGTAATATAATGTTTGTTCGACAGAGTTAGAACAAGGATAATCAGCAGGAGTGGCGGAATGGCAGACGCATCAGACTCAAAATCTGACGTAGGTGACTATGTGTGGGTTCAAGTCCCATCTCCTGCACTGAAGAGCGCGAAACGGATAAAAGTCAGTTTCGCGTTATTTGCGTGTATAAATATATTTAAAAATCAAAAAAAGATCGCATCTAGGCGCTGCAATCATTCAGCCTTGGAACGAAAGAATATATGCGTTGTAACCGTTCATTCTTCTGCTTCCTTGTTACGGAATCTGCTCCATTAAAGTTTGCCTGCGGCAAAGGAGCGGCTTCCCTGCTATTCAGCAGTACTGGCTGCTAACTGCGCAGCAAGTGCGCAGTTGCAGGCTGAACTGTTACGATGCGTTTACGAAAAAATGGAAAATGATGGACAAATGAAATCGGTATGGGTTATAATACCAAAAGCACGGGCGTATGAAATAGAAGAATTGTTAAAAGAGTAATGGATAGGATGTAAGACGGAGGTTGGAAATGAAAGTCATTTTACAGATGTTTCAGGGATTTTGTATGGCGCTGGCGGACAGTGTGCCGGGTGTTTCGGGGGGAACGGTAGCATTTTTGATGGGATTTTACGATCAGTTTATCGGTTCTGTGGACGATCTGCTCACCGGCAGCCTGGAAAAGAAAAAAAATGCGCTGAAGTTTTTGATTAAGCTTGGCATCGGCTGGGTGATCGGTATGGTTTCGGCGATTCTGGTATTGACGAGTGTGTTTGAGAAACATATTTATGCGATCAGTTCTCTTTTTATTGGCTTTATTATCTTTGCCATACCGGTGGTTGCCTGGGAGGAGAGAACGGCGCTCCAGGAGAAAAAAGCGGGAGCTCTGTTTTCGATTTTGGGTATTGCGGCCGTATGTCTGATTACCTATTTTAATCCGGCAGGCGGCGGTGAGGGGGTGAGCCTGGAACATCTGAATCTTTCATTGGGAATTATGGTGTTTTTGGCAGGTATGATCGCAATCTCCGCAATGGTGCTGCCGGGGATTTCCGGTTCTACGATTTTACTGATTATGGGGCTCTATCTTCCGATTATTAGCGCCATCAAGGAATTGCTTCATCTAAATTTCAGCGTATTCCCGATCGTATTTATTTTCGGGTGCGGTGTACTTGTGGGAATATTCGGTGTGGTGAAAGCGATTCGCAAGGCATTGGAGAGTTTTCGCGCGCAGACGATCTATCTGATTCTTGGTTTGATGATCGGTTCCATATATGCGGTGATTATGGGGCCTACGACGTTAGAGACGCCGCAGGCGGCGTTGTCGGTTCACGATTTCAATATAATCTTTTTTATCATCGGCGGCGTTGTCATACTTGGGCTGCAAAAATTAAAGGGCCTGAAAGAGGAATAGGACGACGAAGTTACTGATATTGGGGTTGCAAAAATTAAAGGGCTTGAAAGAGGAATAGGACGACGAAGTTGCTGATATTGGGGCTGCAAAAATTAAAGGGCTTGAAAGAGGAATAGGACGGCGAAGTTACCAATACTGGAGCTGAAAAAATTAAAAGGTCTGAAAGAGGAATAGGACGACGAAGTTACCAATACTGTGGCTGCAAAAATTAAAAGGTCTGAAAGAGGAATAGGACGGCGAAGTTACCAATACTGGAGCTGAAAAAATTAAAAGGTCTGAAAGAGGAATAGGACGACGAAGTTATCAATACTGGAGCTGAAAAAATTAAAAGGTCTGAAAGAGGAATAGAACGTGAAGAAGTTACTGATTTATCTGCGGGATTATAAAAAAGAAAGCGTGCTGGGACCGCTGTTTAAGCTGTTGGAGGCGACATTTGAGTTGATCGTGCCTCTGGTGATGGCTGCCATCATCGACACGGGGGTCAACAGGGCGGACGGCGGCTATATCCGCAATATGTGTATGGTGTTGATCTTGCTGGCTGTTGTCGGTTTAGTCTGCTCGATTACCGCCCAGTACTTCGCGGCCAAGGCGGCCGTTGGCTTCGCCACGGGGCTGCGCCGGGCCTTGTTTGCTCATATTGAAAGCCTCTCTTATTCGGAGATGGATACAGTGGGAACGTCCACATTGATCACCCGTATGACGAGCGATGTCAATCAGGTGCAGAACGGGGTGAATCTTGTGCTGCGCCTGTTTTTGCGTTCTCCGTTTATCGTTTTCGGGGCCATGATCATGGCATTTACGATCGATGTAAAGGCGGCGTTGGTATTTGTCGTGGCGATACCGCTGCTTTCCGTCGTGGTGTTTGGGGTGATGCTGGTCAGTGTCCCTTTGTATAAAAAAGTGCAGGCGGCGCTGGATAAGGTGCTCGGGATTACGCGGGAAAATCTTACCGGTATCCGTGTAATCCGCGCATTTAATAAAGAAGAAAGTGAAAAAGAAGCTTACAGTGCCAGCAACGATATTTTGACACGCGCACAGCTCTATGTGGGCAAAATCTCGGCGTTAATGAATCCGCTGACCTATGTGATTGTAAATGGAGCGATCATTGCGCTTATTTTAATCGGCGCATGGCGGGTAGAATTTGGCCATATCACCCAGGGCCAGGTGGTGGCGTTGGTCAACTATATGTCTCAGATTCTGGTAGAGCTTGTGAAGCTGGCCAATCTGGTGATACACATCAATAAGTCCATTGCCTGCGGCAACCGTATTGCGGCGGTATTTGAGACAGAACCTTCTATCCGGGAGCGCTCAAACGAGGAGCGGCAGACAAAGCCGGGGATAAAAGAGGATGTGGCTCTTGCGGTGAATCCACAGTCTTTGCCGCACGAGGAGGAGTGCGTGGCATTTTCTCATGTCGGGTTGACTTACGCGGGCGCGGGAGACGAGTCTTTGACGGATATTGATTTTTCGGTGCGGCCGGGAGAGACCGTAGGAATTATCGGCGGTACCGGTTCCGGCAAATCGTCGCTTGTCAATTTGATACCGCGGTTTTATGAGGCGACAGCGGGAAGCGTGATGGTGGACGGTGTTGACGTCAGAGAATACGGTATGGAAAAGCTGCGCGAAAAGATCGGTGTTGTGCCGCAGAAAGCGGTCTTGTTTAAGGGAAGTATCAGGGAGAATATGAGATGGGGTAATTTGGACGCAACCGATGAAGAAATCTGGGAAGCGCTGTCCATATCTCAGGCAAAAGAATTTGTGGAAACCAAGGATGGAAAACTTGATTTTATGATCGAGCAGGGGGGAAGAAATCTTTCCGGCGGACAGCGGCAGCGTCTTACGATTGCGCGGGCTCTCGTGAGAAAGCCAAGGATACTGATCTTGGACGACAGCGCGTCGGCGCTTGACTATGCCACGGACGCCGCACTGCGCAAGGCGATTGCGGGAAATCCGTGGGGGATGACGGTATTTATTGTCTCACAGCGGGCGGCGTCCATACAGCAGGCGGACAAGATCGTCGTGCTCGACGACGGCAGGGTTGTCGGTATCGGGCGCCATGAGGAGCTGTTAAGGGGTTGTGAGGTATATCAGGAAATTTATTATTCCCAGTTTAAAAAGTAAAAGCAGTGCGGAAATGAGGATTGCGATGAAAGAGAACAGAAAACGACAGGTGGATACGATTAAGAGGGTGCTATGCTATATCTCCAAATATTGGGCATATCTTGGCTTGTCTTTGCTGCTCGCGGCAGTGACGGTGGTGCTCACCTTATATTTTCCTATTTTAACCGGTCAGGCGATCGATTGTATCGTGACCAGGGGGCAGGTTGATTTTGCAGGGATATACCATATATTAAAGGTGATGGCCGTAGTGATCGTGCTGACGGCAGCGGCACAGTGGGTGATGAATGTTTGCAACAATAAGATCACCTACAATGTGGTGCGGGATATCCGCGAGGATGCGTTTTTGAAATTACAGAGTATGCCGCTTTCCTATGTGGACAGCCGTTCCTACGGAGAGATCGTAAGCCGCATGATTGCGGACGTCGATCAGTTCGCGGACGGCCTGTTGATGGGCTTTACGCAATTTTTTACGGGTGTTGCCACGATCTTCGGCACGTTGATCTTTATGTTTTCAATCAATGTCAAGATCACGCTTGCGGTCGTCATCCTGACGCCGATCTCGTTTTTGGTGGCGGGATTCATCGCCAAGAAAACGTTTTCCATGTTTAAACTGCAATCGGAGACGCGCGGTGAGCAGACCGCATTTATTGAGGAAATGATCGGCAATCAGAAAGTGGTGACGGCATTTTCTCATGAAGAGGCGGCTAAGGAGCAGTTTGACGAGATTAACGAAAGATTGCAGAGATACTCGCTGCGTGCTATTTTCTTTAGCAGTATCACAAATCCTGCCACCCGCTTTGTCAACAGCCTGGTCTATGCCACGGTGGGCGTGGTGGGCGCCGTGACGGCGATCGCCGGGGGGATCAGCGTCGGACAGCTCGCCAGCATGTTGAGCTATGCCAACCAATATACCAAGCCGTTCAACGAGATTTCCGGCGTAATCACAGAGCTGCAGAACGCATTGGCCTGCGCGGCCAGAGTACTCGAATTGATTGAGGAAGAGTCGGAGCAGCCGGACGCGGCAAACGCAAAAGTCTTAGAGGAGGCGGAAGGAAGCGTTGCGCTGTCGCATGTCTTCTTTTCCTACACCGAGGGGCAAAAATTAATTCAAGATTTTAATTTGTCTGTGAAACCCGGACAGAGGGTGGCTATCGTGGGCCCCACGGGGTGTGGCAAGACGACGCTTATCAATCTTTTGATGCGGTTTTATGACGTGAATCGCGGTGAAATTTGCGTGGACGATATACCTTTGCGGAATTTAACGAGAAAGAGTTTAAGAGGCAATTTCGGAATGGTACTCCAGGAGACCTGGTTAAGAAGCGGTACGATACGGGATAATATTGCCATGGGCAGGCCAATGGCGTCGACGGAAGAAATCGTAGAGGCAGCCAAGGCGGCTCACGCGCACAGTTTTATCAAGAGGCTTCCAGATGGTTACGATACCTGGATTACGGAGGATGGCGGAAGCCTTTCACAGGGACAAAAGCAGCTTTTGTGCATTGCGCGGGTGATGCTTACGCTGCCGCCCATGTTGATTTTGGATGAGGCGACGTCCTCGATTGATACGCGCACGGAGATTAAAATACAGCAGGCGTTCGCGCGGATGATGAAGGGCCGCACCAGTTTTATTGTGGCGCACCGTCTTTCGACGATTCAGGAGGCCGATATTATTTTAGTGATGAAAGACGGCAATATTATCGAACAGGGGGACCACGAAGAATTGCTGAAAAAGAATGGATTTTATGCAAAATTGTATCACAGCCAGTTTGTCAATGCCTGATGGGTTTGACTCGTTTGTCAATGCCTGACAGTTATAAATGGAGATTTTGATGAAGAGAAAAGTACCGCTTGCTCCCGCACAGGAGGCGCAGGAAAAAAAAAGAGAGAAGAGAAAGAAAGAGACGCGCGATATCCGCTGGGACCACCTGGACAATACGGCGCACCTTTTTCCGGTGATCGCCGGGGACAGCATGAGCAATGTGTACCGCATCAGCGTCACGTTGTCAGAACTGATACAGCCCAGGCTTTTGCAGCAGGCGCTGGATATTGTGCTGCCTAAGTTTGACGGATTTAATCTCAGGCTGCGCCAGGGGGTCTTCTGGTATTATTTTGAGGAGAACGGGAAACCGGCGCCCAGAGTGCGGGAAGAAAACACGTTTCCGTGCCGTTTCATCCGGCAAAATAAGAACCGCAGCTATATGTTCCGTGTGACTTATTACAAATACCGGATTAATCTGGAGGTGTTCCATGTACTGACGGACGGGATGGGAGGTATCACGTTTTTAAAAGAGTTGACCTATCAGTATCTGCGGCTGCTCCATCCAGAGTTAAAAGATATTCACGGCGATTCCTTAAGCAGCAATATTTCCTTAAACCGTGAGGACAGTTTTTTAAAAAATTATAAGAAGAGTTCGACAAAGGGTTATCAGACGAAGAAAGCCTACCTGATTCGGGGTGAAAAACTGCGCCCCGGTGAATTTGGGGTAATGCACGGCTATCTGAAAGTGCCGGAGTTAAAAGAGGTGACGCGCCGCTATGGGGTCAGCATCAATGAATACCTGGTGGGGATTTTTGTGTGGAGCACATATGTGGAATGTCTGCACGGTATGCCCTCGAAGCGTCCGATCCGTGTGGCGGTTCCGGTGAATCTGCGGCCCTACTTTAATTCTATTACGTCGAAGAATTTTTTTGTCATGGTGTCGGCGGAGTTTCATCCGACGGAGGATACCTATCAATTTGAGCAGGTGTTGGAGATCGTGAAAAACAGCCTGCGCCAGCAGATCAACAGAGAGCATTTGGAACAGTTGTTTTCTTATAACGTTTCCAACGAAAAAATATGGATTGCGCGGGCCGTGCCGCTCGTGCTCAAAAATATTGCCATGCGCATGGTCTACACATCATCGGCATTGGCCAACACCACGACGATCACCAATATCGGCAATATTCCCGTGGCGGAGGAATACCGCCCGTATGTCGAGTTATTCCACTCCTTTCTTGCCATGTCGAAAGGGCAGCATCTGAAAGGGAACATATGCTCGTACGGCGATACGCTGGTGTTTAGTTTCAGCTATGATCTGATCGATGTATCCGTGCAGCGCGCTTTTTTCCGCAAGCTGGCTGAGGACGGGCTGACGGTGGAGGTGGAGACGAACGGTATGGGAGAAAACAGCAGGTAGAGGAGGGGACATATGAGTAAATGCAGACAATGCCATCTTGAGATACTTGACGAGACAGAGCGCTGCCCGCTTTGCAACTCTGTGCTCGAGCAGACGATAGACGTGGAGAATATGTATCCCAATGTTTGGACCAAATCGCGTAAGTGGGCATTGGCGGGACGTATTTATCTGTTTGTGGCAATTTTGATGGAAGCCGTTCTGGTTTATATCAATGCGATGACCGAAAAGGAGTCCGGCATCTGGTGGAGCGCGATTGTGGGACTTGGCCTATTGTACGGGTATATGCTGATTCGCTTTGCGATATTGGGGCGTTCCGGCTATAAAGGAAAGACGATGGTGCTAGTGATGATCGCTATTTTAATCGCCGTTGCGGTGGATTTTGTTGTGGGCTATCAGGGCTGGTCTGTCAACTTCGCGCTTCCGAGCGGCATTTTGCTTGTAGATACCGGTATTTTGGTTTTGATGATCTATAATTCCCGCAACTGGCAGAGCTACATCATGTGGCAGATCGGCATGATCTGCCTTGGCGCTATGAATTTGCTGCTCTATCCGGCTGGAATTGTCACTTCCCCCTATCTGGCGGCGATTGCCCTGGCGGTGTCAGCGGCGCTGTTTCTTGGGACTGTGATTATCGGCGATAGAAGGGCAAGAGTGGAGTTAAAGCGGAGATTTCATATTTAGAGCGAGGATAGCATAGGTGAACTTGTTTACGCTGGTTATCTTTTCTAATACAATTGGATGATGAGGAAAGAGATGAGAGAGACAGAGGGGAGTCTGCGCGGCAAGATTCTGCGCGATTTGATAGCACATGCGGCGAATGACCACCTGATCGGGAAAAAAGTAAAGAACGGGGAATTGCGCAGGCAGCTAAGCGAGACGGAGCCGCCGTGGAAATGCCCGGACTATTTTGAACTGACCCCCATAGAAATGCCCGATTTTAAGATGGAGCTTTTGCAGGTGAAAGAGGGGGAGGTAAAAAAAGATAATAAGGAAGGCATCGTCCTGACAAAAAATAATAATATGGTGATTTTGCAGCTTCACGGCGGCGGGTATGTGGCGCCTCTGCGCAATGCGTACCGCATGTTTGCGGGATTATATGTGGAGGTCAGCCACGGCATGAGCGTGCTTTCGATCGATTACCGCGTGGCGCCGGAGCATCCGTATCCGGCTGCCCTTATGGATGCCTTTGCGGCGTTTTTATATTTGCAGGATATGGGGTACGAACCGGCACAGATTCTGCTGGCGGGTGATTCCGCCGGCGGCGGTTTGGCGCTTGCACTCTGTCATTACCTGAAAGATCAGGGGATGAAGCTGCCAGGCGGCATTGTAGCCATGTCGCCGTGGACGGATTTGACCGCTTCCGGCGAATCCTATACCACGAATTATGAGAGGGATCCGCTTTTTGGCAACACCAAAGACAGCCTGATTTACAATAACAGCTATGCGGGTGACAATGACAGGAAGCTGCCTTATCTATCCCCGTTGTATGGAGATTTTTCAGGGTTTCCGCCTATGCTGGTGCAGGTCGGCTCCTATGAGATGCTGCTGTCAGATTCGGTGGATATGGTGGCGAAGGCGAGGGCAGCGGGGGTAAAAGTGCATCTTAGCGTGTACGACGGAATGTTCCACATATTTCAGATGGCGGCGAAGATGCTGCCAGAGTCGAAACGCGCGTGGGTGGAAATCGGGAAGTTTATTGAAATATTAAATCATGATGAAAGATAATGCCAACAATTGTTTAGAAAGTAACTGTAATCTTTGTCCGCGAAACTGCGGTGTGAACCGTGCACGCGGACAGATGGGAGTCTGCGGACAGACTGATCGCCTGAAAGTCGCGAGGGCGGCGCTCCATTTTTGGGAGGAGCCGTGTATCTCCGGTGAGGCGGGTTCTGGCGCAGTCTTTTTTTCGGGCTGTTCCCTGCGCTGTGTTTATTGTCAAAACAGTGCGATTGCCCAGGGCGGCGTGGGCAAAGAGATATCCGTTTCCCGCCTGGCGGAAAAATTTTTCGAGCTTGAAGCGCAGGGGGCCAACAATATCAATCTTGTGACGGCAGGTCATTTTGTGCCGCAGGTAATCGCGGCGCTCACGCAGGCGAAAGCCGGGGGGCTTCGTATTCCGATCGTCTACAATACCAGCAGTTATGAGCATGTGGAGACGCTTCGGCGGTTGGAGGGGTATGTTGATATCTATTTGCCGGATTTTAAATACATGGAGGGGGCGCTGGCAGAGCGGTATTCACACGCCAAAGATTATCCGGCTGTGGCGAAAGCGGCGATTGCCGAGATGGTGCGCCAGTCAGGCCCTGTGCGGATACATGAGGAGACGGGGCTGGCGGAGCGGGGAACGATTGTCCGTCACCTGGTGCTGCCGGGCCAGGCGGAGGATTCCAAAAAAATACTCTTTTATCTATATCAGGCATACGGGGACGATATCTTTGTCAGCATCATGAATCAGTATACGCCGCTAGCGCCCATGCGGGATTATCCAGAGTTAAACCGCAGGGTCACAGAGGCTGAGTATGATGCGGTGGTGGACTATGCCATAGAGATCGGCATTGAAAACGGATTTATTCAGGAGGGGGAGACGGCCAAGGAGAGCTTTATTCCCTCTTTTGACTGCGAGGGGATTTGATTGTACTGTTAATGGGACAGTAGATCGTGTATGATGTGTATTACTTGCAATACCTTATCAATTGCCAGTGGTACATAAGATGCAGGAAACACAGAAATTGCTTGCAGTTTGATTGTAACCGTTCAGCCTGCAACTGTGCACTTGCTGCGCAGTTAGTAGCCAATCGTGCCAAATAGCCGTTTGATTTGTTTTCTGCGCTGCTTGGCGGCATATTTCTTATGTGAACGGCCGAGAGAGAACTCGCGGGAATGGAGAAAGTTATGGCAGAGAGAACGAAACGTGTGGAAATCATAGCGGTTGATTTTGACGGTACCCTGTGCAGAGATGAATTTCCTGGTATCGGTGAGGCAAATATGACACTGATCGAAACCCTGCTTGCGTGGAAAAAACAGGGGAAGAGACTGGTTCTTTGGACCTGCCGCTGCGGTGACGCTCTGCGGGAAGCGGTTCTTTGGTGCGCGCAGTTTGGGCTCGAATTTGATGCGGTGAATGAAAATGTTGCGGAGGTGTTAGAGCATTATGGAACGGAGTCCAGAAAGATTACAGCCGATCTCTACATAGATGACAGAGCTGTAAAATTTGAGGAACTGTGGTGATGTGGAGATGGTGTTGGGTTGTGTAAAGTAAAATTTTGTGCTAGTATAATGATAAGATCAGTAGTTGAGTCAAGTCTTTGAAAGCAGGAAATTATTAAAATGACAGATGAGGAGTTGTTATTTAAACGGAATACAGCAAGGGGACAAAAACGATACAGTATTAGAAATGGCGGTATTTATTATCACAATTCGGAATTTATAGTCGACGGAACAAAGATAAAAGAGATTATGGGATTTATAAAGAATGTGAATAAAAAGTATAATAATACCAATATACCCATTATTCTTGATTTGGGGAAAGTAGAGTTTAAAGATAAATTAACATATATTATATTGGAATGTATTTGTCATTGTGTTATGACAGTATATGGTAAAAAAGTAATCATATTGTGTAATGTCCAAAGAACAATTTGGACAGAGGGTATTTATTCTTCTGTGCTGCCGCTTTTGTCATCTGCCAAATCGGATTGTTTCGTAAAATTTACAGATAATTTTATGGGCGAAATTTATGGGAGACATTACCGAAAAATTGTAAAAGTGGAAGATTGGAATGATAAATATTTGAATTGTAAAATAATGGAACAAGTAGATTGGTTTTTAAAAAATCTGCATGTCGATAAAGAAAATAGAGATGCTTTGTCGGAGGTTGTTTCTGAATTGGCAGGTAATGTTCATGATCATGTGAATGGTGATTGTTTGATCGATATTGATGTAACTTTAGAGTATGAAAAAGAAGATGATATTGGTGAATACTATGGTGTAAATCTTGTCGTATTAAATTTTTCATCAAAACTATTTGGAGAAGGCATCAGGGAAAAATTAAACAATGGACATATTTTAAATGAAAGATTTAAAATTGTCAAAGAAGCATATAAAAATCATCAAAGGCTTTTTAGTGGAGAAAATTATGTAGAAGAAGATTTTTTCAATATAACTGCGTTCCAGCATAAAATTTCTGGACGAGAGAAAGATTTTACAAATGGGGGAACAGGACTAACGAAACTTATTTCCTCGCTGCAGGAACGTTCTGAAACACATAATTGTTATATGATAAGTGGTAAAAGAGCAATTTTCTTTCGTCAGGAGCTTCTTCATTACGATGAGGAAAAATGGATTGGATTTAATGATAACAATAATTATTTTGATGAAAAACCAAGCGACACAGTTTTGGGCGGAAGTTATATATTTTTCCCAGGAACGGCTTATAATTTGAATTTTGTAATGAGAAAGGAAGAAGAAAATGGTAAACAGGTTTGAATTAGATTTCGATAAGGCACTTACCAAATTGTCTGGATTTGATCTGGGAAAGGATATGTATGATGAACAGATTGGCAAAACGATAGACTTTGACAAGAACATAACAATTGTTATTCCCGAAAGGGTTGATCTGATCGGTTCTTCATTTATTCAAGGTTTTTTTGAGGAGATCGTCAATAGCATTGGTATCTCTGGTATAGATGAGAGAATGACTGTTTTATCCTCAATTCCTAATATAAAGCAGATAATAATAGATAACCTTAATTGATCGAGAAGGAAATTAAGAATGAATAGTTCGGATATTATCGCAGTGATTGCTCTCGTGATATCAGTTGCGACAGCGGTTGGAGATGTAGTAGTAAACAGAAATATTAATAAAGTAAATTTAAATTCATATTATTTTAATGAGATATATAGGGAACATTTAATCGCTAAGATACCAAAAGCCAGAAAAAGAATTTCCTTAAATTATAATGGCAGATTGGTAGGATACGAAGATATGATTCAGGAAATGAAAGATCTTCAAAATGATTCTCTCTTTTATAAATACAATGATGAAAAGTATTTTGCTAAATTAAAAGAGGCGGCGCAAAATATGGAAGACTTTCTTATTGCGGGAGTTGGTGAAACATTTGTGGGTGAAGAGCAGACATGTTTTATGGAAGAATTACATAATTTGATGACGGAATTATATAAAACATTGAACAATCAATATGTAAGATAGGCAAGGAAACCGGTTAGATGAAAATCGGTTTCTTTTTTGTTACATTTCACGCTTATGCCAGGTTTCATAAGATTTTTACTTTATGTAGGCACAAATTGTAACCCTTTTTCAGATATGCTAAATATGGTTCTATAAAATCTCTTGCATAATACCGCATTATTTCATATAATGAGACTGCATTATTTTAGAATCAACATGAGATAAGGAATTCCAATGTACAAATGTGCTTACGATAAAACGATAAAATATATATCTGCGATCGGTTTTCTGTTGATTGCGCTGTTTTTTTGGGCTGTACCGGTGCGCGCGGAGGGTACGGCGGCGACGGTGAACGGGAGCAGTGTGCGCGTGCGCAAGGCTCCGGTGGACGGCGAGGTGACGGCGACGCTTGCAGGCGGCGCCGCTGTTACGATCATAGGGGAAACCACAGGTTCCGACGGTTACGTCTGGTATCAGATTTCCTATATTGACGCCGCGGGCGAGGCGGTCGGCTATATGCGTGCGGATTTTATCAACAAGGATACCCAGAGTGCAGGCGGCGAGACGGATGCCTATGTGCAGTCGCTTATGGCGGGAGGTTTTCCCGAGAGTTACTGTGAGGCGCTACTAGGACTGCATCAGATGTATCCTGCCTGGCAGTTTGTGGCGGTAGATACCGGCTTAGAATGGGCCGATGTGGTGGCCAAAGAGAGTGTCCCGGGCCGGAATCTGGTGCAGAGTGCGGCCAACGATGCCAGAAAGTCGACAGATGCTGCGGCCTATGACTGGAACACCAACCGCTGGTACGGATATGACGGCGAGGGGTGGGTGTGTGCATCGCCGGAGTTTATCGCGTACTGCCTCGACCCGCGCAATTTTCTGACGCAGGATATGATCTTTCAGTTTGAGACGTTGGAGTACGCGGATTATCAGACAAAAGAGGGCGTAAACGCCATATTGAAAAATACATTTATGTCCGGCAAGTATCAAGATACCGACGGAAAAAAGAGAAGCTATGCCGCGACGTTTACCAAGATCGGAAAAATGCTGGCGGTCAGTCCCTATCATCTTGCTTCCCGTTGCAGGCAGGAACAGGGAGTGAAGGGCACGGGGCCTTTGATATCGGGCACTTATCAGGGATACGAGGGATATTATAATTATTTTAATGTCGGGGCGTTCCCGACCTCCACGGCCTCCACAACGGTAAACGGCCTGATCACGGCAAAGAAGAACGGATGGAACTCTATCTATGGTTCAATTGCAGGCGGATCGGCAGTTGTGGCGGAGAACTATATTAAGCGCGGCCAGAATACGATTTATTTTGAGAAGTTTAATGTGGTGAATAGCAAAAATTTGTACGCGCATCAGTATATGACGAATGTGATGGCTGCCATCAGCGAAGGCAGCAGTATGGGAAAGGCTTACAGCAATAAAAACCAGGCATTTGTTTTTCGGATACCCGTCTATAAAAATATGCCGCCGGAACCGGTGACATTTTCCGATAACGGCAGTCCCAACAATTATCTGTCGTCACTTTCCGTCCGAGGATATCAGTTGACGCCGGTATTTACCGGCGCGGGCACGTCCTACTCTCTGGTGGTGCCAAAAGACGTGGCATCGGTGGAGGTGGAGGCCAAAGCTGTCGCGCCCAAGTCCACGCTAAACGGGACGGGCAAATATAACTTAAACTATGGGGACAACACGATCGTCGTTACCTGTACGGCTCAAAATGGCGCCGTGCGGGAATATACGATTGCGATTGCACGCGCCGCCGAGGGGACGGTGGGCAGCCAGACGCCGTCCGACAGTGAGAACAACGGTCCTATTGCGCTTGGAGATTTGAACGGTGACGGAAAAATCTCCAATAAAGATTTTGTGCTGATGCAGAAACATATTTTGGGTATCAGCGCTTTGGAGGGAAACGCGGCAGTGGCTGCCGATATCAGCGGCGACGGAAAAATTACCAACAAGGATTTAGTTTTGCTGCAAAAGCATATACTGGGAATAGCCACAATCGGCGGATAGAAAAAGATGACCGGTCTGTGGCCTGATAACAAAGAAATGAGGATTACGATGAAGAAAAAAGGTTTATTATGGATCATACTGGTGACGGTCATTTTGTTTGGCCGGACGGAGCACAGTGCCTTGGCGGCAAGCGGGAGCACGGTTGTGTCCGTCTCCAGTTCAAGTGTGAACATCGGTGATAAGGTAAAAGTCACGGTGAAAGCGCAGGGGCCGGCAGGGGAAAAGACGGTTTCCACCATGACCGTATCGTTTGACGCAGCCATCTTAGAGTTTGTGAACTGTTCCGCGACATACGGCGGAGGCGGAAACAGTGTGACAGCGACGTCGGACAGTTTTACGGTGACGCTAAAAGCCATTGCCGCCGGCAAGTCGTCGATTGCCGTCAGCGGTTCGGACGGTGTTGTCTTTGACACCAACGAGGAATTGGATTCGATGGCTAAGAGCAGCGCCTCGGTGACGGTAAATAATGCGGCGGCAGAACAGCCGGTTGACAATAATACGATACAGACAACGCCCCAAAAGCCCAAGCCGGATGAGCAGCCAACGGTTCCGGTGCAGACGACGACCACGGAGGAAAAGAAGCTTTCTGCGGATAATTCACTGCAATCGCTGGTGTTGTCGGCAGGCACGCTGTCACCGGCTTTTTCGGGGCCCGTGACAAAATATACGGCGACGGTTCCCAACAGCGTTACCAGCCTTGCCGTGACGGCGACGCCGGTGAATGAAAAGGCCGTGGTGGAATCGGTCAGCGGCAATGAAAATTTGTCTGTCGGCGTCAATAATGTCAGTATTGTGGTGCGGGCGGAGAACGGTGTGACGGCGACTTATACCGTGCAGGTTACCAGAGAGGCAGAGGGAGCGCCTGCCGAAACCGAGCCGCCTGCCGAGTCTGAGGCGGCAGCGGAAGCAAATGAATCCCAAGCGCCAGATAGCGAGACCGAGACGATACTGCCGCAGGAATCCGATCCCACGGCAGCGGAGACGCAGACGCCTCCAACGGAGGAAACCGAGACGGAGGAGGTGGATGTAGAGCTGCTTACCGCCAACATGGAATATATGCAAAAAGAATACAACACGATTTCTGAGCTGTATGAAAAGCTGAGGCGTTCGCGTCTGATCATGATTATCATATTTCTGTTTGTGACCGTCATTTTGGTGATGATCATTATCAATCTGCTGCTGCGCATTTATCAGAAAGAGGACGATAATGACGAGATAGAAACCCGCCGCGGAAAAATGAGGCCGCGAAGGCAGACGGAGCGTGAACCGCTTGCGGGAGACAGCCAGACCGGTGTGTCAAAAAGGGCGCGTGCACCAAGGCAGGAAGAACAAGAACTGACACCGGAGCAGAGAAGAGAACAGGCCAGACGCGAGTGGTTTTCCGACGATCTGGAGGAGAGGACACCGCGCAGGAAACGGCGCAGACAGTCGGAACAAATGCCTTCAGAAGCGGTACCCAAGGCCGGCGCAGCCGACAAAGAGGGAAACAGAGAGGAAGCAGATACAGATTTTATAGACTTTAATGATATGTAAGGAAACGAAATGTTGGAATTTGAAGGGAGACAATGATGCAGACAATATATACGGCAAAGGCCAAAAAAGCGATCGATATCGCTGCCAGGATGTCGAAATCCATGCGTCATCAGTACATTGGCACGGAGCATCTGTTGATTGGATTACTGAAAGAGGGAACAGGCGTCGCTTCGCTGGTGTTAAAGGATAACAATGTGGAGCTGGCAAAAATTATACAGTTGATCGAGGAGCTCATCGCGCCGCCTGCCGACCTGCTGACCGAGGAGAAAGCCGTCTATTCGCCCCGCGCCGGGCGGGTGCTTGCCAATGCAGGCAAGGAGGCAAGGCGCTTTTCGGCAGACAAGATCGGAACGGAGCATATATTGCTTGCAATGTTAAAAGAGGCGGACTGCGTCGCTTCCAGATTGTTAAATACACTTGCCATCAATATTCAAAAATTGTATGTCGATACTTTAATTGCGATGGGGGAGGACGCCAATCTTTATAAAGAAGAGTTTGTGAATGGCAGGCCAGGCAGGCAAAAAAGCCAGGACGGTACGCCGGTGTTAGATCAGTTTTCCAGAGATTTGACGGATTTGGCGGCGGAGGGGGCCCTAGACCCTGTGATTGGCAGAACAGAAGAGATCAATCGCGTGATTCAAATCCTGAGCCGCAGAACCAAGAATAACCCTTGTCTGATCGGCGAGCCGGGGGTCGGTAAAACCGCTATCGTGGAAGGCATTGCAGAACGCATCGTCAGCGGCATGGCGCCGGATACGGTGCTGGGCAAGCGCGTCGTATCGCTGGATGTGTCGGGGCTTGTGGCGGGTTCTAAGTACCGCGGAGAGTTTGAGGAGCGCATCAAGCGGGTGCTGCAGGAGGTCCGGCGCGCCGGCAATGTCCTGTTGTTTATTGATGAGCTCCATACCATTATCGGAGCAGGGGGAGCAGAGGGAGCCATCGATGCGGCGAATATTTTAAAACCGGCATTGGCGCGTGGGGAAATTCAGGTAATCGGAGCTACGACGATCGAGGAATACCGCAAGCATATCGAGAAGGATGCAGCGTTAGAGCGCCGTTTCCAGCCTGTGACGGTGGAGGAGCCCACGGAGGAGCAGGCAGTGGAAATCTTAAAAGGACTGCGCTATCAGTATGAATCACACCACCAGGTGGTGGTTACCGATGATGCGGTGGAAGCTGCGGTTCATCTGGCTGCCCGCTATATCAATGACAGATTTTTGCCGGATAAGGCGATCGATTTGATGGACGAGGCGTCGGCGAAGGCGCGTTTGAAAGCCGATGTGCATGTGGAGGATTATGCACGGCTGCGCGGGCAGATAAGCGAGCAGGTGGCGGCGCTCGAGGCTGCTTTAAAGGCAGGCAATATTCTGGCTGCAAAGGCTGCAAAGGAGGAGAAACAGGCGTTAGAGCAGAGGCTGGAAAAGATTGCGGATAAGGCAAAGAAAGAAAATTCCAGAAAAAATATTAAGGTGACGGAGGACGAGATCGCGGAGATTGTCTCCGATTGGACGAAGATTCCCGTGAAGAGACTGGCGGAGGGGGAATCGGCGCGCCTGCGGCGTTTAGAGTCCTCTCTGCACAAGCGTGTGGTGGGGCAGGAGGATGCGGTGACTGCGGTTTCCAAAGCTGTGAGAAGAGGGCGCGTGGGCTTAAAGGACCCGAGACGGCCGATCGGATCATTTTTGTTTTTGGGGCCGACAGGCGTGGGAAAGACCGAGATCTCCAAGGCATTGACCGAGGCGGTTTTTGGCAGTGAGCAGGCGATGATTCGCGTCGATATGTCCGAGTATATGGAGAAACACAGCGTTTCTAAAATGATCGGTTCGCCGCCGGGATATGTGGGTCATGAGGATGGCGGGCAGCTCAGCGAGAAGGTTCGCAGAAATCCGTATTCGGTTATCCTTTTTGACGAGATTGAAAAGGCGCATCCCGATGTATTTAATATCTTGCTTCAGGTACTCGATGACGGACACATTACAGATTCCCAGGGCAGACGCGTAGACTTTAAAAATACCATCATCATCATGACGTCGAATGCAGGCGCACAGGCGATTGTGGAACCCAAAAAACTGGGTTTTGCTTCCGGCGATAATGAAAAGCAGGATTATGAGCGCATGAAAAGCGGTGTGATGGAAGAGGTAAAGCGCATTTTCAAGCCGGAGTTTTTGAACCGAATCGACGAGACCATCGTATTCCGCTCGCTAAACCGGGAGGATATGAAGCAGATCGTTTCGATCATGGGAAAAGAGCTGGCGGAGCGCTGTCAAAAGCAGTTGAATATCACACTGACCTTGCGGGATGGCGCAAAGAATTATATAGTAGAAAAAGCGTATGATCCCAAGTACGGTGCGAGGCCGCTACGGCGCAAGATGCAGGAGGAGATTGAAGATAAGCTGGCGGAGCAGATTTTGGAGGGAACCGCTGTTTCCGGTACTGAATGGGTAGTGACGACGAAAAAGAATCAGCTTGTGATTGAAAAAGTGAAATAATTGTAAATTGTGCTAATAACACTGGAAAAGTGTTTGTAATTATTGTATAATAAGACCATAGTATTTACGGAAAATAGCCGCAGAAGCTTATGTTGCGGAGATACAGGAGGATGAGATGGCTGTTATTAGTGAATTACTTCGTTCAGAAGCGGATGGTAGCATTAGTTTTGGGGATTATTCTCTTGGTGCAAAGGCAAAGCTGGACAATTTTGAGCATCAGGGGGACCTGTACAAGGTGAAAACATTTCAGGAGATTACCAAGCTCGAGCGCAATGGCATGTTTGTATATGAGTCGGTGCCCGGCACCGCGGTTGCCAATCTACAGGCGACGGAGACGGGGATTTCTTTTCTGGTAGAGGGGCCGGAGGATGCACAGATTACGGTAGAGCTGGAGAGTGGTACGGAGTATGATATCATAATTGACGGTGCAAACGCAGGCAGGATGAAGACCAATCTGGGGGGCAAGCTGAGTGTCAGTGTAGAGCTTGGCGAGCATCCGGTAGCGGTAGAGGTCAGGAAGTGCTAAAGTTTTTCATAGATCGAAAGATGAGATCATGATTTGAAAAGGCAGCAATCTGTAGGATGTTACGAACGCTTCAGATTGTTGCCTTTTTCTTACTTTACAGGAAATTGTGTCGTCAAAAGAATCACGAAGTGATTCTTTTTTATGGAGAAATACATCGCAAAGTACGCTTATTTGCTGACACGAACTTGTCTGTTTTTAGAGCGTGTCTGTTTTATTCTGTCGAAAGAAATATTTTTCACCGCAAAGAGCGTAAGACTATGATTTTCTTTGACAGAGAGATGATATCGTTGCATGTCGATAGAGAAGGGAGTATATCGTATTATGGCGAAAGGAAAGACCAGTGTTTTTTTCTGCCAGTCCTGCGGCTTTGAGTCGTCGAAGTGGATGGGGCAGTGTCCGGGGTGCAGAGAGTGGAATACATTTGTGGAGGAAATCGTCGAGAAGAAAAAGGGAAGCGCGAGGGCGGGCGCTGCGTCGGCTGTAGAGAGCGTTGTGTTGCCGATTTCTAAGATCGAGTCGCTTCAGGAAAAGCGGATTGCTACCAGAATCAAGGAACTCGACCGCGTGTTGGGCGGCGGAATCGTCACGGGTTCCCTGGTGCTGGTGGGCGGTGATCCCGGAATCGGCAAATCGACGCTGCTGTTGCAGGTATGCAGGCAGCTCGCCAATCAGGGGATGCGGGTTTTGTACATATCGGGGGAGGAATCCCTACAGCAGATCAAGATTCGTGCGGAGCGCATCGGCAGCTTTGAGGATTCCCTGCGCCTGCTCTGCGAGACGAATCTGGAAACCATCAGAGGCGTGATTGACAGGGAAAAACCCCAGGTTGTGGTGATCGATTCCATCCAGACGATGTACAATGAAAATGTCACATCCGCGCCGGGCAGTGTCTCACAGGTGCGGGAGTCTACGGCAGTCCTGATGCAGATTGCCAAGGGAATGGGGATTGCCGTTTTTATTGTGGGCCATGTGACGAAAGAGGGCGTGGTTGCGGGGCCGCGCGTCTTAGAGCATATGGTTGACACGGTTTTATATTTTGAGGGCGACCGCCATGTGGCTTACCGTATTTTGCGCGGGGTGAAGAACCGGTTTGGCTCTACCAATGAGATCGGTGTTTTTGAAATGAGGGAGACGGGCTTAGAGGAAGTCGAAAATCCCTCCGAATACATGTTAAACGGAAGACCAAAGAACGCATCGGGCTCTGTGGTGGCCTGTTCGATGGAGGGCACGCGCCCGATTCTGATTGAGATTCAGGCGCTGGTGTGCCACAGTAATTTCGGTATGCCAAGGAGAACGGCGGCGGGCACCGACTTCAACCGCGTCAATCTGTTGATGGCGGTGCTGGAGAAACGATTGGGCCTGTCTCTTGGAAGCTGTGACGCCTATGTCAATATAGCGGGCGGTATTCGCATGAATGAGCCGGCAGTAGATCTTGGCATCGTGCTCTCTGTCATTTCCAGCTATAAGGATATCGCTATCGACGAGAAAACCATCTGCTTTGGGGAAGTGGGACTGAGCGGAGAAGTGCGGGCAGTCAGTATGGCGCAGCAGCGTGTGCTCGAGGCAAAGAAGCTGGGATTTGGCGTGTGCCTCCTGCCGGAGGTATGCCGCGAGATGCTAAAGCCCATCGAGGGGATCAGGCTCGTCGGCGTGCGGACGGTAAAAGACGCGATGGCGTATGTTATGAGTGGAGAATAACCGATTCACGCAGGTGAAACAATGTCAGTTAGTTAAGATCTTTGAAAATCGAATAAACGGCCTGAACATTAGGA
>CANONN010000036.1 GCA_947567625.1 uncultured Roseburia sp. | reverse complement strand
GAATATAATAGTAATTTTACAGTGGTTTAAAAATAACTATGAGAAGAAACGAATGGACGGGGAAGAGGGGATCATTTTGGTAAAATGAGATTAAAAAATATGCAAAAGGAAAGAATAATGAAAATTAAGAATATTTTATCCCATCAAATGAATAACCATAAAATTGCGATTACTTATCAGAACAGAAATATTACCTACAAAGAATTACATAATAATGCAGTAAAAAATGCAGATATTTTAAGCAGGAAAACATCCAACCGTAACATAGGAATCTTTATCAATAATTCAATCGAATATGCCATCGCATATTTTACAATCGCATATATGGACAAGGTTATTATTCCAATAGAAGATCATGCAAAAAAAGATTCCGTAAGAAGCATCTTAAAATATTGTGAAATCTCACTTGTGCTTACCAACACAGGAAATGACCAAAAACTCTTTGAAATGCTTGCCGATTATCCATACCGGGTAGACATCTACAATGTGGAGACGGGTCAAACATTTGTTGCAAACCCGGAATGTGCCTATATCGAGGTGGGCGGCGAGGATGAAACGGACGTGGCGATTATGCTCCACACATCCGGCACAACGAGCAATCCAAAGAGAGTCATGCTGACAAACCGCAACCTGCTTGCCAATATAGAGTCCAATGTGGCGTCGCTTGATTTGCGGGAAGATGACCGCTGCCTGATTATCCTGCCGATGTTTTTTGGATACTGCAATACCTCACAGTTTTTATCCCATCTGTATGTCGGCGCTAGTCTGGTGATTTATGATTCTTCTTTTTATCCAAGAAAGTTTTTAGAATTGATTGACAGAGAAAAGTGCACCAACACGACCTGTGTGCCGTCGATGCTGTTTATGGTGATCAATGCCTGCAGGCGTGAAACATACGATTTATCCTCTCTGCGCTATCTCTGCTTCGGGGGCGGAAGTATGCCAATAGACAAGCTGGAGAAGATATTGTGTTTTTTTGACAAGACAGGTGTGATACAGACCTATGGGCAGACAGAAGCGTCGCCGCGAGTGACATGTCTGCTGCCGGAGGACGCCAAAAGAAAGATCGGTTCCGTCGGAAAGCCGATACCGGGGGTAACGGTAAAAATTGCCGATAAGCAGTTAAGAGAGCTGCCGCCGGGGGAAACGGGGGAAATCCTGGTCAAGGGCGATAATGTGATGAAGGGCTATTATAAGCAGCCGGAAATCACCGCCAAAACGATAGAAAACGGCTGGCTGCATACCGGTGACTTGGGGAGGTTTGACGAGGAGGGGTATTTATATATTGCCGGAAGGTTAAAAAATGTGATTATTTCCGGCGGATTAAACATATACCCGGAGGAAATCGAGGAGGTTTTGCTGGGCCATGACAAGGTGAAAGAAGCGTTGGTGACGGCAGAGCCGCATCCTATCTTAAGCGAGGTGCCGATTGCCAGGGTCATCTTAAAAGAAGGGGCAAAGGCGGATGGCAGGGAGCTCATAGAGTACTGCCTAAAGAGGCTGCCGGGGAATAAAGTGCCGGGCAGAATTGTTTTTTGCGAGGAATTTGAAAAGACATATACCGGAAAAATCAAAAGGAAAGGGCGGAAAAACTGAGATGAAGGCAGCGGATGAGAAACTATTAAAGGATACGATTTGTAACATATGCAGGCTGGAATTAAAAAAAGAGGAAATCGAACAGAAATTAAAAAACGAGCAGACAGACCTCATTGAGAGCCTGGGATTTGATTCTTTTTTGATGGTGGAGCTTGTAGTGGAACTTGAGGCGGCGTTTGATATGGAGTTTGATGTCAATGACATGGATATGGAAGAATTAAAAATATATGGCGGTTTGAAAGCTGCGGTAGAAAAGAGACTGGATGGGGATGTTTGAAACGCTATTTGAGGATAAAGTCATTATGATCACCGGGTCGTCCAAGGGATTAGGCAAAGAAGTGGCACTGCAGCTGGCAAAGCTTGGAGCAGACGTGGCTGTCAATTATTGTCATGACGAATCAAAAGCTAAGGAGACGCTTGGGGAAATCAGGCAATATAACCGCCGCTGCCTGTTGTGCCGGGCAGATGTATCAGATGAGGAACAGGTTCACGCTATGTACCGTAAAGTCCTGCGGGAATATGGAAAAATAGATGTATTGATTAACAACGCGGGGAAGAATGATGATGATTACGTGCATTTTTTGTCTGAGGAAAGATGGAATGGAGTCATGCAGACGAATCTTAACGGGACTTTTTTGTGCAGCAAATATTTCAGTAAAAATATGATTCAAAAAAGAAATGGGAAAATTATAAATATTGCGTATTTACAAGGTCATCTCGGCTCGGAGGGGCAGTCGAATTTTGCTGCGTCAAATGCTGCGGTGATCGCATTGACAAAGTCTATGGCAAAGGAAATGGGACAGCACAATATTAGCGTGAATGCAATCTGTCCGGGGTATATTGCGACAGATTTGAATCGTGGCAATACAAACAAATATCACATTGCGAAAGATATGAGCACGATGCAGATTGCTTTTGGAATGAAGGATTTTGTGCATTTTGTCGCATTCCTTGCATCAGATCTTGTAAATGGAATCAGCGGACAGATCTTTAATATTGATTCCAGGATTAAATGAATACCAAAGCAGCGCAGAAATATAAAAAAGCAACGAGGAGGATACTTATGAGCAGCTATGTTATAGATAAATTACAACCGTATAAAACGCATGAGCAGGTTATGCTGCTGTGCTCCAGAAATCAATTGGAAGAGGATGAGAGCGCATATGTTCAGAAACTGTTAAAGCAGCAGGATATGGATTGGGCGTCCTTTTTGGGATTGATTCTTTACCACCGTGTCAATGGAGTTGTGTACCGGAAATTGCGGGGAATGAATGGGATCCCGTGGAGAATCCATTTTTATCTGCGGGCGGTGTACGAGGAGATGGTGCAGAGAACAAAGTTACATCAGCAGGAAATACGACGGATTGACGAGGTGTTATATGAGAACGGTGTTCGCTATGCCTTTATGAAGGGGGCGGTTTTAAATGTTTTATACTATGAAAAAGGCGAGCGGATATCGGGAGATTCCGACTTGATGGTTGATGTAAAGGATTTGGATTTGTGCTGTCAATTGATGCGCGACTTGGGGTATCGCCAGGGGAAATTGGAACACGGGGTTTTTATGCCGGCGACGAAGAAAGAGCTTTTTTTCGCGCGGATGAATACATATGAGATTGTTCCTTTTTTAAAGCCAATCGACGAGAGATATCTTGCATACCATGCTGTGGACATTAATTTTCGTCTGAGTAATGAGGACGGAAATGAGGCTGCGTCGCAAATGCTCTCGGATGTCGTGCGGCTGGAGATCGGTGGGGCAAAAATTCAGACGCTGTCCGTCGAGAGATTTCTGATTTTTTTATGTATACACCATTATAGAGAGGCGACGATGATCTATAAGATTGCCAATGGCGAGGATATGGTTTTGTACAAATATATGGATATCCATATGTTTATCAGGAAAAGTCCGGTTGACTGGGACAGGCTGGTTTCGGTGTGCGCAGAAATGAACCGGAAAAAAGAAGTTTACCATACGCTTTCTTATACCGAGTTATTGTATCCTGGCACGGTGGATTCCGGCGTTTTTGATATGTTGGGGATGGATGATGTATCTTTCCTGCATCAATATAAGGGAAGAGATAACAGCGATGAGGTATATAATTGGAATATGGGATTTTATGAAAGGGTGTTTTCTATGGAAAGAAAGCGGGAGGCATGGAATAACATAGAGGACGAGAGTAAACGTTTTGACAGAATACAGCAGGAGCTGAAGAAGTAAATTCAGCTGCTGACAGGCGGTTATGGGAACGGGAAGCATTATAAATTAGAGGTAAGACAAATGGGAAGTGGACAGGAGTCAAAAGTGCTGCCGGTAGTGCAGCCGATCGTTGCGTCAAATACGGAACACGGTTATCTGTTATCCGGGGTGTTGACAAACCCGAAAGCCAAAGACTGGCTGATGGGCAATTATGTGAATCAGATTATGTATACTTTAAGATATGGGCCGGATATGAATTTTTATCCGTTGGTCAACCATACACAGTGCCCCTGTATTGATTATCTGCGGATTTCCAGAGATCTCATCATGAAAAAATGGGAGGATGTATTTGCGTTTATTTTAGATATGATTGATCACGATTATTATATCATGCTGTATCTGGACACTTATTATATCCCGTGCAGCGACTGGTATCAAAATGACTGGCACTTCTGGCATCCGACCCTGTTGTATGGTTATGACCGGACAAGAAAGGTGTGCAGCGTGGGGGATTTTTATATCCACCGCAGGTTTGGTTTTAAAGAGCTCTCATTTGATGATTTGCGCAAGGCATTTTACAGCGATGCCAAAAGGGATATGCTGTTCCTTAACCAAAGATATTTTGGGTCGGAGGATGCGGTTTTGTACCGCAACAGAACAGATTTTGCCTATCGTTTTGAGCCGGAAGCACTGAAAATTCAATGTGAAAATTACTTGAATTCTACGAATCTGTCGCATTTATGTAATCTGGGCGACGGTTACTATTTTGCTGAGGCCGTCTATGGTATAGAGACACTGCATAAGCTGGAGGAAATCATTGCGGGGGAGAACTTGAAAAAGGTAAATTTTAAATTTTTTACGGTTCCTGCAGAGCGCACACAGCTTATGCTGGAGCGAATGGATTATTTAGGTGAAAAAGGGTATCTTGAGACGGCGGGTGGCATAAAAGATGGTTTTGCTGAAATTGATAAAATGTATAAGATATTGTTGTCGTTGACGCTCAAATATAATATGACAAAAGATAGAAAAATATTGCAGAAAATAAAGGAGAATATTCAGAATGTTTATGAAAAGGAAGAAGCTTTATTTGAGTATATGATAAGTCATATAAAGCTGGTATGATGTGAAGTTTGCCGATGTTATATGGTTGGAATCTATTATATTAACAGGATGAACAGGTAAATGTTTTTGTTTATCAATATTGGGAGATAGGTTTATGTATTTATTAAAATTTGATTTAAAAGATGAAAAGGTGCAATACCTTGTTAAATCGGATGAGAAATTAGGCAAACTACTTAAATATATTCGTACTAGTGAATTGACTATAGAAAAGAATGGTTTTCAATGTCTTGTTAAATATATTATCGGTCAGCAAATTAGCGATAAGGCACGAGAAACTATTTGGCAAAGACTTTGTGTAACTTTAGGCGATGTTATGCCTGATATTATTTTATCAACTGAAATCAGCGAACTCCGCAGTTTAGGATTATCTGGTAGGAAAGCCGAATACATAAAGTCCTTGGCTGTAAGTGCTAGTGAAAAAGTAATTGATTTTGAAGAATATCGGGTGTTGTCTAACAAAGAGATTATTGATAAACTGACGGAATTAAAGGGCATTGGACAGTGGACAGCAGAAATGTATTTAATATTTTCGTTGGGAAGAGAGAATGTGCTTTCAAAACAGGATAGAACAATTAGAAGGGCGATTCAATGGATGTATAATCTCGAAAGCATACCTTCAGCGGAAGAATTGACAGAGTATTTTTCCAATTGGATAAAGAATGCAACAATAGTTTCTTCTTATCTTTGGAAAGCCATTGCGCTGGGGCTTACTCGAAAAAGCTTTGATGAAATAGTCGTGGATGTGAAGTAAATCATGATGAAAATATAAAACTGATTTGGACTTTTATTGTAAGTAAATGTTGAATGATATAAAAACAGTATTATGAAGTTACAGAACGCTTTTATGGGGAAATGAGTTAATAAATGAATGATCGTAATATTTACTGGATGAATTATTCTATTAGTATTACTAAACAAGTAAATAAATCCAATTTATGTGTAGGGGCTATTCTCGTTTCAGAGAGAAATGAAATGCTTTGCGCTGCTTGTTCAAATGAAGAGTGTTATGAATCATGGTGTTCCATACTATTACATAAGGCGAAAAAGCTTAGGATTTCTACGGCACAGAGTGTTTATGTTACAGTAAACACATTATCAGCGGATGGTTCCTTTAGTTTAAACGATGTTCTGAATGAGATATGCGTTCGAGAAATATATATAGGTCTGCCAGATACGCACTTGGCAAATTATTCTAATCAGGACCCTGTTATTATGTTTAATAATGTGTATCGTTATCCAGACAATTTGAAACTTGAAATAATGGAATTGCATAAGAAATATTTTGCAGATAGTATGCAAAGTATTAAGTGTAGTTCCTATTATTCAGATAATAGAATTAGTTCATTCGTTGTTGAGAATCTAAATGCAAAGGGTTTTAACATTTCTGTAGATGAATTAGTTAAAAACAAAAAGATGAGTGCGATAGCATCTTTAATTTGCAAAAAATATAAAGCAGGGTATCAGGATGCCTATGGTATTGTAAGCGATGCTATATCAGAGGCATTCAATTTTAAATATGGTAAATATAGTTATGTACATGATGCCCGTTCCATAGATTTAGATTGGAAGAAAAAATTTATGGCTATTTGCGATGGGGCATTTACAGCGGATATATCTAATGCTAATATATTAAATGTTGGTGTTGGCGGTGGACAAGAAGCATTGAATTTATTTTTTGGTTGTAAGCATGTGACGTTTGTTGATATTGCAAAGGCAGGTTTGAAAAATATAAAGAAATTTATTCCTTTATCAAAAGTTATGGTTTCGAGTGCGGACAATCTGTCTTTATTACCTGATAATAGTTATGATTTATATGTTTCTCTGCGAACGTACAATTCATCTTTTTTTAATGTAAAAGAAGCATTGTTAGAAGCGCGCAGAGTTTTGAAATCTAATGCGGTAATAATTATTTCTGTAGCAAATGGCTTTTTGTATCAAGAGCGTGAGTGTATCATTTCTGGCTTGATAATTCCAGGAACAGAATTTGTAGACTTATATCGTGGTTTAGATACAATAAAATCAATACAGAATGAGTTGCTTGATATAGGATTTGATCATATTAACCTAATTCCTACCAATACTGAAATATATTTAACAGCAATGACTTAGTGAAAAGGAAAGAGAGTTCATTTGATGAAAGAGAAAACAATGGCTGAGAGAATCATGCTATTTAATGAAACGCTTATGAATGAAACACTTGTATTGCCTTCAGGATTTAGACTTTTAAATCCGTTTCTGGGTGAACAAAAAGAACTGGTTAAAAAGGTTACAACTGTATTTTATCAGAAATATTATAATGATTTTGGTGTACGGCGTATAATCCTTGGAAGTTCGCCCGCGCGTCGTGGGACGGCTATAACAGGAGTACCTTTTGAAGATACAGAACACCTTCAAAATGAAACGGGTGTATTTTTGGAGGGGGGGCATGTCAGTCAGGCCTCATCAGATTTCCTTAATGAAGTTATGAGAACATACGGAGGATATAGAAAATTTTATACTGATTTTTATATGAATTTTGTTTGCCCGCTAGGAATAGTCAAAAAAAATTCAAAAGGTAATGAGGTTAATTGTAATTATTATGAAAATAAAAAATTACAGGAGGCGTTATATCCGTTTATTGTAAATTCGATAAGAAACCAGATAAAGCTTGGGATTGATGCTACCTTGTGTTATTGTATTGGCAGTGGTGAAAATTATAGTTTTTTATCAAAAATCAATAGTAAATATTGTTTTTTTGAAAAAATAGTACCGTTAGAGCACCCACGATATATTATGCAATATAATTCTAAGGACAAAAAAAAGTTTATTGATAAATATATAAATGCCTTAAATAATTAAATAAAATGTGGCATCAATATTCCCTGTATATTTTGACGAGGATCAAAGTGTAATTAACAGTTTAAGGATTATTACGAGAGAGGTTGCTATAATATGGAAGATAAAATACTGATTCATTTTGAATCTTATAACGTCATTATATATAGCCTGAAAAATAAATCGTTACATATATTAGGTAGGGAAAGGTATTTATTTGAAAAGAATTTAGATATAGAAAAGTTATTGATTGGTTGCGAAAACTTTTTAAAAAGCTTAAACAATTATACTGATAAGATTAATAACGAGTTTGTCAGGATATATGCTACTGGAATTTTTCAGACATTAACTCTGAAAGAACAGAACAGATTGATCATTCATATCTATATAAATTGGGGACTTTTTTTTAATATAATCAAACCTGATTTAGAAAGATTTTATATGGAAAAGAGCCTTGAAAGAGGTTTAGAAGGAATGATAAATGGATTGGTTATCCAAGAGTTTAGAAAAGTCGTTATATGTGGGAGTTTTCAACAACATTTAAAAGAAATAGATGATATTATGAATTTGTTAGGCATATACAATGTAAAAGTGTTGAGCCCCTGGACGACGAAAGTTGTGCCAGAGACATTAGGAACAGATTTTATTCTTTTAGAGGGGCAGGAGCCACTTAAAAATGAGCGAGATGCATGGAGGCACAAATATGAACATATGGATAAGTTTAGACATGCTGATGCTATTATAGTTTGCAATCCCAAAGGCGTAGTTGGAAAAGGAACTATGTTCGAGTTTGGCTTTATGATCGCCCATTCTAAGAGAATTATATTTACGGAAAGACCAAAAGATTTGTCAATTCCATTTCCGTATGAGATAGGTCTAAACTTTTAAGAGTATTTATTAAGGCCATTATATTGAAAGTAGTTAAGCTGTATCTAAGTTTAACCGAAATGTAACGATACCTAAGAAAGGGGAGGGTTAGAATATGGAGCGGGGTAAATTAATTAGTTTAGAGGGAATAGATGGGGTGGGAAAGACTTCTTGTGCCTATATTTTGTGTGAAATGCTTAATCTGGAAAAAAAGTGTAAATATATAAATAGAAAGATGTTGCCTGTAGATAGTGATTACATAAGATTACATATGGAATACCTTTATGCCATTTTATGGAGGAAAGGAGAGGTGTTTTCTAAGGCGCCCGATATTGAATATAATGGTTTTAATCGAGAACATTGGCGCTATTTGATGTTGGCATGGTATAGTGCTTTTGAACAACATATGATATTGCCTGTTTTGGAGCAGGGGATAACGATTGTCACGGATGGTTATGTTTATAAAGAAATTGTTAAGGCTATATATAGCAGTGGACATTTTGACACAGAAAAAGAATTTGATTTTTTGCTTAAACCGGACATAGTTTTTTATCTTACGGCTGCCCCTGGTGAATGCATACGAGAAAATTCCAATACAAATCGAGTTGAATCAGGGGCATTTGTAGGGATACAAAGCGATTTTGTAAAACATCAAACCAAGATGAAAGCAATATATGATCATTTGGCTGCGGATCACAAATGGATAACGATTAATCGCAATAGGGATGTGAATGTAACTTGCAATGAAATTATGAGATCGTGTAAAGGATTATTATGTATATGACTGCAATTACGGGAATTAGAGCAAGTTTTATCATACAGATTACGATTATAATGCCACAGAGTCGGCATTTTGTATATTGATTTATATAAAAAATTCTTGCTTAACCGAATACATGTGTTATATTCTAAAACAACATTATACAAGATGTTACGTTTTCTGCGCAGATTCGCTTGAAAGAGAATCCACAGCGTGAGATGCACAGAAAATACTTTACACAAAGAAAGGAGCAACCTATGATTTTCAGCAATGGCGCTAGGATGGAAAAATCCAATGGCAGGTACAGTTTTTTTAGTAATCTAAAATATCATTATGTCAACTTAAGACGCCAGGAACCTTTGGTTTTTTGGATGGGGTTTCTGGCGTTGATTCCTTGGACAGCCGCTAGTATCCTGGGTAATGTTCTGCCGTCGGTCGTCGTGGTCGGCCTCGAGAGCAGCTGGGGGATACAGCGGTATTTTTTTACCTTGATCGTGCTGATTCTTGCGCTGTGGGTTTGCACAATGCTTCAGAATATGGCGCAGGCGTTTATGGAAAACAGCAGAACCATATATCGGGCGCATTATTCTAAGCCCTATGTGGAAAAAAAGATGAAAGTGGACTATGATGTGCTCGAGGAGAAGAACTTCCAGACGCAGGCCAACGCTTCTTACACAGCCATCTATCAGGGCAGGGGCATTGACGACGCCACGCTTCGTCTTTCAACATTTCTTAACTATCTGATTCCCGCTGCCGTCTATGCGGTACTCTTAGCGAGAGTGAGCATATGGATTATTGTGCTGGCGATACCCTGCGCAGTCATACAGATCTGGTTTTTGAAGCTGGCACGGCAAAAGCACAGCGAGCAGCATCCACATTTATCCAATTATTCCAAGAAACTCAATTATCTGACGAACCAAACGATGGAGACGGCTTCGGGCAAGGATATCCGCATTTTTCGTATGCAGGACTGGCTGACAAAAAAATATATGGATAACCTGACAGATATGAATCGTCTGTACGGCAAGGTGCACAACTGGTATTTTCTGCGCAATGTAGCCGATGCGGGGCTCGATTTTCTGCGAAACGGGCTTGTTTATACATATCTTATTTATCTGACGGCAAACGGGAGGCTTGGCATTTCACAATTTGTCCTGTTCTTTGGATTTGCCAACAGCTTTGCGGAGCAAATGCTGTTAGCGATGCGGGAGGCGCTGTCGTTTGGTATTATCAGCAATACATTCAGCAGCATCCGGGATTATTTTGATACGAAAGAGCACAGAAACGAGGGGAAACGTGCGGCCGAAGAAGAGGTGGATGAGATAAAGCGGGCGCCCGTGACCTTAGAACTTAGGGATGTGAGCTTTACCTATGACGAAAAAGCAAAGCCGGTGATCTCGCACATGAACCTCACGATTGCCGCGGGGGAAAAGCTGGCGCTGATCGGCTTAAACGGCGCGGGGAAAACGACGCTGGTCAAGCTGATCTGCGGTTTTTATAAGCCGACGGGCGGTGAGATTCTTTTAAACGGCAGAAATATTGAGGATTTTGACAGAGAGCAGTATTATAGCCTGATTTCTGTATTGTTTCAGGACTTTACGCTGCTGCCTTTGACGGTTGACGAGAATATTGCCTCCGTGCCGGGAGATAAAGTAAAGCAAGCGCGTTTGCGGGAAACGCTTGCACTGTCCGGTTTCCTGGAGCGGTATGGGAAGCTGCCAAAGAAAGGCGGGAGTATGCTGATAAGAGAGATCAATGAAGATGCCGTGGACTTTTCAGGAGGCGAGAAACAGCGGCTTTTATTCGCCCGGGCTTTATATAAGGAAGCGCCGCTGCTGATTTTAGATGAGCCCACGGCGGCGCTCGACCCGATCGCGGAGAACGAGATTTATTTAAAATACAGCGAAGCGTCGCGGGGGAAGACGTCCATCTATATTTCGCACCGTCTCTCTTCCACCAGGTTTTGTGACCGTATCATACTTCTTGAGAACGGCCGTATTACAGAGAGCGGGACGCATGATGAGCTGATAGAAAAAAACGGCAGATATGCAGAGCTTTTTGAGTTGCAGAGCAAATATTATAAGGAACAGGAAGCAGAAAAGATCAGGCAAAAGGCAATGGAAGCGTAAAGCGAATGGGAGGTAAAGATTGAAAATTAAAATTTTCAATCTGCAAGTTTGTGTCTGCGCGGCATCCACAAACTTGTTATGCGCAAAGAGCCGCGCAAAAATGAGGTGAAAAATGAACAAGAATAAAGAAATGTCAGATATTACAGTATTTAGAAAATTATTCTCCGTGTATGCCAAAAACCATTCCAGAACCATTGTTACAGGCGTGTTTTGTTCACTGGTCGGTGGCTTTCGCCCTTATGTGCTGATCATTTTGTCGGGTGCGCTCATCGACGGGTTGATGTCGGGCATGGATTTTTTACATTTGTTTTACTATTTGTCCGGAGGGCTTTTGGCAAACGGGGTGCTGCAGATTGCGGAGGCGTGGCTTAGAGAATCCTTTAACGCCCAGGTGGAAAACTGCATGGAAAAGCAGAATTTTGATATGAATGAGCAGAGTATGGCAATCGACTTTGAAAATCTGGAAAATCCTGCGATACAGGAGAAAAAGCGCAGGCAGGAACAGGTGGTCAATGTGCGGGGCGGTATGTACTGGATGCTGATTTGGCCGATGGACCGTGGGCTGACAGGACTGGTCGGCGTCATCACGGCCTTTTCGGTGGCGCTTCCTCTTTTTACACGGGGGGCCGGCAGGGATGGGATGCTTTATGTTGTGCTTTCGGTTCTGCTTGGAGCTATGATTGCGCTTGCCGCATATGCAAGCTACAAAAATAGCAAACACTGGAATAAACAGATTAAGAAGCTGTTTGACGGATATGCGAACAGCAGCCGGGTGAGCAATTATATTCTGCATCATATCTTATTTGGCAGTGAGACGGGGAAAGACCTGCGGATTTTCAATCAGAAAGAGCTGTTAAAGGATGGGATGTTTGCTAATGAGGAAGCGTGCATTGGTTTCCTGAAAAAAATCCGCGCTGCGGGAATGAAGCAGGGCGGTCTGGAAGCGACGTTCTCGATGGTAAGCTGCGGCCTGGTTTATCTGTATGCGGCCATGAAAGCATATGCCGGCTTGATTACGGTGGGCAGCGTGGTAAAATATGCCACGAGCGTGATCAAGTGTGTGGAGGGAATCAAGAATATGCTGCTCACGCTTTCGAGCTGGAAGCAGGCAGTCGACTACGGCAGAGATTATCTGGATTACATGGAACTGGCGAATGAAAAAGACACCGGGGAGGCGCATGTGGCAGATCATCCGGGACAGGGGATTTGCTTGGAATGTGAGCATGTAAGCTTTCATTATCCCGGAAGTGAACAAAATGTCATCCGCGATCTCAATCTGAAACTCGATTTAAAGCCGGGGGACCACCTGGCGATCGTCGGCAGGAACGGTTCGGGGAAAACCACATTTATTAAGCTTTTGTGCCGCCTTTATGATGCCACGGAGGGTTGCATCCGCGTCAACGGCAGGGATATCAGAGATTACGATTATGAGGAATATCTGCGGCTGTTTTCTGTTGTGTTTCAGGACTACCGCATCTTTTCCTTAAAGCTTGGGGAAAATATTGCAGCTTCGGAGCAGATCGAGGAGGCGCGTGCGATAGAAGCGCTGCAAAAGTCCGGCTTTGATGAGCGTTTCGCGTGGCTTGAGGGAGGACTTAACACCTATATAGGCAAGGACTTTGAGGAGGGCGGCGTCAATGTATCGGGCGGAGAACGCCAAAAGCTTGCGATCGCCAGGGCAATCTATAAAAACGCGCCGTTTGTCATCATGGACGAGCCCACGGCGGCGCTCGACCCGATCTCGGAATGTGACGTCTATGAGGGGTTCGATAAGCTGGTCGGCGACAAGGCGGCGGTTTATATTTCCCATCGGCTCGCCTCCTGCCGGTTCTGCGGCAGTATCCTGGTGTTCGACGCGGGCAATGTGGTCCAGAGCGGAAGCCACGAGGCGCTGGTGGGGCAGGACGGGATATACCGGGAAATGTGGAACGCGCAGGCGCAGTATTATAATATGTAACGAACGATGTCACTATTCACGGCCTATGAGGCCGCTCATAGTAACGATTCGGGGCGATAAATTTTGCTGCGCTAATTTTGCACAGCAAAATTTATCGCCTATTTTGTGTAGCAAAATTTTCACTCCTGAATCATGTTCTCACGGAATGAGCAGCATATGCTCATTCCTGATCCGTGAAAAGTAACCGAACGATAACTATTTTTGCGTCCGATTTTGAATCGCCTATGGTAATTGGAGATGGAATCATTTATAATGAAGAAAAAGATTGTCTTATAAGATATGGAGCATTGAAACTATTGAAAATGTATAAATGTTTTACGGTCATATAAATGGAGGGAGGTATTGGTATGCCGCAGACATTGCTAAATTTGATCGAGCAATATTATAGAGGAGATTAAAAAGATATATGGGATGTATTTACGGCAGATTATTTTATATGGATCTTATGCCAGAGGCGATTTTAGAATTGATTCAGATGTTGATATCATGATTTTGCTGGATATTTCAGATTTAAAATTGAAAGCGTACAGCCGGAAGCTTTCTTATATGACATATGATTTTAACTTAGACCATAATGTTGATATAAAGCCGATTGCCAAAAGTGCAAAACATTTCCCAAAATGGTGTGAAAATTATTCATTTTATGCCAATATCCAAAAGGAGGGAGTGATATTATATGGAAAAGCCGGATGAGGAGGCTGGCACAAAAAAGGATTTGTGTTGATACCGCATCCAGCCAGCAAAAGAGGACTTAGAATCAGCGAAAATATTGTTGAAAGCCGATCAATATAAAAGTTCTAATAATCGTTCTTATTATGCGGTTTTCCACGCTGTCAATGCGGTTCACGCATTAAGTGGGAAATCATTTAAGCGTCATAAAGATGCAATAGGAAGCTTTAACAAAGATTATGTGAAAACTGAAATTTTTCCTCGCGAGATAGGAAGAAAAATTGGTGAAATGGAAGAGATTAGGCATGCCAGTGATTATGACGATTTTTACATTGCAAGTTTTGAAGAGGCAGAACGGCAGGTTTTAACGGCAGATGAATTTATTGGATAGGTTGAAAAATATTGTATGCTGGAAATGGAGAAGCTATCATAAGAACCAAATATTCTTTTATACTGCAAAGTTTTGAATGAGTTATAAAAAATTGTTGACAAATGTTTTGAATAGTGTATAATAAAAAAGTGCTTTCAAGAATATCTTTTATACGACACTTTAAGAGAATTAAAGTGCCTTGAAAGTCTTTTAACTAGGGGATTGGTCAAATGGTATGATAGGGGTCTCCAAAACCTTTGGTGGGAGTTCGATTCTCTCATCCCCTGTTAGAGAAAAATGCCTCAAACTATTGAATCAATGGTTTGAGGTATTTTTTTTGCACAGCCCCGTGCTGGAAAACGGCGCGGAATAACATGCAAAATTTAACCGCCGACAGCAGAAAGCGAGGGAGGAATAACATGCAGATCGAGATTCATTTGACAAAGAAAACAGCGCCGCTCGGCGATCTGTTCGGCATCTTTTTTGAAGATTTAAATCATGCCGCGGACGGTGGGCTGTATGCGGAGTTGATTCGCAACCGTTCGTTTGAATTCTGTGAGATCGACAATGCCGCGTACCATGGTCTGACCGCATGGGAGAAGGTGGAGGACGACGGCAGGGTCGAGCTTACAGTGGAGGAGGGGGACGCCGTAAACGAAAAAAATCCACACTGCCTTGTGATGAATATCACAAGCGGCGGAGAGCGCGTCGGCGTCTGTAACAGAGGATTTCATCAAGGAATTTTGCTTAGCGCAGAGGAGAGTTATTATTTTACCTGCTATGCCAAAAAAGACAGACATGCCGCGATCGAAAGGCTGCGGGTCAGCTTAGAGGGCGGCGACGGGGAAAGGCTGGCGGGCGAGACCTTTTCCGTTACGGAGGAATGGGAGAAATACGAATGTGAGCTGCGGCCGCAAAAAACGGTGAAGGACGGCAGGCTGACGCTGACCGCTGTGGGAATGGGCGTCCTCAAGCTGGATTTTGTGTCATTGTTTCCGAAGCATACCTACAAAAACCGCAGGAACGGGTTGCGGCGGGATTTGGCGGAGGCGTTGGAGGCGTTGCATCCCAAATTTATGCGCTTTCCCGGCGGATGTCTTGTGCACGACGGCGCGCTCGACGCCGACGACAGGGGGAGCTTGTACCGCTGGAAGAATACCATAGGGCCGCTTACCGGGCGCCCGGCCAGGCGCAATAACTGGCAGTACAACCAGACGCTGGGATTGGGGTACTATGAGTATTTTCAATTATGCGAAGATATCGGCGCAAAACCGCTTCCGGTGCTGTCCGGCGGTTATGACCCGCACCACGGCAGGGCGGCGGACGGCAGTCTTATGCAGGAGTACATAGAGGACGCGCTGGATTTGATTGAGTTTGCCAACGGAGCGCCGGATAGCGAGTGGGGCAGCGTGAGGGCGTCGCTTGGCCATGAAAAGCCGTTTCATCTGGAATACATCGGAATCGGCAACGAGGAGGTCGGAGCGCCGTTTTTTGAGCGGTTTCCCCTGTTTGTAGAGGCAATCCGGGCCAAATATCCGAAGATCAAGATGATCGGCACCAGCGGGCCCTTTGCGTCGGGCGGCGAGTATGAGAGAGGCTGGCAGTCGGCCAGGGAAAATCAGATTGATCTGGTGGATGAGCATTATTATATGGCGCCGGAGTGGTTTCTCGCCAACATACACCGCTACGACGGATTTGACGCCGCCGGGCCGAAGGTGTTTTTGGGCGAGTACGCTTCGTGGGGCAATACCTGGTACAATGCCCTCTGCGAGGCGGCCTATATGACGGGGCTTTCTAATAACGCCGCCGTGGTGGGACTGGCCTGCTACGCGCCGCTCTTTTGCAACGTCGATTACATCAACTGGCAGCCGGATCTGATCTGGTTCAATCAGACAGATTATTATGTGACGCCGAATTATCATGTGCAGAAATTGTTTATGCATCACCAGGGGGACGTACTGCTGGAGCATAAGATCACAGGGGGCTGCGGTGGCATTGCGGTAAGTCCTGAGACGGACCGCATTGCGGGGGAGATCGTGCTGGGCTGCGATAGTTCAGAAGTGGCGTACAGCGGGATTGAGCTGATCGACGAAGAGGCTGGAACCGTGCGGACATTTGCGGATGTGACGGTGGGCGGAGAGAAGAGCGATTGTGTGCTTGCCGCGATCGACAGTACCCGGTATACGCTGCGCTGTAAGGCAGCGGAGCTGGCGGGCGCCCGCGGGTTTAAAATCATATTCGGCAGAAAACACGGGGAGCATCCAAAAGAGAAGAAGCGTCAGATGTACTGGCAACTTGGCGGCTGGCAGAATATGGACTCGATCATCGGCGAGGTGATGGACGGCAGAGATTCGTGCCTGTATCAGAGAGAAGGGCATGTGGAGCCGGGCCGGACCTATGAACTGGAGATTCATGTCGACGGCCGGACGATCACGACTTTTCTGGACGGACAAAAAGACGGGGAGACGGTGGCGAAACCGCCGGTGATTGAGCCGCTTTATGTGACTGTAAGCTATGAGGAGCGCACCGGTGATGTGCTGATTAAGCTGGTCAATGTCAGCGACAGCGTGCAGGAAGCACAGCTTTCTTTCCCGGACAGCGACGCGGCGGGGTGGCACGGCACGGCATATCACATGAGGGGGTATGACCTTACGGCGGAGAATAGCTTCGCAGAGCCAAACCGGGTGGCACCGGTGCAGGAAAATGTTACAATTGTTACAAAAGATTTTAACTGGCGCATGGAAAAAGAGAGTTTTTGTGTGCTTCGCCTTCATGCAGATATATAATAGGAAGAAACTGAGTGCAGCGGGCCAAAAAAGTTGTGGCGCTGCGAAAGCAGGGAGTTGCGGCGTAAGAAAAAGCTAACGCTTATTGTCACGATAACAGTGATTTCGACAGTGTAAAAAGTAAGTAAAAAATTAGGGATTTTCACGAAAACAAGTGGAAATCCCTGATTTTTTTGTGAAAAATCCCAGTTCTAACCCTGTGGCGGCCAAATGTGAATCCATTTTTCGCAAGGAAATTTGTAAAAAGCAGCTATTTTTTATAGTAAAAAGTGGAGAAAAAAATTTTAACAATTTTGTAATAAAAAATTTGACATTTGGAAATAATTTAGTATCATAGGTGAAAAGTTACGGCAGAAAATAATTGACAAACCGAAATTGCCGGACTTTGGTATCATTCTTGAGGAAAGGAGAACGATGAGTAGAAGGATATTGAGCGCGCTGGCGGCAACTGCTTTTTGTATCTGTTTGTTGTTGGCAGCGGACATGAAGAAAAATGACGAAATAGAAATCCAGGACCCGAAACAGATCAGCAAAAAGAATACGACGGTTCTGGCAGGGCTTGATGAAGAAATTTTCGGAAATTCATTTACGACGGAATCAGGAAATGAAATAGCAGATGAAAAAACCTATATAGAACGAAAAGACATTACACTGGTGACAACACAGGCAGATATCTATGATGTGGCCGAGCCGGTGATGCTTTCCATAGATGAGGAGAGCGAGAGGGCCAGGCGGATGGTTGCCAGAGAGGGGATGCTTTGTCGTGCGTTTGACGAGCAGACGATCAAGGCTGCCTATCCGGGAGCCGATGAGCTGACGGCCGGGCAGCCGTCCCAGGAAGAACCCGCTTCGCAGGAGGACGGGCAGGGGCAGCCGCAGCCGCAGGAGGAAGAGAGCGTGCCTGCGATCAATGTGATTGAGAATCGTTGGAACATTGCCCTGAGCGAGGAGGAGATCAATCTTTTGGCCAAGATCGTGTGGCTCGAAGCCAACGGTGAGCCGGTGGAGGGACAGCAGGCGGTCGTGGAAGTCGTATTTAACCGCATGGCCTCCGGTCTTTTTCCCGACACGCTGTATGATGTGCTGAGCCAGAAGAATCCGGTACAGTTTTGTTCGTGGAAAAATGTGGGGATTGCAAAGCCCACTGAAAAAGAATATGATTCGATTCGTCAGGTATTAAACGGAGAGAGCAATCTGCTCAGAACAGATACCGTTTATTTTTCGACGACGCCTCTGACCTCGCACACAGATGTGAGAATCGGCGGGCACAGTTTTTGCTATTAGCATGCCGATCATCCGATTCGGACAGCCCAAGAGGGATGCCCCACCGAGTGACAAAATACCATATCGCGTTGTTTTCCATCGAGAGCGGACGCGATATGGTATTTTTTTAGTTTTTCAAAGCGGCAGCTTTTCGGGCAGGGGAAGAAGCAACGTTATCCGGCTGCCGGTTTCAGCGGCAGATGAATCGTCACTTCCGTTCCCTCCCCCAATACGCTTTTATAAGAGAGGCCGTATGGCTCGCCGTATAAGAGCTTGAGCCGTCTGTGAATATTGTGGACGGCGATGTTATTTCCCTTTGCGGAGGCGGGGGCATTTTGACCCGACAACAGAAGCGGCAGCTTTTCCTCCTCAATTCCCACTCCGTCGTCCGAAACTAGGAGCGCAAGCCCGGTATCCTCGAACCACCCGGTGACGACGATCGTACCTGTCTTTTCTTCTTTTTCCAGTATGCCGTGTAAAATACAGTTCTCTATGATCGGCTGTAACGTCAATTTGGGAATCTCATACCGGTAAAGCTCGTCGGGGAGATCAATGACAAAGTCAAACGCGTTCTGATAGCGCATATTTTGCAATTCTACATAGATGGATACATGTTTTAACTCGCTCTTGATGGAATTAAAATGATTCTTGCTACTCAAGGTCAGCTTGTAGAAATGGGCAAGGTTCTGCACGACATTGCTGATTTCGGCCGTTTGCCCCTGCAGGGCCATCCAGTTAATCATGTCCATCGTGTTATATAAAAAATGGGGATTGATCTGGGCCTGTAGGGAATTAAATTCGGCGATGCGCAGCTCCTCGGCAGTTTTTTCCTGCTGCTCAATCAGCTGTTTCATACGGGAAGTCATATAATTGTAGGTGGTGATGAGATCGCCCACCTCGTCAAAGATTTCGGGGTCGGGCAGCGAGGCCGGCGTGCCCTGTTTCAGCTGGCCCATCTGATAGATGACGGAGGAAATGCGCGTGGTGATGGAACGCGTCTGCCAGATGGTAAATATGGCGACGATCAGGGCGCAGGAAAGACAGATCAGGGCAATTTTGACAAGGCTGACGATGCCCCGATGCACCAGGGGCTTTGCGGGAAGCACGGTGACCAGAATCCAGCCAGGCTCTTTGATATAGTAGTAGCCGGCGTAGATCTCTTCGTCCAGCACATTGCGCTCGACAAAGCTGTTGGAGGACATCAGGGCGTCGGACATGGTTTCGTAGCGCAGGCGGTATATGGCGGATAAATAATCGTCGGTAGAAGAAACCAGGGAATTTCTCTCGTTTATAATGTAGGCGACACTGCCGGGGAACGAGATCGTGTTTTGCAATAGCTCTGTGATGTGATCGGAGGAAAAATAGACCGCCGTATAGCAGGGGTAGGCTTTGCCATAGTAGTACAGGGAGGAGGCTGTGATATAGGCCAGATCGCCCAGGTTGTTCAGTTCCCGCTTTCCAAGGTAGAAGGAAGGGCAGTACAGAGCGTGTGCCTTTGTTCCCTGAAAAATGCCATGCCAGTAAGTGCCTTTGGCATACGAGATCGGAAGAAAGAGGTCTTTCGCTGTCGCGCTGTCAAAAAAGGCTTCCTGGCCGGGGATGTCCAGATAGATGCGCACCGCCGTGATGGCGCGGCCGGTGGTTAAGTTTGTTACCTGCTGCGAAAAGGCGCGCGCCTGCGTGCTGCCTGCCAGCGTTGATAAGGGGGTGCTGACGGGGCGTTTGAACAGCGTGCGGTAATAGCCGTATTCGGTGAGCGCCGTGTAATCGTCGATCACGGCGCGCAGCGATTCCTCGATCAGCGGCGCCGTGCGTGCCGTGGCTTTTTGTTCCCCCTGAATGGTGTCGGCGATGACCATGTCGTAGAGACGTGTGGAAAATGTCAGGGCGAGAATCATGAGCGGGATACAGACGGCGGAAAGAATACAGATCGTATATTTCGTTTGCAATTTTAAGTTATCATAGCTGATCTTTAAGCGGTGCAGCAGCTTCATGCATTACCTCGTTTCTGTTAAGGACTTTTTCACGGTATTCGGAGGGGGTCAGTCCGGTGTGCTTGCGGAAGCTTTTCCCAAAGTAATTGCCGTCATTGTAGCCCACGGCGGCCGAAATGTCATTGATTTTATAGCGCGGGTCGGCGAGCAGATGTTTGGCTTTTTCCATCCGAAATTCCGTGATGTACTGGTTGAGCGTAGCGCCCGTCTCCGCTTTAAAGTAGGTGCAGACGTAGGAGGCGGACAGATTGACGCAGGCGCTGATATCTTTTACCGAAAGCGAGGGATTGCTGTAATGCTGGGTGATATAATCGCGTATCAGACAGATCACGGCGTTGTCTGGCCGGGCGTTTGACCGGTCGTCTAGGTACGCGTCGGTCTTTGCTTTGAGCATCGCATGGAGCGTGGAAAAAGAAAAACAGTGTTCAAGCAAATCCATAACATGTTCAAGCGGGAAATCGGGCGCCAGCTTCTCTGTCCTGCGCGTCTGGTACAGACAGGAAAACAGATCATAATAGATGGTTTTCACCTGGTTGGGCATAAAGTCCCGAACCTGCGTACACGCGTCATGCAGCCGGGCGAGCGCGTCATAGAGTTTTGTCCTGTTGTGGGAGGCGAGTGCGTCGCGGTAATCGGCCACGGCTCCGTTGAACGCGTCCATGTCGATCGGCGGGTAGTCTTCGATCTTTTGCGTTGTCATCGTGCAGCCGGCCTCGAAAAAGAAACAGTTTTGCAGTAAGATGACGGCCGATTGATAAGAGTGGTAGGCGTTGCGAAGTCCCTCCACCGTTTCGCCGACGGCAATATAGCGGCCGCCATAGGAGGAAAACAGCGAATGAATTTTGTCTGCGATGAGTGTGAGCGTGCTGCCGGAGGGGGGATTGGTGCCGTAGATATGATATATAATATGAAACAACTGCTTTTCACTGTAAATAATATGCAGATGCATCGGGCGCAGATAGAGCCGCAGCTGTTCATAGAGATCGGAATAATCGAGCGTCTGTCTTGAGATATGTTCCAGTCTTACAATAAATGTCGTCAGGTACTTGAACTTGTCGCCGCCGTAATACTGGCGGAACTGGGCGCAGAAATCGTCTACGAGCGGCTTGCAGGTGGGATAGGGCATCGTCAGCGCGTGGGCAAGGCGTGTCGCCGCAAGATTCGTGTGAGCCTGTGCGGCGTTTTGCTGCCGCATCTTTTCACTGCGCTGGGCGATCGCGCGCATGAGAGCCTGCCGGATTTCTTCCGGCTCGATCGGTTTTTCGATATAGGTGACGGCTTTGAGGTTGATGGCGGCCTTGAGATATTCTTTGTCGGAATAACCGCTCATAAAGATAATACTGGTGTCGGGGAGATGGGCCGAAACGCGCTCTAACATGGTGATACCGTCCATGCGGGGCATCCGTACATCACACAGGATGATATCTGGGCGGTGCTTAAGCGCCATAGAAAGGTTTTGCGATTATCATGATTTCGTCCGAGATGCCCGAGATACTCGGCATGAGCGACCGGATTTATGTGATGTGCAACGGGAAAATAACCGGCGAGCTTGACCGCGCGGAAGCGACACAGGAGAAGATACTCGAGTACGCGATGGAGAAAGGAACCGGTAAAGAGGAGGGTGAAGCATAATGGAAAAGAAATCACTCTGGAAGAGGATCACAGGCTCCCGTGAAGCCAGCCTCGTGATCGTGCTGATTGTGCTTTGTGCATTGATATCCATAAAGAATCCGTCATTTTTAGCGCTTTATAATATCCTGGAGATTCTAAAAAATAACGCCGTCATTATGATTATGGCGCTCGGTATGCTCTGCGTGCTGTTGATCGGCGGCATTGATATTTCGATTACTTCTTCGCTGGCATTTGCCGGGATGACGGTCGGTATGCTGTTCAAAAACGGCGTGATACACAGTACGCTGCTGGGCTTTATCATCGCGATAGCCATCGGCGCGGCCTGCGGTTTTTTGATCGGCCTTATCATCGCCAAGGGAAATGTGACGCCGATCATTGCCACGATGGGATTTATGTATATTTACCGCGGTTTCGCCTATCTGGTGGCGAACAGCCAGTGGGCGGGCGCCGATGCGCTCGGGGGCTTTAAGGATTTTGCGCTGGAATCTTATCTCGGATTTGGTGTGATCAATAATGTTTTGGTGATTGTGATTGTCTGCTATATCATCTTTTTTATCCTGATGAAGTGGACCAAGTTCGGCAGAAATATCTACGCGGTGGGCAGTAATGCCGAGGCGGCGGAGATTTCCGGTATCCATGTGGCGCACGTCAAGCTGGCCGTGTACACGTTGATGGGCATTTTGGCAGGTCTTTGCGGGGCGCTTGCGGTTACGGTATACGCGTCCGCACAGCCCAATATGATGCAGAATAAAGAGATGGACGTCATTGCGGCCTGCGTGATCGGCGGTGTCAGCATGAGCGGCGGCCGCGGCTCCGTGGGAGGGGCGCTGCTTGGAGCGCTGATTCTGGCAGTGATCGCGAAAGCGCTGCCGCTTGTGGGAATTGACGCGCTGGCGCAGAATACAGTGAAAGGCGTGATTATTATTGCCGTTATCGTACTCAATGTCGTCACGCAGCGCATGATGGATAAGAACAATCTGGAGAGGAGGGAGATGTAGTCATGGCGGGTAAGTCTGGAAGAACGATAGACGCCACACCGAAGGATGTGTGGAAGAAAAATATACTGAGCTGGGAAGGCATGTTAGTCATACTGTTTCTCCTGATAAATATTTTTTGCAGATGCATTTCTCCGAACTATACGATGGCGAATGTACTGCGCGAGATGCCGAAATACTTGAGTGAGATCTTCCTGTTGTTCCCGATGGCATATATCCTGATGCTGGGAGAAATCGACATATCCGTCGGCTCGACGGTATGCCTGTCGGCTACGATCGCCTGTATCGCGAGCAATGCGGGAATTCCGTTTCCGATCGTGATTGTGCTTACCATTTTGACCGGAGCCATCTGCGGGATGGTAAACGGATTTATTCTGGTAAAATTCCCGGAACTGCCCTCGATGATTGTGACGCTGGGAACGCAGATTGTATTCCGCGGCATCGCAGAGATTATACTGGGCAGCGGCGGTTCGGTTTCTGTGACAAATACGGCGGGGTTCCGCGCCATTGCGGGAAAGATCGGACCGTTCCCTTACATCTTTTTCCTGGTCCTGATAAGCGGCGCTGTTTTTATTGTAATATCCATAAAAACAATTTTCGGGCGCAGCCTATACGCGATTGGCAGCAACAGCAGAACTTCTTTTTACTCCGGCATCAAAGTAAAAAAAGTGAAGTTTATTGTATTTACGCTGATGGGTATTTTTGCGGCGATTGCGGCGCTGTTTTTGACCTCGTCTTTGTATGGCGCCAATACCACGACAGGAAACGGTTTCGAGATGGATGCCATCGCCATGGCGGTGTTTGGCGGCATCGCGACGACGGGAGGAAAGGGACGCCTGATCGGCGGCTTGATTTCAGCGTTTATTATCATATGCCTGCGCATCGGCCTTGGGCAGATCAATATGAACCCGCAGGTCATCCTGATCATACTTGGCGCGCTGCTGATCTGCGCCGTATTGCTGCCGAATGTTTCGGCCGGTTTGAAATTAAAGAAAAAATCTTAATATTTAAGTCATTCGATTTATGACAGAAGCAATTGCGGTATCAAGTGGGCCGTGTGCCATGCGCGGGCGGTCCATCAGATATACAGAGGTTAGGGTGGGAACCCGTTTTTCACCCGTACAACGAATCATCGAAAGGGAGGAAAAAAGATGAAGAAAAAAGTTTTAAGTGTACTTTTGTGTGCGGCCATGGCAGCAGGTATGCTGGCAGGATGCGGCGGGGACGACAAGGCATCTACGGACGACGCCAATAAGCCGGCGGCTTCCGACGCGGACGGCAGCGCAGCGGGAAAGAAATTTGCGCTGGTGACCAAATCAGCGGGCAATCCCTACAATGAGAAAGAGGCGGAGGGATTTCAGCAGGCGATCGAGTCGATTGGCGGCGAGTGCATCATCAAGCATCCGGAATCGGCGACCGCAGACGCGCAGGTGTCCGTTATCCAGTCTTTAATTTCACAGGGTGTGGACAGTATCTGCATTGCGGCCAATGATGAAAATGCCCTGCAGGCGGCATTGGAGGACGCGATGGCAGCGGGCATCAAGGTTTCCTGCCTTGACTCTAAGACGAATGCGGCGAGCCGTATGACTTTTGCCAATCAGGCAGGTACGACAGAGATCGGGCAGGCTCTGATGGATGCGGTCTATGATATCGCCGGCGGCGAGGGCGACTGGGCGATTCTCTCCGCGACGTCTCAGGCGACCAACCAGAATGCATGGATTGATGCGATGAAAGATATCATGGAGAACGACTCCAAGTATGCAAACTTAAATCTGGTGGAAGTTGCGTACGGCGATGACGAGCCGGTTAAATCTACCGACCAGACGCAGGCATTGTTGTCCAAATATCCGAATTTAAAAGTGATCTGCGCGCCGACTACGGTAGGTATCGCGGCGGCTGCAAAGGTATTGCAGGATCAGAGCTCTGCGGTAAAGCTGACCGGACTTGGCCTGCCGTCCGAGATGGCGGAGTATATCGGCGATGACGACGCACACTCCTGCCCGTATATGTTCCTCTGGAACCCGATCGACGTGGGACGTCTCGGCGCGTACATTTCCGCGGCATTGGTTGACGGAACCATCACCGGCGCAGCCGGCGAGACATTTGAGGCTGGGGATATGCCGAACAGCCCGTACACGATCGTGGATGCCGGCGACGGCGGAACCGAGGTTATCCTTGGCGCTCCGTTCAAATTTGACCCGACCAATATCGAAGAGTGGAAAACAGTATATTAAAGAGCATGTTCTGCCAAAACGGCAGAAGAAGCGCTTTGTGGGAAAAAGAACGGGCTGCCAAGGCAGCCCGTTTTTCCTGCATATGCGAAATGGCAACTAGGCAGCCGTTATTTTACATTGCAAAACGGCAGCCAAGATTTTTCGTTTGGAAAGAAAGCTCTTTTTTTTCCTTGTGATATCATGTATAATGACAGTAAATACGAACGAAAGGAAGGCTATGGGGTTTATGCAGACATATTATCTTGCAGTCGATATCGGGGCTTCCAGCGGGCGTCACATTCTGGCGCATATGGAAGACGGAAAGATGGTTTTAGAAGAAATGTACCGTTTCTGGAACGGTATGACCGAAACAGACGGTGAATTGTGCTGGAACGTGGATCAGCTGTTTTGCGACATCAAAGAGGGCATGAAAAAATGTAAGGAGGCGGGGAAGATACCGGTTTCTATGGGAATCGATACCTGGGCCGTCGATTTTGTCCTTCTTGACGGTGAGGATCAGCGCATCGGCAATGCCGTGGGCTACCGCGACGGGCGCACAAAGGGGGCGGACGAGCTTGTATATCAGATCATTCCGCAGAGCGAATTGTACGCAAAAACCGGTATCCAGAAGCAGATTTTTAACACGATCTATCAGCTGATGGCCGTAAAACGCGACCATCCCGACTATTTGGAGCAGGCCAAAAGCTTATTGATGATTCCAGAGTATTTTAACTTCCTGCTCACGGGGAAAAAGGCGTCCGAGTATACCAACGCCACGACCGGACAGCTGGTGAGCCCCGAGACGAAGGACTGGGATTATGAGCTGATCGAGCGGCTCGGTTATCCGAAGCAGATTTTCCAGAAGATCGAGAAGCCCGGTACCGTGCTGGGCGGCCTGACGGAGGCGATAGCGGCCGAGGTCGGCTTTGACTGTAAGGTGGTGCTGCCGGCTACGCACGACACCGGCTCTGCCGTGATGGCGGTTCCGACCAACAAGGAGGACACGATCTACATAAGCTCCGGCACCTGGTCCTTAATGGGAACCGAGCGCATGAGCGCGGAGTGTTCTAAGAAGAGCATGGAGCACAATTTCACCAACGAGGGCGGTTATGATTACCGTTTCCGCTATCTGAAAAATATTATGGGCCTGTGGATGATTCAGTCTGTCCGTAAGGAGCTGGCGCCCGACCAGGGCTTTGGCGAGATCTGTGAAAATGCGTCGAAGACGACGATCACATCTTTGGTGGACTGCAACGACGACAGATTTTTAGCGCCGGATAACATGACAAAAGAGGTGCAGAAAGCCTGCGAGGAGTCGGGGCAGCAGGTGCCGGAGGGCATTGCGGAGGTTGCTTCCGTGATCTACAGCAGCCTTGCGAAGTGTTATGCCGATACCATCGCGGAGATCGAGGAGATGACGGGCAGCAAGTATGACAGCATCCATGTCGTGGGCGGCGGCGCCAATGCGGCGTACTTAAACGAGCTGACGGCGAAGGCGACCGGGTGCACCGTGTATGCCGGACCTACCGAGGCCACGGCGATCGGCAATCTTGCCGCGCAGATGATTGCGGACGGCGCGTTTGACAGTCTCTCGGCAGTCAGAAGCTGTATTTTTGACTCCTTTGAGATTAAGACCTACGAGCCGTAAGCCGCGATAATTTGTCTGAATTGTATGAGAAAATACAAAAATTGACCGGTTCTTTGGGGGAAATACACAACAAAACACAGAAAAGCAGGATGGAAAAAGGAGGGAACCCGGGCTGTCCTGCTTTTCTAATGCGCGAAATTTTGGTACTTTTGACGAGAAATCAAAAAAGTAAAGCCCGCAAACCTTGAAAACACGTCCCCAATATCTGGTAGTATGGACAAAGTGCACAAAAAAAGAAAAAACAACAAAAACCACACAAAACCACACCAATATGCCTTGACAAACCACACAAACAAACATATAATACTAATTATAAGTGTGGAATTGTGTTGGATTACAGGATTTCTTCAGGAAGAAGATACCGGGCACGACACACAAGATATGGAGGCTGCGGACACGGTCCGTATTGCAGAAATGAGGTTGTATATGAAAAAATATAACAGTGAAAGGATACCGAAGACGGAGCGGATTACCCGTATGGTAGCGCATCTTTATGCGAAGATGCCCGAGATTGAGTCTGCGCGCGCGCGGCTCTATACCGAGTCGTTTCGCCAGACAGAACAGGAACCCATGGTGGTGCGCAAGGCGAAGGCGTTTGCGCACGTACTGAAGAATATTCCGATCATCATCCGCCCGGAAGAGCTGATCGTGGGAAGCTCAACGATCGCGCCGCGCGGCTGTCAGACATTCCCGGAGTTTTCTTTCGATTGGCTGGAGAAAGAGTTCGACACCGTTGCAACCAGGGAAGCTGACCCGTTCTATATTTCGGACAAGGCGAAGCAGGAACTGCTTGAGGCGGATCAGTACTGGAAGGGCAGGACCACGAGCGAGCTTGCGACCGCTTACATGGCGCCCGAGACCTTAAAGGCCATGGAGCACAATATGTTTACGCCGGGCAACTATTTTTACAACGGTGTGGGTCATTTTACAGTACAGTATGAAAAAGTACTCGCTGTCGGCTTTGAAGGCATCATGGATGAGGTGCGCAGGGCGCAGGCGAAGATGAACTTTGGCGACGCCGACTATGCGACCAGAAGCCATTTCTACGAGGCGGTGCTCATCAACTGCCAGGCGGTGATCGACTACGCGAAGCGCTACGCCGCGCTGGCGCAGAAAGAAGCGGACGGCTGCATGGACCCGGCCAGGAAAGCGGAGCTGTTAGCGATTGCCGCCAACTGTTCCAAGGTGCCGGGAAAGGGCGCGGATACGTTCTATGAGGCGTGCCAGAGCTTTTGGTTTGTACAGCAGCTATTGCAGATGGAATCCTCCGGCCACTCGATCTCACCGGGACGCTTTGACCAGTATATGTATCCCTACTATAAAAGAAGCCTTGACGAGGGCATCATGACCAGGGCGCAGGCGCAGGAATACATAGACTGCATCTGGGTCAAGCTAAACGATCTCAACAAGTGCCGCGATGCCGAGAGCGCCAAAGGCTTTGCCGGTTATAGCTTATTCCAGAACCTGATCGTCGGCGGTCAGGACGAGCAGGGGCGCGATGTGACAAACGATCTTTCCTTTATGTGCATCGACGCGTCGTTCCATGTATTTTTGCCGATGCCGTCCCTGTCCATCCGTGTGTGGAACGGCTCGCCGCAGGATCTGCTTTTGCGCGCGGCGGAGCTGACGAGAACCGGAATCGGCCTGCCGGCCTACTACAATGACGAGGTGATTATCCCGTCTTTGATGAGCCGGGGACTGACGCTTGAGGATGCGCGGACTTACAATATCATCGGCTGCGTGGAGCCGCAGAAAGCCGGAAAGACAAACGGCTGGCACGACGCGGCGTTCTACAATATGTGCCGTCCCTTAGAGCTTGTATTCCACAACGGTATCGACTGCGGCGAGCAGATTGGCCCAAAGACCGGGGATGTCGAGCAGATGCAGACGTTTGAAGAGTTCTTTGACGCCTACAAGACACAGATGGACTATTTTATCTCGCTGTTGGTAAATGCCGACAACGCGATCGACCAGGCGCATATGGAGCGGGCGCCGTTAGCGCTTCTGGCGTGTATGGTGGACGACTGTATCGCAAGGGGAAAGACCTGCGAGGAGGGCGGAGCCGTTTACAATTTTACCGGCCCGCAGGGCTTTGGTATCGCGAATGTGGCGGATTCTCTCTATGCGATTAAGAAACTGGTCTACGACGAAAAGAAAGTTACGATGGCGGATTACAAGAAAGCCATCACCTTTAACTACGGCAAAGAGGTGCATCCTCTGGTGGTTGCCCAGGTGGCGGGGACCGTCGCAAGGCAGTTGGCTGAAAACGGCGTCAAAGCGGATGCCGCGGCGGTGGCGCAGGCGACGCAGACCATTATCAGAGAGTCTGTCACTGCCGAAGACCAGCGCAAGTTTAAAGAGCTTTTGAACATGATCGACGAGATCACCAAATTCGGCAACGACGACGAGGAGGTGGATGCGTTCGCGAGAGAAGCGGCCTACACCTACACCAGACCGCTGCTTCAATATAAGAACCCAAGAGGCGGACAGTTCCAGGCGGGGCTCTACCCGGTATCTGCCAATGTCCCGTTGGGGGCGCAGACCGGAGCGACGCCGGACGGGAGATTTGCCGGTGTTCCGGTGGCGGACGGCGTGTCGCCTACCGCGGGCAGAGATGTGCAAGGGCCTACCGCCGCTGCCAACTCGGTTGCCAAGCTTGATCACGGCATTGCCTCAAACGGCACGCTGTTTAACCAAAAATTCCATCCGTCGGCCTTAAGCGGAGCGGCGGGGCTGGAGAATTTTGTCAATCTCATCCGCACCTATTTCGACAACAAAGGGATGCATATGCAGTTTAACGTCGTGTCCAGGGAGACGCTTTTGGACGCGCAGAAGCACCCGGAGAACTATAAGCATCTGGTTGTGCGCGTGGCGGGCTACAGTGCATTATTTACCACTTTATCAAAGAGCCTGCAGGATGATATCATAAGACGTACCGAACAGGGCTTTTAAAACATCACTTTAGAAACAGGTGGGAAGACAATGAATGATTTGTTGCAGACAAAGGGGCGTATCTTCGATATCCAAAGATACTCCATCCATGACGGGCCGGGTATCCGCACGATCGTATTTTTAAAAGGCTGTGTACTGCGGTGCCGCTGGTGCTGCAATCCGGAATCGCAGGATTACCGGATTGAGACGATGACGGTGGCGGGAAAGCCCAAGACGATCGGCAGGGACGTCACGGTGGAAGAGGTCATGGAGACCGTGGAGAAGGACCGGGGATATTACCGGAGAAGCGGCGGCGGTCTTACGCTCTCGGGCGGAGAGAGCCTGTGCCAGCCGGATTTCGCGCGGGCGCTTCTCGCTACGGCAAAGTCCTCCGGCATCAATACCGCGATGGAGAGCATGGGATGTGCGCCCTATGAGGTGATCGAGCGCATCCTGCCCTACCTTGACACCTATCTGATGGATATCAAGCATACCGACATCAAAAAGCATGAGGCGTTTACCGGGCGCAAAAATGACCTGATGTTGGAGAACGCCAGGAAGATTGCGGAGTCGGGCAAGACCAATCTGGTGATTCGCGTTCCGGTGATCCCGACGTTTAACGATACACCGGAGGAGATCGGTTCGATCGCCATGTTTGCCGATAAGCTCCCCGGCGTCCGTAAGATTCATCTATTGCCCTACCACAGGCTGGGGCAGGACAAATACGACGGGCTGAACCGCAAATATCTGATGGGGGATGTGCTGCCGCCGGAAAACGAGCACATGCTGATGCTCAAAAAGACGGTGGAAAACGTCTCAAGGCTTGAGTGCCAGATCGGGGGATGACATTTGACAAGAAGTTCCGATTGTGCCATAGCAGGGCGCTGACGGCTGTGCTGATATGACTGGGAGTATGAGGTAGGATGTATGATTGATTTAAATAGTTTGGAGAATAAGATGCGGATTATTCAGGAATCCGTGCCGGGGCGCCAGATTACGCTGGCGCACATCATCGCGAGCCCGGACAAAGTTCTCTACGAAAAGCTGGGTTTAGACCCGCGCATTGATTATGAAAAGGCGGCGATCGGCGTGACGACCGTGACGCCTTCGGAGACCGCCATCATTATGGCGGATATCGCGATGAAAGCCAGCGGCATCACGCTCGGCTTTGTCGATCGCTTCAGCGGTTCTTTGATTATCACCGGCACATTCAGCGAGGTGCAGGCCGCGATCGAGGCGATGCAGGACTATGTACAGGAAAAGCTCGGGTATTCTGTCTGCCCGATCACAAAGACATGAGAAAGCTTGTGCTCATGGGCAGGAGCGAGGCGGGCAAGACGACGCTCACCCAGGCGCTGCGGGGCGAGGAAATCCACTATTATAAGACGCAGTATGTCAACCATTATGAGAGTGTGATCGATACGCCGGGCGAATACGCGCAGAGCCACAGGCTGGGGAAAGCGCTGGCGCTCTACACCTACGAGGCGGACGTGGTGGGCATATTAGTATCTGCGATTGAGCCGTATTCCCTGTTCCCGCCCAACGTAACCTGTCAGGCGAACCGCGAGTGTATCGGGATTGTCACAAAGATCGATCTGCCGAACGCCAACATACCGATGGCAGACAGATGGCTTCGGATTGCGGGGTGCAAAAAGATCTTTCATGTCAATTCGCTTGAGGGGGTCGGCGTGGCCGATATCCTGGAGTACTTAAAGGACGACGCCGAAAAGATAAAGCTTAGTGAGTTATAGCTGCTTATGCGTAAGGGACTGCGTTCCGGCGCGGAGGCGGCAATCAAAATAGCGGGCGGCATGTTTTGCGGTCTGTCCGCATCTTTCATAAAAAACAGATTCTATTTTAAGGAGGAAATTTACAATGGTAAACGAAATGGAGATCAAAAAACAGATTTGTGAGGTTGGCAAGAGAATCTACAACCGCAACATGGTAGCGGCAAACGACGGCAATATTTCCGTAAAGTTAAACGACCATGAGTTTTTGTGCACACCGACCGGTGTTTCCAAAGGCTTCATGACGCCGGAATTCATCTGTAAAGTAGACGAGAACGGCAATGTCATCCAGGCAAACAAAGGTTTTAAACCGTCTTCCGAGATCAAGATGCATATGCGTGTCTATCAGAAGCGCCCGGATGTAGGCTCCGTCGTGCACGCGCATCCGACCTTTGCGACCTCGTTTGCGATCGCCGGTATTCCGCTGACACAGCCGATCATGCCGGAGGCAGTGATCTCCTTAGGATGCGTGCCGATCGCAGAGTACGGCACACCGTCCACGATGGAGATTCCTGATAACCTGGAGAAATATCTTCCGTATTTCGACGCAGTGCTTCTTGAGAGCCACGGCGCATTGACCTGGAGTACAGACCTGCTCGCCGCTTACCACAAGATGGAGAGCGTTGAGTTCTATGCGGAGCTGCTCTATAAGTCCAAGATGCTCGGCGGACCCAAGGAGTTCGACAAAGCCAACATCAAGAAATTATACGAGATTCGCCGCAAATTCGGTATGCCGGGCAAGCATCCGGCCAATATCTGCTTAAACAAGGGCGGCGACAACTGCCACAATTGCGGCGGCAGCTGCGGCGGCGCGGATTACTCCAATATGCCGGGTTATGAGTACAATTTTGGCTGTGACTGCGGCGGCAGCAATGGCGTGGACGAGAACACAATCGCAGAGATCGTGAAGAAAGTTATCTCCGAGATGAAATAAGTTCGGACGGGAAAGGTTATCCATATGGAAAACACAGCGATGGAACATGCGGTGCGGGAAGTTTTGCGCAAGATGAAAGCCTCGTCCGCCATGAGCTTAAAACTGGCGACGGCGTTGATCGAAAAGGTGGAGGAGGAGGCGGCCCGCATGGGAGTGAAGGCCGTAGTCGCGGTCTCCGACGCATCAGGCAGGCCGGTTGCCATCCACTGTATGGATGGCTCCTATATCGGCAGTTTTGACGTGGCACTCAATAAAACTTACACTTCCGTGGCGTTTCAGATGTCGACGGCCGAGCTTGCGAAGCTGGCGGCGCCGGGAGGTTCGCTCTATGGCATCCAGCACACAAACGAGGGGAAGATCGTCATCTTCGGCGGCGGAGAACCCCTGCTGTTGGACGGGGTCATGATCGGGGCAGTCGGTGTCAGCGGCGGGACAGCCGAACAGGACACAAAGCTTGGCGCCTACGGAAAAAATATATTAAAGGATGTGATATAACTTGGAAATGACAGAAAGCCAGATTAAGAGTATAGTCGGCGAAGTGATGGCGAAAATGCAGCTCGGCAGCAGCGTCAGCGGCATGCACGGCGTATTTGCAGACATGAACACCGCCATCGCCAAGGCCAAAGAGGCACAGAAAATTGTGCACAGAATGTCCATGGATCAGAGAGAGAAAATCATCTCCATCATCCGTGTGAAGATCAAGGAAAACGCAGAGACCTTTGCCCGCATGGGAGTCGAGGAGACCGGGATGGGCAATGTCGGCGATAAGATTTTAAAACATCTTCTGGTGGCGGAGAAGACGCCGGGCACAGAGGATATCAAGACCGTGGCATGGTCCGGCGACCGTGGGCTTACGCTCGTGGAGATGGGGCCGTTTGGCGTGATCGGCGCGATCACCCCCTGTACCAACCCCAGCGAGACCGTGCTCTGCAACACAATCGGTATGCTCGCGGGCGGCAATACCGTGGTATTTAACCCGCATCCGCAGGCAATCCGCACAACGATCTTTGCGATCAACCTTTTAAACGAGGCGTCCTTAGAGGCGGGCGGCCCCGACAACATCGCTTGTACGGTCGAGAAACCGACGCTGGACTCGAGTGCGGTGATGATGAAACACAAAGATATTCCGCTGTTGGTTGCCACCGGCGGCCCCGGCGTGGTGACGGCAGTGCTCTCGAGCGGCAAGAGAGGAATCGGCGCGGGCGCGGGCAATCCTCCGGCGCTGGTCGATGAGACGGCGGATGTCAGAAAAGCGGCGGAGGATATCGTCAACGGATGTACATTCGACAACAATCTTCCGTGTATCGCAGAGAAAGAGATCGTGGCGGTGGACGCCATCTGCGATCAGCTGATGCAATATATGGTGGAGGAGCAGGGCTGTTATCTCGCTTCCAAAGAGGTACAGGATCGGCTTGTAAAGACGGTATTAAACGAAAAGGGCGCATTAAACCGCAAGTGTGTCGGCAGGAGCGCAAAAGTTCTCCTAAAGATGGTCGGCGTGGACGTGCCGGACAATATCCGCTGCATCACGTTTGAGGGTCCAAAGGAGCATCCGCTGATTGCGGAAGAGCTGATGATGCCGATTCTCGGCGTTGTCCGCGCCAAAGACTTTAAGGATGCGGTGGAGCAGGCCGTATGGTTGGAGCACGGCAACCGCCACTCCGCACACATTCATTCTAAGAATGTGGACCGTATCACCGAGTACGCGAGAGCGCTTGACACCGCGATTCTGGTAAAGAACGGGCCTTCTTATGCGGCGCTCGGTTTCGGCGGCGAGGGATTCCCGACCTTTACGATCGCGAGCCGTACCGGCGAGGGACTCACCAGCGCGGCGACGTTTACGAAGCGCAGACGCTGCACGATGTCCGACAGTCTCTGCATCCGCTAGGGCAAACGGCGCGGGCTGGCGAAGTATGATAAACGAAGTTTGGAGGTAGAGAGAGAATGGCTATGAATGCGTCTCAGATAGAAGAGATTGTAAAACAGGTGTTAAACAGTGTATCCGGTACATCTGTTTCTAGCGCAAGCTCCTTTGGCGGAGTAGTTCCGTCGAAAGTGCGCGTGGCAATGCTCACGGAGCTTGGCAAAATGGAAATCAAAGAATTTCCGATGCCGGAAGTCGGAGACGACGACCTTCTGGTAAAGGTGGAAGGGTGCGGAATCTGCGGCACCGATTCCCACGAATACAAGAGAGACCCGTTTGGTCTGATTCCGGTTGCGTTGGGACATGAGGGAACCGGCGAGATCGTAAAGATGGGCAAAAACGTTACGGTCGACAGCGCCGGAAAAGCGGTGAAAGTCGGCGACAAGATCGTTACCTGTATGATCTTTAAGGATAATCCCGACATTACCATGTTTGATTTAAATAAGCAGAATGTCGGCGGAGCGGACGTATACGGATTGCTGCCCGACGACGACGTGCACGCAAACGGTTGGTTTGCGGATTACATCTTAATCCGCGGTGCGCTCGGTTCCACATTCTTTAATGTCAGCGATTTGGATTTGGATTCCCGTATCTTAATCGAGCCGTGTGCCGTATTGATACATGCGGTGGAGCGTGCAAAATCGACCGGTATCTTGAAGTTTAACAGCCGCGTTGTCGTACAGGGATGCGGCCCGATCGGCCTGATCTGTATCGCAGTGCTTAAGACGATGGGCATCGGCAATATCATCGCGGTGGA
>CANONN010000035.1 GCA_947567625.1 uncultured Roseburia sp. | reverse complement strand
AAAATATACCGAGGTATGGTAAGATATACGAGGTATAGAGTTTTTGAGGTCAGAGAGAAAACCTTGAAAACATAAGGAAAAACCAAGATATACCGAGATATAAGGAGATATGGAAACCATGATAAAAATATTATTTATATGCCACGGCAACATCTGCCGCAGCACCATGGCCGAGAGCGTCATGACCCATTTAGTAAAAACCCAGCATTGCAGCGACCAATTCCAGATCGCCTCCGCGGCCACCAGCAGAGAGGAGATTGGCAATCCGCCCCACTATGGAACGGTAGGCAAATTAAAACAGTTAGGCATTCCGCTTGTACCGCATCGCGCCACACAAATGAAAAAAGAAGATCTGGAAAAATACGACCTATTGATCGGAATGGACGATGAAAACATACGCAATATGGAGCGCATCTGTGGAAAACGCAGCGACAAAATTCATAAGCTGCTCGAATTTACCGGCAGCAGCGCTTCGGTGGCGGACCCATGGTTTACCGGCGATTTCGACAAAACATATGAGGACGTGCTGGCCGGGTGTCAAGCATTACTGGAATACTTGAAGAAAAAAGAAAAGATTGTACCATAAACTGAAAAAGAAAAAGCAGACAAATCTTAGAGTGGGAGCCGTAAAAAACGGAGCGCATCGTATTGTGAATGGCAAAAAGATGACGTTCGTTTTTGGCGGTGGGAGGATTTCAAAATGAACGAAGAAATAGTCCGCTGGCATTTAAAAATCTATGGACAGGTGCAGGGCGTGGGGTTCCGCTATCGCGCCAGATACGTGGCGGACAATCTCGCTGTCAGCGGGTGGGTGCGCAATGAGTGGGACGGAACCGTGGAGATGGAAGTGCAGGGCACAAACTTGCAGATTCAAAAAATGCTGGAGCTGATCAATCAGGGCAGTTACATCCGCATAGAAGATATCGTGCGCAAACAGATGCCACCGCGGGAGGATGTGGGCGGCTTTCATATCAGATGACCATTCTGCCCGGATATCCCTGTGATAGAGCCTGCCGGCAGGCGATAAAATATGTCCTTTTCTACCCAAATAAGAATATTAAGTTTTCCGCATCTTCTGGAAAAATCACTGTAAAAAAGGAACAAAGAAGGGCTCCTATAAAATTAAAGTGAAAATGTCTGTATCAGTAAATAAAAAATATAAAGCATATTTCACGACAAAAACTATCACAATCAAAGTAAAGTAATGAAACAGGGAAAGGCAAAATGATGGAAAAAATTCTTAAAACCACTTGTATTTTCCTGGTCGATATGGTATAAGATAAGAATAGCAAAAGGCGAAGAAAGAGACTCCTTTTTTCAGAGAGCGACAGGAATACGGTGTCACCGACTGAGAACACCGTTCGCAGGAGGAGAAAGCGGGAACACTCTGGAGCTGACCGGTCGAATGTGTGCGGTAAGGTATCTGTGAAAGACAGACGGTAGGCCGGTACGTGATGCGCGTTAAGCATGAGGAAGTGGAAAGACGTCCGCAAGGGACGGATTTCAAAGCGGGTGGTACCGCGGATATTCTAGTTAGATTTATTCGCCCCGGGATACAATGTTTCGTATCCCGGGGTTTTTCTCATATAGGAAATTCCTCTGGATTTCTATTTAGGAGAAAGCAGCATCCGTCCAGGGTGCGGACACACAAACATAATATGCGCAGGGAGTGCGCAGGAATGGAGATTAAAATGGCAAATATTTACAGAGACGTCACACTAAACCAGGTGTCAGAACAGGATATCGGAAAGGAGCTGCGCGTGGCGGGATGGGTAGAAAATATCCGCGACCATGGAGGCGTATCCTTTGTCGATCTCAGGGATATGTATGCGGTGATGCAGGTGGTAATCCGGGACGGCGAGTTATTAAAGGGGATTCACAAAGAGCAGGCGCTCTCCATAGAGGGACTGATCGAAAAGCGGGATGAGGAGACCTATAACCCCAAAATCCCGAGCGGTACCATTGAGCTTGAGGCCCACAAAATTGATATCCTGGGCGAGGTGTACAAGGCGCTGCCCTTTGAAATTCAGACAAGCAGGGAAGTCAGAGAAGACGTGCGTTTAAAATACCGCTATCTCGACCTGAGAAATAAAAAAGTCAAAGACAACATCATCTTCCGCTCGAGAGTGATTTCTTTCCTGCGGGAAAAAATGGCCGAGATGGGATTTTTGGAGATTCAGACGCCGATTCTGTGCGCGTCTTCGCCGGAGGGCGCGAGAGACTATATCGTGCCGTCGAGAAAATTTAAGGGTAAGTTTTATGCGCTCCCGCAGGCGCCGCAGCAGTACAAACAGCTTTTGATGGTGTCCGGGTTCGACAAATATTTCCAGATTGCGCCCTGCTTCCGCGATGAAGATGCGCGGGCGGACCGCTCGCCGGGGGAGTTCTATCAGCTTGATTTTGAGATGAGCTTTGCGACCCAGGAGGACGTGTTTGCGGTGGGAGAGGAAGTGCTCTCGGCAGCATTTGAAAAATTTGCGCCGGAGGGGGCGGCCGTGACAAAGGCTCCGTATCCGATTTTCAGTTACAAGCAGGCGATGCTCGAATTTGGCACCGACAAACCGGATTTGAGAAATCCGCTGCGTATCATGGATGTCACAGAGTTTTTCCAGAAATGTACGTTTAAGCCGTTTATCGGAAAGACGGTTCGCGCGGTCAAAGTGCACGCCGATATGTCCAAAGGCTTCCATGAGAAATTATTAAAATTTGCGACCGGAATTGGCATGGGAGGGCTTGGTTATCTGGAGGTTTTGGAGGATGGCTCTTACAAGGGGCCGATCGACAAATTTATCCCGGATGACTGCAAAGAGGAATTTCGTGCACTCGCGGGGCTGGAAATCGGAGATACCATCTTTTTTATGGCTGACAAGGAGGAGCGCGCCGCGTATTTTGCCGGCATGATACGGACCGAGCTCGGAGAAAAACTCGATTTACTGGAAAAAAATGCGTACCGGTTCTGCTATATCAACGATTTCCCGATGTATGAGAGAGACCCGGAGACCAAGAAAATCGGCTTTACGCACAATCCGTTTTCCATGCCGCAGGGCGGCCTTGAGGCGTTAAATACCAAGGATCCGCTGGATATTTTGGCGTATCAGTACGATATCGTGTGCAACGGCGTCGAGTTATCCTCCGGCGCGGTCCGCAACCATGACATGCAGATTATGGTAAAGGCGTTTGAGATCGCGGGCTACGATGAGGACGTATTAAAGAATAAATTTGGCGCGCTCTACCATGCGTTTCAGTTTGGCGCGCCGCCGCATGCCGGCATGGCGCCGGGCATTGACCGCATGATTATGCTGCTGCGCGGCGAGGAGAATATCCGCGAGGTGATCGCATATCCGATGAACGGCAATGCCGAGGATTTAATGTGCGGCGCGCCCGGGGAAGTGACCGAGCAGCAGCTGCGCGAGACGCATATCAAAGTAAGGGACTAAAAGTGTGAGGGAAATATGGAAAATATAATCAGTGATGAGACAATTGAATATGTAGGTATTCTTGCAAAACTGGAACTGTCCGAGGAAGAGAGGGAGCGCGCCAAAAAAGATATGGGTGAAATGCTTGACTATATCGACAAGCTAAACGAGCTGGATGTATCCGGCGTAGCGCCTATGTCCCATGTATTTCCGGTCAGCAATGTGTTCCGTGAGGACGTCCCGTCCGATGAGGACGGCAGCAGCATGACGCTGGCCAATGCGCCTCTTCAGAGAAACGGCGGCTTTGAGGTGCCAAAAACTATTATATAGTAGAAATTTAGTTGCAGAAATGAGGGCAAGATGGATTTGATGAGTTTAACTGCCGCAGAGCTTGGCAGGAAAATAAAAGCAAAAGAAGTGTCGGTGACGGAGGCGGTGACGGCCGCACTGGAGGCGATCGAGAAGAGAGAGGGCATGGTTCACAGCTTTGTCACGGTGGACAAAGAGGGGGCACTGTTGGCCGCGAAAGAGGTGCAGCGAAAGATAGACGACGGCACATTGCGCGGGCCGCTTGCGGGCGTGCCGGCGGCGGTCAAAGACAATATGTGCACGGAAGGGCTGCTTACGACCTGCTCTTCCAAGATACTGAGCAATTTTATGCCGACTTACACGGCTACGGCGGTGCAAAACCTCAAAGAGGCCGGGATGGTGGTCATCGGCAAGACCAATATGGATGAGTTTGCCATGGGAAGCACTACGGAGACGTCCGCCTACGGTGTCACCAGAAATCCCTGGAACACAGAGCATGTGCCGGGCGGTTCCTCTGGCGGTTCCTGTGCGGCGGTGGCCGCGGAAGAGTGTTCTCTGGCCCTGGGGTCGGATACGGGCGGCTCCATCCGCCAGCCGAGCTCATTTTGCGGCGTTACCGGGCTCAAGCCGACCTATGGCACCGTATCCCGCTACGGCCTGATCGCATACGGTTCGTCTCTGGACCAGATCGGGCCGGTGGCGAAGGATGTGACGGACTGCGCCGCGCTGCTGGAGGCGGTCGCTTCCTATGACAATAAGGATTCCACCTCGATTTGGCGGGAATCCTATCAGTTTACGGAGGCGCTGGTCGACGACGTCAAAGGGCTCAAAATCGGTATTCCCAGGGATTACTTCGGCGAGGGGCTCGATACGGAGGTGAAGGAGGCGGTTCTTGCTGCGGCAAAGGCGCTTGAGGAAAAAGGCGCTATCGTGGAAGAGTTTGACCTTGGACTGGTGGAATACGCGATTCCGGCTTATTATATCATTGCCTGCGCGGAAGCCAGTTCAAATCTCGCACGGTTCGACGGCGTAAAATACGGTTATCGGACAAAGGACTATGAGGGATTGCACAATATGTACAAAAAATCGCGCTCCGAGGGCTTTGGGGCGGAGGTGAAGCGCAGAATCATGCTCGGCTCCTTTGTGCTCAGCAGCGGCTACTATGACGCGTACTACCTGAGAGCGCTGCGCACCAAGGCGCTGATCAAACAGGAGTTTGACAAAGCGTTTGCAAAATATGATGTGATACTGGGGCCTGCGGCGCCCACGACGGCGCCAAAAATTGGGCAGTCGCTCGGCGACCCGATTAAGATGTATCTGGGGGATATCTATACGATTTCCGTCAACCTTGCAGGGCTGCCGGGGATTTCCCTGCCTTGCGGGACGGACCGCGCGGGGCTTCCGATCGGTTTGCAGCTGATCGGCGACTGTTTCAAAGAAAATAATATAATCCGCGCGGCATATGCATATGAACGTACCAGAACATATGAGCACAGTCCTGTTGCCATGTGATATTATAGCGAGTGTAGTGTGAGAAGAACTTCTAATCACTCGCAGCAGAGGCTGCTTCGTGAAGAAGTTCTAATCTCACACCAGAGAATCCCCGAAAACAGGGGATTCTCCGCGCGGATTTGAGTCGCGGCAAGGCCGCGACATGGAGGTTAGCGTGAAAAGTACATCTAAGGCTCACGCCAGAGGGCGTTTCGCCAAGATATACTATGTTTCACGCAGAAAAACGCCAAAAAAACGCCATGTATGGCGTTGCGTTTATTCATCTCGATTTGAGTCGCGGCAGAGCCGCGACATGGGGGTTAGCGTGAGAAGAGCGAAACTGCTTTTATTCGCGCTGTAATAAGGAAACGATCAATGTTCATCCGCAAATATGGTGCCTGTGGCTGTATATAGCAGCTGACAGGTTCAGAAAGGCATGAAAATAAAATGAGCAAAGAATATGAAACCGTTATCGGTCTGGAAGTCCATGTGGAGCTGGCGACAAAGACAAAGATTTTCTGTTCCTGTTCCACGGAGTTTGGGGGAAAGCCAAACAGCCACACCTGTCCGGTGTGCACCGGCATGCCCGGCTCCCTGCCCGTTCTAAACAGGCAGGTGGTGGAGTATGCGATGGCCGTGGGCATTGCGACAAACTGTGAGATTACGCGTCACAACAAATTTGACCGAAAAAACTATTTTTATCCCGACAATCCACAAAACTACCAGATTTCGCAGCTGTATCTGCCGATCTGCCGCAACGGCGGCATCGAGATCGAGACGGAGCACGGCAAAAAGACAATTGGTATCCATGAGATTCATATGGAGGAGGATGCCGGCAAGCTCGTGCATGACGAGTGGGAGGATGTGTCCGTCGTCGACTTTAACCGCTCCGGCGTGCCGCTGATTGAGATCGTCTCTGAGCCGGATATGCGGTCTGCCGACGAAGTGATCGCTTATCTGGAGAAGCTGCGCCTGATTATCCAGTACCTGGGGGCGTCCGACTGTAAGTTAAATGAGGGCTCGATGCGCGCGGACGTCAACCTGTCGGTCCGGGAGGCGGGAGCGGAGGAGTTTGGCACCCGCACCGAGATGAAAAATCTAAACTCGTTCCGCGCGATCGCGAGAGCGATCGAGGGAGAGCGTGCGCGCCAGATTGACTTGATTGAGGCGGGAGAAAAAGTCGTGCAGGAGACCAGGCGCTGGGACGACAATAAAGAGACTTCCCATGCGATGCGCTCAAAAGAGGACGCGCAGGATTACCGCTATTTCCCGGAGCCGGATTTGGTGCCGGTGGTCATAGACGACGACTGGATTGCCAGGGTAAAGGCGCGCCAGCCGGAGATGCGCACCGAGAAAATGGCGCGCTACCAGGAGGAGTTCGGGCTCCCGGCTTACGACGCCGAGATATTAACCGGCGATAAAAAGCTGGCCGATCTTTTCGAGGCGGCCACAGCGATCTGCAACAAGCCCAAGAAAGTATCCAACTGGCTGATGGTGGAGACGATGCGTCTTTTAAAGGACAACAATATGGACCCTGACCAGATCACATTTTCCCCGGTCAATCTGGCGAAAATCGTCAACCTTGCGGATGCAGGAGCCGTCACCAACACCGTGGCGAAAGAAGTGTTTGAGCTGGTATTCAAAGAAGATATCGACCCCGAGCGCTATGTGGAGGAAAAGGGCTTAAAGACGGTCAATGACGAGGGGCTTTTGCGCACGACAATTGAACAGATTATCAAGGACAACCCGCAGTCGGTGGAGGATTATCACAACGGCAAGGAAAAAGCGATCGGATTTTTGGTCGGCCAGACCATGAAAGCCATGAAGGGAAAGGCAAATCCCGGCATGGTAAATCAGATCATAAAAGAGTTGCTTTCGTGATGGGGTGTGCGAAGAACCTTTTGGCGCGATATTTGAAAGAGAACCGTTTTGTCATTCCTTTCTGGGTTAGAACCCGCGCAAGTCTGGAAGGGGATATACAGATCATGAATAAATATACTGCGGGTATGAGGTGATTTATGGCAAAATTATATATCAACGAGGAACACAAAACCGGCCACATTGAGCCGGAGGTGTACGGACACTTTTCCGAGCATCTCGGGAGAGGAATCTACGAGGGAATCTATGTGGGCGAGGACTCTGCGATTCCCAATGAAAACGGTATGCGCCGCGACGTCGTGGAGGCGCTGCGCGAGCTTCAAGTGCCGATGCTGCGCTGGCCGGGCGGCTGTTTTGCGGACGAGTATCACTGGAAGGATGGCATCGGCCCCAAAGAAAAGCGCAAGAAGATGATCAACACCAACTGGGGCGGCGTGCTCGAGGACAACAGCTTCGGCACGCATGAGTTTATGGAGCTCTGCCGCCAGCTGGGCTGTAAGAATTATATCAACGGCAATCTGGGCAGCGGCACGGTGCAGGAGATGTCGGAGTGGGTGGAATACCTGACCTTTGACGGCGTATCCCCGATGGCGGACCTGCGCGCGGCCAACGGACGCGAAAAGCCCTGGACTGTAGACTATTTTGGCGTGGGAAACGAAAACTGGGGCTGCGGCGGCAACATGACGCCGGAACATTACGCCAACGAATACCGCAGATACCAGACGTTTGTGCGCAATTATGACGCCGCTCATCCGATCAAAAAGGTGTGCTGCGGGGCCAACGTCGCCGATTATTTCTGGACCGACCGTGTACTGAAAACATGTTATGACCACGGCGAATTTGCGCACGGGTTTATGGATTACCTGTCTCTGCACTACTATGTACACCCGGAGGGGTGGGATATCAAGGGAAGCGCGACGGATTTTGACGAGGAAGTGTGGTATAAGACCTTAAAGAAAGCGCTTTATATGGACGAGCTGATCACCCGCCATGCGGCCGTCATGGATACTTATGACCCGGACAAAAAAATCGGCATGGCCGTGGACGAGTGGGGGGCGTGGTACTCCTGCGAGCCGGGCACAAACCCGGGATTTCTCTACCAGCAGAATACGGTGCGCGACGCCCTGGTGGCTTGCATCACCCTAAACATATTTAACAAACACTGTGACCGTGTCAAGATGGCGGCCTTAGCGCAGATGGTAAATGTCATCCAGTCCGTGCTGCTGACCGAGGGGGAGAAGATGATTAAGACCCCGACCTACCATGTGATGCACATGTACCGCCACCATCAGGACGCCGACTTGGTGGAGAGCAGTCTAACGGACAACGATGCGATTGGCGTCGGCGAGTGGCGCGTGCCTAAGCTCACGGAGTCGGTTTCCTGCGGCAAAGACGGAGCGCTTACCATCACGGTCGGCAATCTGTCCGCGGACGCGGAAGAAAACCTTGAGATACAGCTGGCAAAGGACGGTTACCGGGTGGAAGAGGCAAAGATCGTCGCGCATCGGGACATGCACGCTTACAATACGTTTGAGCAGCCCGATATCGTGGCGGAGCAGGACTTTGCGGCTTATGAGATGAACGGGCGGGGGCTTACGCTTACGATTCCCGCCAACAGTGTGTTGGAATTGCGGCTAAAATAAAGGCCATGTCTGATCATTGGTCTGGGAATTGTGATCCGGTCGATAGAAAGTGGAAATGCAATGAAAACAGTCTGCAAGAAATGTCTGCGGCGCGAGATGGCGGAGGCGTACAAAAACATGATAGAAAAATATAAGCCCGCCATCAAGGCGGCCGACCGCGCGCCGGAAGCCTGCTATGAGAGCAGGCTTTCGGTCTGTAAAGCGTGCCGTTATCTCAATCAGGGGATCTGCGGCGCCTGCGGCTGCTATGTGGAGCTGCGGGCGGCGGCAGAGCACGCCGCCTGCCCTTATCAAAAATGGTAGGCTTTATGCGGTCTTTCCGGTATAAAGCTGGTAATACTTGCCTTTCTGTTCTAAGAGCTGCGCATGGTTCCCGCGCTCGATCACGCGCCCCTGCTCGAGCACAATGATGCAGTCGCTGTTTTGGATGGTGGAGAGACGGTGGGCGATCACGAACGTGGTTCTGCCGCGCATCAGCGCGTCCATGCCCTCCTGCACAATCTTTTCCGTCCGGGTGTCGATGGAGCTTGTGGCCTCGTCTAAAATCAGCACCGGAGGGTCGGCGATCGCGGCGCGCGCGATCGAGAGGAGCTGTCTCTGCCCCTGGCTTAGGTTGGCGCCGTCGCCGGTGAGCATGGTCTGATAGCCGTCCGGCAGCTGCCCGATAAACGTGTCGGCATTGGCGAGTTTGGCCGCCGCCATTACCTCATCGTCTGTGGCGTCCAGCTTGCCGTAGCGTATATTTTCCATGACCGTGCCGGTAAACAGATGGGTGTCCTGCAATACGATGCCAAGAGAGTGGCGCAGGTCGGCCTTTTTAATTTTATTGATATTGATGCCGTCATAGCGGATTTTGCCGTCCTGAATATCGTAAAAGCGATTGATTAAATTGGTAATCGTCGTTTTCCCGGCACCCGTGGAGCCCACGAAAGCGATTTTCTGTCCCGGGGTGGCGAAAAGATCGACGTTGTGCAGCACGATCTTTTCCGGCACATAGCCAAAATCCACATCGTCAAACACGACATCTCCCTTTAATTCTTTATATTCGATTTCGCCGGTCGCCTGGTGCGTGTGCTTCCAGGCCCACATTCCGGTGCGCTCGTTTGTTTCCTTTAAAATGCCGTCTTCTTTTTTGGCGCGAACCAGGGTAACATATCCCTCGTCTGTCTCCGGCGTCTCATCCAACAGCGAGAAAACGCGCTCCGAGCCGGCGAGCGCCATGACGATATTGTTGATCTGCATACTGAGCTGATTGATCGGCTGGCCGAAACTCTTGTTGAAGGTCAAAAAGCTGGCAAGCCCGCCGAGTGTAAAGCCGCCGAGCCCGCTTAAGGCTAAGGCGCCGCCGGCGGCAGCGCAGAGCACATAGCTGATATTGCCCACCTGCGCGTTGATTGGCCCTAAAATATTGCCGAACTTGTTGGCGTTGTCGGCGCTGCGGAATAACTGGTCGTTTCGTTCGTTAAATTCTGCCATACTCTCTTCTTCGTGCGTAAAGACCTTTACGACCTTCTGCCCATTCATCATTTCCTCAATATAACCGTTGAGCGCGCCGATATCCTTTTGCTGTGCGACGAAGAAGCGGGCGCTTAGGGAGCCGACTTTCTTGGTCGCATAGAGCGTGACGCCCACCATCGCCAGTGAGAGCAGGGTCAGCGGGACATTCAGGCGTATCATACTGAACAGAACGCTCACAATCGTGATCACGCTGTTTAATAACTGCGGCATACTCTGGCTGATCATCTGGCGCAGGGCGTCGATGTCGTTGGTGTAGATGGACATGATATCGCCGTGGGCGTGCGTGTCAAAGTAGCGGACCGGCAGCCCCTCCATGTGGGTAAAGAGATCGTTTCTTAAGCTGCGCAGCGTGCCCTGCGTGACACTCACCATGATGCGGGTCTGCGCGTAGGCGGCAGCAGCGCCGATGAGATAGAAGCAGGCAACCCGCCCGATTGCGTGGGCCAGAGGGGCAAAATCCGGTGTATCCTGTGAGAGCAGCGGCAGTATGTAATCGTCGATTAAGGTTTTGGTAAACCAGGTGCCCTGTACGCTCGCCAGCACCGAGACCACAATGCAAATTACCACTAAAATGCAGGCAAAGCCGTAGTGGCGGAAGATATAGCGCAGCAGGCGCATGAGCAGCCTGCCGGGATGTTTGATTTTCGGGCGCGGGCCTCCCATCCGCCTGCCGCCGGGGCCGCGCACTTCTTTTACGTTCTTTAAATCTTTTTCGCTGTCAGCCATTATGCCGCACCTCCCTCGTCAAAGTCTCTGCTGCCGCCGGTCTGCGACTCGTAGACGTCGCGGTAGATTGCGTTTTCTGCCAGTAATTCCTCGTGCGTCCCAAAGCCGTTGACCGTCCCGTTTTCCAGCACGATAATGTGGTCTGCCTCCTGCACGGAGGCGATGCGCTGGGCGATGATCAGCTTGGTAGTATCTGGAATCTCCTGCAAAAAGGCGCGGCGGATTTTTTGGTCCGTGGCGGTATCGACGGCGCTGGTGCTGTCGTCGAGAATCAGTATTTTCGGCTGCTTTAAGAGGGCGCGCGCGATGCACAGGCGCTGTTTTTGACCGCCGGAGACGTTGGAGCCGCCCTGTGTGATATAGGTGTTGTAGCCGTCGGGAAAACGCTCGATAAACTCGTCGGCGCAGGCGAGACGGCAGGCGCGCTTGCACTCTTCGTCCGTGGCGTCTTTTTTGCCCCAGCGCAGGTTTTCATAGATGGTGCCCGAAAAGAGGACGTTGTTTTGCAGGACGACCGCGACTTCATTGCGCAGCGTGTCAAGGTCATAAGTGCGCACATCCTTGCCGCCGACAAGCACCCTGCCGTCTGATACATCATAGAGGCGGCTGATTAAGTTTACCAGGGAGGATTTGGAGCTTCCGGTGCCGCCGATGATGCCGATGGTCTCGCCGGAATGTATGGCGAGGTTGATATCGTCCAGTACCGGCCTTGCCGAAGTCTTATTGTAGCGGAACGTGACATGCTCAAAGGTAATGCTGCCGTCCGGCACACAAAAATCCGGGTTTTGGGGGTTTACGATATCGCTCTTTTCCTCCAGGACTTCGCAGATGCGCCTGCCGCTGGCGATGCTCATGGTGATCATGACAAATACCATGGACAGCATCATCAGGCTCATCATGATATTCATACAATAGGTAAGAAGGCTCATCAGCTCGCCGGTGGTAAGGCTGCTGCCCACCACCATTTTGGCGCCGAGCCAGCTGATGATCAGGATACAGCTGTAGACGGTAATCTGCATGACGGGGCTGTTGAAAGCGATGATGCGCTCCGCTTTCAAAAACATCCGGCAGATATTGTCGCTGGCGGCGGTGAAGCGTTTTTTCTCGTGTTCCTCGCGCACATAGGCTTTGACGACGCGGATCGCCGAGACATTCTCCTGCACGGAGGCGTTCAGGTCGTCATATTTGGGAAAAGCTTCCATAAAATAATGGTGCGCCCGCACCGTGATGATTGCGAGAATGACGCCAAGGACGACGACTGCGGCGAGATAGACGCTGGCAAGGCGCGGACTGATAAAAAACGCCATGGCCATGGCGCAGATTAAAGTGATCGGCGAGCGCACGCACATGCGCAAGATCATCTGGTACGCATTTTGGACATTGGTGACGTCTGTCGTAAGCCGCGTCACAAGCCCGGCCGTACTGAATTTGTCGATATTGGAAAAGGAGAAGGTCTGAATATTTTTGTACATGGCCTTTCGCAGATTGCGGGCAAAACCGGTCGAGGCCCTTGCGCCGTAGCGGCCGCCCATGATGCCGCAAAACAGCGAAAAACAGGCGGCGGCGACCATGCAGGCGCCGACGGTATATATGTGGCGCATATTGCCGACACTGACGCCGTCGTCGATGATGGACGCCATCAAAAAAGGAATAATCGTTTCCATCCACACTTCAAGTACCATAAAAATGGGTGTGATCAAAGAATCGCGTCGAAACTCCCTGATCTGTGCCCCAAGTGTCTTTAACATAAAAGTCCCCATTTCTGCGCACGTTTTTTGCGCATAACAAATTTGTGACAAGTGCGCGCAGACACAAATTTGCGTGTGAAAAAGGTATTTTTCACACTAGTCCTCCAATCGCGTAAATCCAGTTGTTTTTTTCTGCGGATATGTTAATATTATAACTATACGCTAATTTGGAAGTTGCTGTCAATGATAAAAAAACATACATAATATAGTTAAGCGTATTGACAAAACCACAATATATTGTATACTAGATGATACATCGCAACAATTCAGGCAAGAGCCGGATGAGGTATCGCAACCATCGGGGCAAGAGCCGGATTACATTGCAGCAGTCAGGGCAAGAACAAAATATGGTAGAATAAAACGGAAAGGCATGGGGTATCTATGAAGATCATTAAGCGCAGCGGGACGGAGGACAACTTTGATATCGTAAAAATCGAGGCGGCAATTCGCAAAGCCAACGACAGTGTGATTGATTATGAGAAGCTCACGGAAGAAAAAATTCAGATTATTCTGGAAAATGTAGAGCGGGCCTGCGAGAATATGAAACGCTCTCCGAGTGTGGAAGAAATCCAGGATATGGTGGAAAATCAGATCATGAGCCAGAAGGCATTTAATGTGGCGCGCAATTATATCACCTACCGTTATAAACGAGAGCTGGTGCGCAAGTCCAATTCTACGGATGAGCAGATTTTAAGCCTTTTGGAATGTAATAACGAAGAAGTAAAACAGGAAAACTCCAACAAAAATCCCACGGTCAACAGCGTACAGCGCGACTATATGGCCGGGGAGGTCAGCAAGGATATCACCAGGCGCTTTCTGCTGCCGCCCGATATCGTGGAAGCGCATGAACAGGGGATGATTCATTTTCACGACGCGGACTATTTTGCCCAGCATATGCACAACTGCTGTCTGGTAAATCTGGAGGATATGCTGCAGAACGGTACGGTGATCAGCGAGACGATGATTGACAGTCCCAAGAGTTTTTCTACCGCCTGCAATATCGCCACGCAGGCGATCGCCCAGATCGCCAGCTCGCAGTACGGCGGCCAGAGTATTTCGCTGTCGCACTTAGCGCCGTTTGTGCAGGTCAGCAGAGAGAAGTTCCGCAGACAGGTGAGGGCCGAGTTTGAGGCCGTGGGCATTGCCCCGGAGGAGGCGACGGTCAATGAGATCGCGGAGCTTCGGGTAAAGCGGGAGATCAATCAGGGCGTGCAGATGATACAATATCAGGTAATCACGCTGATGACGACCAACGGACAAGCTCCGTTTATCACGGTTTTCATGTATCTGGATGAGGTGCCGGAGGGGCAGCTTAGGGACGATCTGGCATCGGTGATCGAAGAGATGCTGCATCAGCGTATCGTCGGCGTCAAAAACGAAAAAGGCGTCTATATCACGCCTGCGTTTCCGAAGCTGATTTATGTCCTCGAGGAAGACAATATCCACGAGGGCAGCAAGTACTGGTATTTGACTAGGCTTGCCGCGGAGTGCACGGCGAAGCGCATGGTGCCGGATTACATCTCGGAAAAGATCATGAAAAAATTAAAAAAGGATAACTGCTATACCTGTATGGGATGCCGTTCGTTCCTCACCGTGTACAAAGATGAAAACGATCAATTCAAATTTTACGGCAGATTTAACCAGGGCGTGGTCACGCTCAATCTGGTGGATGTGGCCTGTTCTTCCGGGAAAGACATGAAAAAGTTCTGGGAGCTGATGGATGAGCGTCTCGACCTGTGCTATCGCGCACTGCTGGCAAGGCATGAGCGCTTAAAGGGAACGCCGTCTGACGTGGCGCCGATTCTCTGGCAAAACGGCGCGCTGGCGCGCTTGAAAAAGGGCGAGAAGATCGACAAGCTGCTCTATAATGGGTATTCGACGATTTCTCTGGGATACGCCGGCCTGTGCGAATGTACCTATTATATGATGGGAGTTTCCCACACGGAGCCGGCGGGCACCGAGTTTGCGCTTAAGGTGATGCGTTACCTGAACGATGCCTGCGCGAAATGGAAAGCAAAGCACAATATTGATTTCAGTCTCTATGGCACGCCGTTGGAATCTACCACATACAAATTTGCAAAATGCCTGCAAAAACGTTTTGGCACCATACCGCGGGTGACGGACAAAAATTATATTACCAACAGTTATCATGTGCATGTGACGGAAAACATGAACGCGTTTGACAAGTTAAAGTTTGAGTCGCGCTTTCAGGAGCTGTCTCCGGGCGGTGCGATCAGCTATGTGGAAGTGCCGAATATGCAGGATAATCTCGACGCCGTGCTCTCTGTGATGAAGTATATCTACGAAAACATTATGTACGCGGAGTTAAACACCAAGAGCGATTACTGTATGGAATGTGGCTATTCCGGGGAGATTAAGATCGTCACGGACACGGACGGCAAGCTGATCTGGGAATGTCCGAATTGCGGCAATAAAGACCAGAATAAAATGAGCGTCGCGCGCAGGACCTGCGGCTATATCGGGACGCAGTTCTGGAATCAGGGCAGGACGCAGGAAATCAAGGACAGGGTACTTCATTTATAAACAATAGAAAAACGGGCAATTTAACGGGAATATAGACAGAGTGCACAAGCATTTACTTTTGATTCTACTTTGCAGAGTGGAGAGAAAAAGTAATGTTTGTGCATTTCTTTTTTTGTAGTGGTAAAATATAAATTGGTATGATAGAATAGTAGCGTATTTAATTTGGAAAGGCATGGTAATTGTAATGAGGATGAAAAAAGCAATACGTTGGCTGGTGGCATGTTTGATGCCGATTGCCGTTTTTTACCTGATGGAATATTATCTTCACAATCCGCTGGGCGAGGTGAGGCCCAAGGCACAGCTGTTTAATATCATCTTGTTTGAATTGGCGGCGGCGATACTCTTATTCTTGACCGGAAGCGTTCGCGCCGCCCTTCGGATTGAGACGGCGGCGGCGATGATCTATGGGCTTGCCAACATCTATGTCATGCGTTTCCGCGGCCATCCGATCGTGCCGTGGGATTTCTATTCGCTCAAGACGGCCGTCAGTGTGGCGGACAATTACAGCTTCACGCCGACCAGGCGGATGGTCGTGGTGACGATCGCCTTTTTGCTGCTGCTTGTGGCGGAGCACTGGCTGCCAATGCGCATCGGCAGACGCTATCCGGCAGGGGCAGGGCGTTATTCGGAAACGGATGTGGTGTATTGTGAGCGGCAGTCCCCCGGACGTGCCCTCGCAAGGATTGCACTTTTGAGAGTGTTGCCGCTTTTCGTATGCTCCGTTGTGCTGGTGGTTTTTGCCGGTATGATGCAGCGGGAAGATTTTCAGAGCCGCCATCGGCTGTACAACAAATTGTTTGTGCCGGGGACGATGATAAGATATAATGGAACCGTGGTGAATTTTGTGATGAATCTGGCGTTTCTGTCGGTGGACACGCCCCAAGGGTATGACAAAAACACGGTGGAGGATACGCTTGCCTCCTATGAGACGGACGAACCGCAGACAGAGGAGTTTCCCAATATCATCGTGATTATGAACGAGGCATTTTCCGACATGGCGGTACTGGGAGATTTCGAGACAAACCGTGATTATATGCCGTTTTTCCACAGCTTGCAGCAAAATCCTGACAGCGTCGTGTCGGGAAGCACCGTGACGGGGATGTTAAATGTGTCCGTTTTGGGCGGCAATACCGCCAACACGGAGTTTGAATTTCTGACCGGCAATACGATGGCCTTTCTGCCGCAGGGCAGCGTCCCCTACCAGCAGTATATCCATGACGAAATACTGGCATTGCCGGGTTATCTGTATTCCATGGGGTATGACACCGTAGCGATGCATCCGTGGCGGGCGTCGGGCTGGGAGCGCAAAGAGGTCTATCCTCTGATGGGATTCCAGAAATGCTATTTCAAAAACGATTTTGATCTGAGCCGGACCGTGCGCGAATACCTTACGGACGACGCCTGTGTGGACAAGATTATAGAAGAATATGAAAACAAAGGGGATAACCCGCTGTTTGTGTTTAATGTAACGATGCAAAATCACGGAGGATATAAGGGGAATTTCCCGGATTTTACCCCGGAGATCAAGGTAAACGGGCTGGACAGCGGCCCGGTGGAGCAGTATCTTTCCCTGATCGAGCTCTCGGATCAAAGTTTGGAAAAATTGATTCGCTATTTTGAGGCGCAGGAGGAGAAAACGGTGATTGTCTTTTTCGGAGACCACCAGCCCAACGACGTCATTGCCGGACCGATCTTAGGCTTACAGGGGATTGACAGCAATCAGCTGACCGAAGAACAGATGAAGAAGCGCTATGAGGTCCCCTATCTGATGTGGGCAAATTATGAGCTGGATTCTAAGCGGCAGGCCGACACCAGCGCCAATTATCTGGCGGCGAAGCTAGTCGAATGGGTTGGGCTGCCCGCCAACAATTACCAGAGCTTTTTGCTGGACTTTATGCAGGACTATCCGATCATCTCTGCCATGCGGCTGAAGGACGCGGCCGGAACGGAGCTTAGTCTTGATACGGCGGAGGATAACATCGCCGCGTATCGGAGGATGCAGTACTACCAATTGTTTGAAGAGAAGGGCAAATATTAAAATTAATTTCACAGGCTGAGGAAGGAGATTGTTGGAAGATGAAAGAAAGGATAAAAAATAAGCTGCCGTTGATCGCGGCGTTTATCGTGCCGTTGGTGATTGCCATCGGCGTATGCGCAAAGCGCGATATCTATCCGTTTGGAGACAATTGTATGCTGCATATGGATATGTTTCATCAATATTGTCCGTTTTTTTATGAATTGATGGATAAGCTGCGTCACGGCGGCAGTTTCTTTTATTCGTGGCGCATCGGGCTTGGCGCAGACTTTCTCGGGCTGTACGCGTACTATCTGTCGAGCCCGCTCAACTGGCTGATTTTGCTCTGCCCGCAGCAGTATGTGATTGAATTAATGTCGGTGCTGATTCTTTTTAAAATTGCTTTTTCGGGATTTTCGTTTGCTTATTATATGAAAGAGCACTATAAGACAAATACGCCGCTGCTTGCGGTTCTCGGCAGCGCCTATGCGCTGTGCGCGTTTACGGCGGCCTACTCCTGGGATATTATGTGGATGGACTGTATGGCGCTCGCTCCTTTGATTATCCTGGGCTTGGAAAAGCTGGTGAAAGAGGGAAAAGTTCGCTTGTATTATATCACTCTTGCGATCAGCATAGTCAGCAATTATTATATCTCGATTTTAATTTGTATCTTTTTGGTCCTCTGGTTTTTGATCACATGGCTGGAGAACCGGGAGAGCGGCGTTTTGGCCTGGGCGCGCTTTGGCGTGTACTCGGCGCTGGCGGGCGGCACCGGAGCGCTTTTGATTATTCCGGAAGCGATTATCTTAGGTGCGAGCGGTTCCCAGAATATTTCGTTCCCGGATACCATGGAGTGGTATTTTAATCTCGTTGACGAGCTGGCGCGCCATGCGATCTTTACGGAGACTCACAACGGTACGGGGCATTGGCCCAATATTTACTGCGGCGTATTCGTCTGTGTGCTGGTGCTGCTCTATTTTCTGCACGGTAAGATCAGCTGGAAGCAGAAAGCGCCGCGGCTGGTGCTTTTGCTGTTGTTTGTGCTCGGGTTTTCCAATAATAAGCTGGACTTTATCTGGCACGGCCTGCATTTCCCGGACTCCCTGCCGGCCAGACAGACGTTTTTGTACGCCTTTCTGCTGCTGGTGCTCTCCTACGAGGCCCTCGTGCGCATAAAGGAGAGCAAGCTGTGGCATCTTGTGCTTGTGGCCGTCGTCAATGCGATTTTCTGGTATGAAGCCTACACGCGGATGAACACCGAGTTTATGACAGAGAAAACCTTTTACGCCACCGGCCTTTTGCTGGCGGGGTATCTCCTGCTGCTGTTGGTGGCCATGCTCGGCCAAAAAAAGATACCGGTGATCATGCTGGCGCTCGGCGGCGCGACGGCTCTCGTGGAGCTTACGCTCAACATGGCCGATACCGGATTCGGCACGATCTACCGCCCCTCTTATGTGGCGCGCATGGACGAATACGATTTGCTGATCGAAGACGCCGCTTTGGACAATGAGGCGGACGGCGGCGGTTTTTACCGGATGGAGGAGCTTGAGCGGAAGACAAAAAATGATTCCAATCTTTACGGCTATCCGTCCCTGACGCAGTTTTCATCGCTGATGAATCTGGACGTGAGCCATTTTTACCAGAGAGTCGGCATGGAGGGCGGAAAAAATTATTATTGCAGCAACGGTACGACGCCGCTAATGTCGGCCATGCTTTCGCTCAAATATGTGCTGGCAGACAACAGCCTAGAAGAAGGGCCGCTGCTTTCTCTGGTTGGCACTGAGGGCGAAAGTTACCTGTATGAGAACCGCTATAGCCTGCCGTTGGGATTTGTGATGAACGAGGATGTGATCGCGCAGTGGGAGGCTTCCGAGACAGAAAACAAGATGGATATCCAAAACGAGCTGGCTACTTTGCTTGGAGCCGCGGAACCCATGTTTACGCAGGTCTCCTCGATTGACGACGAGGGAATGACCACAGTTCAGATCGAAGAGGATGCCTATTATTATGCCAGATATGATTCCACCTCGATCGACAAGCTCTCGCTCGAGACGAGTGACGGAAGGACGAGAGATTATTCCAAGGTCTCTCACAACTACACGCTGGATTTGGGTTACTGCCGCGCGGGCAGCACGGTGTGGATAAAAAATACCGAGAATGAGATTCTTCCGATGACGGTATACAGGATGAGTTTGCCTGCGCTTGAGGCCGCATATCGGACGCTTAGCAGCCAGACGATGGACCTTACGAAACTGACCGATACCACCGTGGAGGGCGATATCACGGTGACGTCGCCCGGAAGGCTGATCTTTTCCATCGCCAACGAAAAAGGCTGGAAGCTTTATGTGGACGGAGAACCCGTGGAGCCCGAGAGCTTTGGGGATGCGTTCCTTAGCGTTTATCTGGACGAGGGCGACTATGAGATACGGTTAAAATACCGCACGCCGGGATTCGTGCCGGGGCTTTTTGTGACAATTCTCTGCCTGCTGGCGTTTGTGCTGCTTGAGATATGGAGCGTCAAATACCGCAAAGATCTCGTGGCGTTGGCAACGGAGAAAGTTTGCGCTTTCTGGGAAAAATATGTGTGGAAAAATAAAAAGTCCACGCGAAGGAACAAAAAGCAGGTGCCTAAAAAATATCGCAAATAAGATGCCGGAGCAGGCGCTGTCTCTGGGAAGCGGCAAATGATCGGGTATAAAAAACGAATTGGACGACAAAAGTACCAATTATGGTACAGTATAAAGAGTACACTCCTTTCAGCAGTAAAAGAAAGGAGTGTATTTTTATGAAAGGCTATAATGTGGACGAAGGCTACATGGGATATGTGAATGGGACTTATATTTTGTTTGCAAATGAGGCAGATTATATAGAGTATATGGAAGACTGAGCCGTTACTACCGTTTGATTCCCGGCTGAATAGTTACGGTTTCTGACAAACGAGCGTTGAAATTCTTTGCCGAGTGTGGTTTAATTAGATATAGGGAAATTTTTCCGGTGTGGACACAATATGTTGTGTCTGCACTTGCGGAAAGCGGAAACGGAGGATTGATATGTCAGACAAGCAGATTGAAGTTTACGGAAAAAACGTAGAAAATATAATCATACGTCCCTATGAGCATCATGCCAAGTATTATGAGACCGATCAGATGGGTATTATCCATCATTCCAATTATATCCGCTGGATGGAAGAGGCGCGCATGGACCTGATGGACCAGATGGGATTGTCTTATAAGGAGATGGAGGCTATGGAGATCATCAGTCCGGTGCTCTCCGTCTCCTGCGAATACCACAGCATGGTGCATTTCGATGATGTGGTCGTGATCGAACCCAAGCTGGTCAAGTATAACGGCATCAGGATGGAAGTGGAGTACCGTATGTATGACAAGAAGACGGGAGAGCTTCGCACGACAGGCAGAAGCTCCCACTGTTTCTTAAGCCGTTCCGGCAGACCGATATCCTTAAAACGCTCCTATCCGGAGATTGATACAAAGTTTTTTGAGTATGCCGATCAATAAGTATTTATAGGAGAGTGGAGGATTTTCATGGGCGAAAAGCTGGTATTGATTGACGGTCACAGCATATTAAACCGCGCCTTTTTCGGGATACCGGATTTGACCAATTCCGAAGGGCTGCACACCAATGCGGTGTACGGTTTCTTAAATATCATGTTTAAGATTCTCGAGGAAGAGAAGCCGAACTATCTGACCGTAGCGTTTGATGTGTCGGAGCCTACGTTCCGCCACAAGATGTATGCGGACTACAAGGGCACAAGAAAGCCGATGGCAGACGAGCTTAGGGAGCAGGTTCCGGTGATGAAAGAGATGCTTCGCGCCATGGGAGTGGCCGTGATCGAAAAGGGCGGCTACGAGGCCGACGATTTGCTGGGAACGATCGCAAAGCGAAGCGAGAGAGAAGGACTGATTGTCTCGGTGGTATCGGGCGACCGCGATTTGTTACAGTTGGCCACGGACAAGATTAAGATCAGGATTCCGAAGACCAAACGCACCGGCACTGAGATTGAGGACTATAACGAGCGGGAAGTGCAGGAAAAGTACCAGGTGACGCCGCAGCAATTTATTGATGTCAAGGCGCTGATGGGAGATACGTCTGACAATATTCCGGGTGTCCCGGGTATCGGCGAAAAAACGGCGACCGCGATCATTGCCCGTTATGGCAGCGTGGAAGAAGCCTATGCGCATGTGGACGAGATCAAACCGCCGCGCGCGAGCAAGAATTTAAAAGAGCACTACGATCTCGCGGTCATGAGCAAGACGCTGGCAACGATTGATATTGATGCCGAGATTGATTATGAATTGAAGAATGCAAGAATAGAGCAGGTTTCCGATTTATACACAGAGGAAGCCTATTTGTTGTGTAAGAGATTAGAGTTTAAGCAGCTGCTGGGACGCTTTGCCATCGAGACACAGGGGAGCAAGGCGCAGGAGCATTTTCGGCGGGTGTCCGGCAGCAGAGAGATACGGGAAGCGTTAAGCGGCCTGCGCGGGAAGGTATGCGGCTTTTTTATCGTTCCGACCGAGACGGCGGGGGATGCCAACATGGAACAGGACGGGCAGATGACGCTCTTTGCGCGTTCGGCGGAAAGTCATAAGTTCCTTGGCATTGCAGTCTCTGTGGGGGAGAAGGATACCTGTTTTCTGGAGGCCGATGACGAGGTGGCCTCAGAAAAGCTGCTGGAATTGTTCTTAAACAGCGGCGCAGCCGTTTATGCCACGCTGGATTTAAAACCCCAGCTGCCGCTCATGGGGCTGATCGAGCGCACCCATGCCGGGGATTGTTCCATGGAGCGCATGTTTGACGGCGTGCTCGCGGCCTATCTGCTCAACCCGATCAAAAATGAATATCCCTATGAGGACATCGCTAAGGATTACTGCGGCCAAATGATTCCCTCGCGCAGGGATTTGCTGGAGAAGTTAAACTACTCCCAGGCTATTGAGGAAAAACCGGACGCATTTTTAACGTGTGTCTGCTATCAGGCGTATGTGGCATGCGTCTCCTGTGCGCCGTTAGAGGAGCAGCTAAAGGCGTCCGGGATGGAGCGCTTGTTTCGCGAGGTTGAGATGCCGCTTGTCTATACGCTCTGCGATATGGAGCAGGAGGGGATTATCGTTTCCGGCGAGGCGCTCAAAGAGTATGGGGATAAGCTGGCGGTGCGCATCGCGCAGTTGGAGACGCTGATTTATGAGGCGGCTGGCGAGCAGTTCAATATCAATTCGCCCAAACAGCTGGGGGTTATCCTGTTTGAAAAGCTTGGTCTGCCGGAGGGCAAGAAGACCAAGACCGGCTACTCCACGGCGGCGGAGGTGCTCGAGCGGCTGGCTCCCGATTATCCGATCGTGGCTGACATCTTAGAATACCGGCAGCTCACCAAGCTCAAATCCACTTACGCGGACGGCCTGGTGGGATGTATCGGGCCGGACGGCAGGATACACACGACATTTAATCAGACGATCACTGCTACAGGGCGTCTTAGCAGCACCGAGCCCAATCTTCAGAATATTCCGATGCGTATTGAGCTGGGAAGGCTGATTCGCAAGGCGTTTGTGCCGAAAAAGGGCTATGTGTTTGTGGACGCCGACTATTCCCAAATCGAGCTGCGCGTGCTGGCTCATCTGTCCGGCGACGAAAAGCTGATCGAGGCGTATCAGCAGGCGCAGGATATTCACCGCATCACGGCGTCCCAGGTATTTCACATACCTTTTGAGGAAGTGACCGATTTGCAGCGCAGAAATGCCAAGGCCGTCAATTTCGGGATTGTGTACGGTATCAGTTCATTTGGGCTGAGCCAGGACCTTAGTATCAGCCGCAAAGAGGCATCGGATTATATTGAGCGCTATTTTGAGACCTATCCCAAGATCAAGGGTTACCTGGACGGCCTTGTGGCACAGGCCAAGGCGCACGGGTATGTGACGACGATGTTTGGCAGGAGGCGTCCGGTGCCGGAGTTAAAGAGCAGCAATTATATGCAGCGCTCGTTCGGCGAGCGCGTGGCGATGAATTCACCGATACAGGGGACGGCGGCAGATATCATCAAGATCGCCATGATACGGGTGCATGACAGGTTGTTAAAAGAGGATTTAAAATCACGGCTGATTTTGACCGTACACGACGAGCTTTTGGTGGAGACAGCGCCGGGCGAAGAAGAGACGGTCAGAACGATTCTTGCGGAGGAGATGCGGGGAGCCGCGGAGCTTGCGGTCGTGTTGGAGATTGACATTCACAGCGGCAGCGACTGGTACGAAGCCAAGTAGATTGCAAAATAAATCTTGATTTGTTTTGCGGTGAAGCGATGGTGCGGGAGTGACGGAGATGGTATTTATAGGCATAACCGGCGGCGTGGGCGCCGGTAAATCAGAGATTTTGCGCTATCTGGACAAGAAGCCCGGCGTGCGGGTGATGTTCGCAGACGAGATTGCGCACACGCTGATGGAGCCGGGCACGGCTTGTTACATGCAGCTGCGGGAGCAGTTTGCGGGGCAGGACGTTTTTTTGCCGGAAGGCGGCTTTGACAGGGCGAAGCTTGCTATGGTATTATTTTCTTCGGAGGAGATGCGCGGGCGGCTCAATCACATCGTGCATCCGGCGGTAAAGGAATATGTCCGGCGGCAGCTTGCAAAAGAGCGGGCGGCGGGCGAGCATGAGCTTCTGGTGTTGGAGGCCGCGCTGCTTATTGAAGAGCATTACGACGAGCTGTGCGACGAGCTCTGGTATATTGAGACGAGCGAGGAGAACCGCGCGGCGCGGCTTAAGGCGTCAAGAGGGTACTCCCCCGAAAAGGCGCGGCAGATGATGGACAGTCAGCTGCCAGCGGAGGAATACCGGCGTCATTGTGCGCAGGTCATTGATAATAACGGCACCGTGGATGAAAGTATCCAACAGATTGAACAGTTATTAAAACAAGTTTTAAGAAATAAACGATTAGGAGAACCGTAGATGAGTGAACAAAAAATTATGGACGAGCCATTGGTATTTGGCCTGGATATCGGAACGCGCAATGTGGTAGGAACCGTGGGTTACCGAATCGACGATAATTTCATCGTGGTGGCGCAGTATATGAGAGAGCATGAGACCAGGGCCATGCTCGACGGGCAGATTCACGATATCGGCCGGGTGGGCAATACGATTCGCAAGGTCAAAGAACAGCTCGAGTCCCAGCTGGGGATGGAGCTGACAGAGGTGTGCATTGCGGCTGCCGGGCGTGTGCTTAAGACGGTGACAACGAATATCGAGTACGCGTTTGACGAGGAGACGCTGGTGACCGGGGAAGATATCCACACACTTGATCTGATGGGCATCGAAAAAGCGCAGGATTTGCTCAAAGAGTACAACGATACCCGCTATAAGTTTTATTGTGTGGGCTATTCCGTGATGCACTATTATCTGAACGGGGAACCGTTTTCGAGCTTAGAGTCCCACAAGGCGGAGGTGATCAGTGAGGATATCATCGTCACATTTCTGCCCGAGGACGTTGTGGACGGGCTCTACGCCGCAGTGGGGCTTGCGGGCCTGTCGGTCGCCAACATGACGTTAGAGCCGATTGCCGCGATCAATGTGGCGATTCCAGAGAATTTCCGCCTGCTGAATATCGCGCTTGTCGATATCGGCGCGGGAACCTCCGATATCTGTATTACCAGAGACGGCAGCATCATTGCCTACGGCATGATTCCGCTGGCCGGCGATGAGATCACGGAGCTGATCGTGCAGAATTATCTCGTGGATTTTAGGACCGCCGAGAGCATCAAGGCCGCGAGCGGTAAGGGAGAAGATATTGTATACAAGGACATTATGCTGATCGAGCACACGATCCCGGCGGAGGATGTCTGGGAGCTGACCGAGCCGGTGGTCGAGAGAATGACAACCGAGGTGGCGGCTAAGATCAAGGAGCTAAACGGCGATAAGACGGTCAGCGCGACATTTATCGTCGGCGGTGGCGGAAAAATACACGGCTATACGGAAAAGCTGGCCCAAAAGCTCGATCTTCCCGAGGAACGGGTGGCGCTCCGCGGGGAGGAAGTGCTGCAGGAGGTCATTTTTGAGCAGGAGGAGATCGAGAAAGATCCTCTCTTGGTGACGCCGATCGGCATATGCCTCAATTATTTCGATCAGAAGAACAGCTTTATCATGGTGCGGTTTAACGGCGAGCGCGTCAAATTATATGACAACAATAAGCTGACCGTGGTGGATGTGGCGCTGGCTGCCGGTTTCCCGAATGAGGATTTGTTCCCGAAGAGAGGAAAGGAGCTTTCGTTTACGGTTGACGGTGCGACGCGGGTGGTCAGAGGAAAGCCGGGAGAATCCGCGGTTATTTTCATGAATGACCGTCCGGCCAATATCAATACCCCGTTGGAACCGAACAGCGATATTATAATAGAACCCTCCACACAGGGGGAGGACGCCGCGTGTACGCTAGAGCAGCTCGAGGAGTACAGCGGCGCTTCGGTAGCGTTTATCGTCAACGGCAAGGTGGTGCGCTGCCCAAGATTTTTGGAGGTCAACGGCAGTCTGGAGCTGCCGTCCTATCAGATCGAGGAAAACGACAAGATCGAGACCAGAGGCTTCTATACGGTGGGGCAGCTGGTGGAGTTTATGGATGTGGAGCTGGATACCGAGCATGAGATCATGGTCAATAATCGTCCGGCGACCTTTGAGACGTTGATCTATGAAAATTTTAGTATTGAGTGGGTGGTACTCTCCTACGGCGCCGCTTATGTGGAGCCGGCCGAGTGGCGCAGGGATTTGACGCCGGAGACGGCGCAGCCGGCCGTGACCCAGGAAGAGCTGGAAAAGGTGCAAAAACAGGCGGCCGAGGCGGCGGAAACGTTAAACGGTATGCTGGCGGAGATCGTGACGGACCCGGATTTGCCGGAGGAGTATAAGACATACGGTATCTCGGGAGCCTCCGCGGCAGGAGCGCTGCAAACACAGAAGCTGACCGGCCGTGAGCTAAACGCGCAGCCCGAGCGGCGTGTGAAACAGGAGCCGCCGAAACCCGAAGATAAGGGGACAAAGCAGGAAGAGAGACAGCCGAGGAGGGAGCGTGTAACCCGGGAGTCGACAGGGCGCGAGGACCGCGCCAAAGAGAGAGGGGCGGCAAGTAAGACAGAGCGTGGGCCGGCGGCGCGCGGCAGTGCCGTATCGATTCTGGAGGATATGGAGCGGCTGCATGACGAGCTGCGGGCCAGAATGATTCAGAAAGCAAAGGAGAAAGAGCAGCAGGAAGCCAAACAGGAAAAAGAGCCGGAGGCAGAGAGCGCGGCGGCGCCTGCCGCAGAGCCGGTGCGTGAACAGGAGCCGGGGAATGTTGAGGAATTGATCACCATGCTGCAATCGGGCGCTTTGGGGGCGTCCGGGCAGGGCTTGGCACGGCCGGCGGCGACGCAAGCAGATCGCAGAGAGCCAGGGGCAGTAAAACAGCCGACGGCGCCGGATTCGATGCGGCGGGATGTGGAGGCAGAAGCGGCGATGACGCCAGCGTCCGGCAGACGAGAAGCGGAACCGGAGACCGTGAAACGGCCGTCGGTATCAGCGCCAGTGCGGCGAGAGGCGGAACCGGAGACCGTGAAACGATCGCCGGAAACCGTGAAGCGCGAGCCACAGGCGGAGACGGAGAGAGAACCGTCGGTATCAACGTCAGTATGGCGAGAGGCGGAACCGGAGACCGTGAAACGATCGCCGGAAACCGTGAAGCGCGAGCCACAGGCGGAGACGGAGAGAGAACCGTCGGTATCAACGTCAGTATGGCGAGAGGCGGAACCGGAGACCGTGAACCAGCTGCCGGTATCAGCGCCGGTATGGCGAGAGGCGGGACCAGAGACAGAGAACCAGCCGTCGGTAACAGCGCCAGTATGGCGAGAGGCAGAGCCAGAGACCGTGAACCAGCCGCCGGTATCAGCGCCAGTGAGCCAGGAGCCTAAGACAGAAGCGGAAAACCAGCCGTCCCTGTCGGCGCCATTGTGGCAGGAATCAAAGATAGAATCACTGGCAGCGCCGGTGGCGGCAGAGAAGCCGTCCGTGTCGGCATCCGTGAGGCGGGAGGCGGAACCAGAATCAGAGAAGCCGCAGAATGTACTGTTGTCCGTGAGGCGGGAGGCGCAACCGGAAGCGTTGAAGCCGTCGTCCGTGTGGCAAGCGCCTAAGCCAGAAGCGGTAAAACAACCGTTCGTATCGGCGCCGTCACGGCAGGAAGCAAGGATAGAAGCACCGACAGCAAAAGCAATCAAAGCACCGGGCAATAGCGGGAATAAATCTGGAACCACCGAGCGGCCGGATGCGCAAGCCACCGAACTTCATATTTTTATCAACGGGGAATCGGTGACACTTAAGGGCAGGAAGGAATACATTTTTGTGAATGTGTTTGACGTCTATGAGTTTGACCTTTCGGAGGCGAGGGGGAGAGAGATTGTGACCCTGCACAACGGTTTCCAGGCAAAATATACGGACGAATTAAAGGAAGGCGACAAGATCGAGCTTCGCTGGAAAGAGAGAGACTAAAGATTGAAAATTAAAATTTTCAATCGCGAGATTTGTGTCTGCGCGTTGCTTGCCACAAACTCGATATGCGCAAAAAACAGCGCAGAAATGGAGCAAACTATGGAACTATGCAGTATTGCAAGCGGCAGCAGCGGGAACTGTATCTATGCGGGTACCGATCGCTGTCACTTGCTGGTGGATGCCGGTATCAGCGGCAGGCGGGTGGAACAGGGCCTGCAAGGGATTGGGCTTAAGGCGGAGGAGATACAGGGAATCCTTATCACCCATGAACATATTGACCATATTGCCGGGCTGGGAGTTTTGGCCAGGCGGTACGGCATCCCCATCTACACGACGCCCGGTACGATGCGGGGCATTTTACATACAAAGTCTGTGGGAAAAGTAGATGAAAGCCTGTTTCATCCGGTCACACCCGATGTATCCTTTCAGATCGGTGATATGACGATCGAACCGATTTCCATATCGCATGACGCGGCGGAACCGGTTGCCTACAAGATGAGCAGAGAGGATAAAAGCATGGCCGTAATCACAGATCTGGGCACATATGATGATGCGATCATTTCCAGGCTTCAGCATCTCGACGCGATCCTTCTCGAGGCCAACCATGATGTGCATATGTTACAGGCCGGCAGTTATCCGTACCCGCTAAAACGGCGTATACTGGGGGAGCTGGGGCATCTGTCGAACGAGCGCAGCGGGCAGCTGCTGGGCAAGCTTTTGCACGATAACTTCAAATCGATTTTGCTGGGGCATCTGAGCAAGGAGAACAATTATCCACAGCTTGCCTATGAGACCGTGCGGTTAGAGATCACCATGGGAGAAAATCCATACCGGGGGGCAGATTTTCCGATACAGATTGCCAGGCGGGACGCACCGTCGGAGTTGATTTGCATATGAGAGTTTTTTTTGAAAGACGCAGAAGATAAGGAGACATAAGTGGATGGAGGTTAGTGCGATATGAAAAACGCAGCAGACAGAGCGATTATAACAGTAGTAGGGAAGGATACGGTCGGCATCATAGCCAGGGTATGCACCTATCTGTCCGAGAATCAGGTCAACGTACTCGATATCTCACAGACGATCGTTTCCGGCTTTTTTAATATGATGATGATTGTGGACATGAACGGGGCCAAAGTGGCGTTCGCCGACTGCCAGAAGGGCTTGGACGCGATCGGAGAGGAGATTGGCGTTTCCATCAAGTGTCAGCGTGAGGAGATCTTTGAGATGATGCATCGAATTTAAACAAAGATACAGGGCAAATGTAAACTGGGAGGCATCCATGATTAATATCTGGGAAGTAAACGAGACAAACAATATGGTGGAGCATGACAATCTCGATGTGCGCACCATAACGATAGGCATCAGTCTGTTGGAGTGTATCGACAGCGATCTTCGGAAGTTAAACGAAAATATATACAACCGCATCATGGCCGTAGCGAAAGATCTGGCATCCGTGGGAGAGAAGATCGAGCGCGAGTATGGGATTCCGATCGTCAACAAGCGCATCGCGGTCACGCCGATCGCGCTGGTGGGCGGTGCGGCCTGCCGTTCGCCCGAAGATTTTGTCACTATCGCCCAAACGATGGACCGGGCGGCAGAAAAAGTCGGGGCAAATCTGATCGGCGGGTATTCGGCGTTGGTTTCCAAAGGGATGACAAAGGCCGATGAGATGTTGATTCAGTCCATTCCAAAGGCGCTTAGCACGACCGGGCGCGTGTGCAGCTCCGTCAATCTTGCGTCCACGAAAACCGGCATCAATATGGACGCGGTGAAGCTGATGGGAGAGATTCTCCTACGGCTGGCAGAAGAGTCGAGAGACCGCGATTCGGTGGATTGCATGAAGCTGGTCGTATTTTGTAATGCGCCGGACGACAACCCCTTTATGGCCGGGGCGTTTCACGGGGTCACGGAGGCGGACGCGATCATCAATGTAGGGGTCAGCGGCCCCGGCGTGGTGAAGGCGGCGTTGGAGAAAGTGCGCGGCGAAAATCTGGAGGTGCTCTGTGAGACCATCAAAAAGACGGCATTTAAGGTGACGCGCGTGGGTCAGACCGTGGCGCGGGAAGCCTCGCGGCTTTTGGGGATTCCGTTTGGCATCGTCGATTTGTCGCTGGCGCCGACGCCGGCGGTGGGCGACAGTGTGGCGGACATTCTGTGTGAGATCGGCCTGGAGTATGCGGGGGCTCCGGGGACTACGGCGGCGCTGGCGATGCTAAACGACCAGGTCAAAAAGGGCGGCGTCATGGCCTCCTCCTATGTCGGGGGCCTAAGCGGCGCATTTATCCCGGTGAGCGAGGACCAGGGCATGATCGACGCGGTGCAGGCGGGCGCCATATCGCTGGAAAAGCTGGAGGCGATGACCTGCGTGTGCTCGGTGGGCCTTGATATGATTGCCATTCCCGGGGATACGAAGGCGACGACGATCTCCGGTATCATCGCCGACGAGATGGCGCTTGGCATGGTCAATCAGAAAACGACGGCGGCCAGGCTGATTCCCGTGATCGGCAAGGGCGTGGGCGATACCGTGGAGTTTGGCGGGCTTTTCGGCTATGCGCCGATCATGCCGGTCAACCGCTTCTCCTGTGATAACTTTATCAATCGCGGGGGCAGGATACCGGCGCCGATTCACAGCTTTAAGAATTGATGTTTGGCTGGCGGCACGCACCGAAACAGGCCAGTATACTAGTAGCGACGCACTAGGGCGCGCTTGAGTTTGCAGTTTATTGAGAAAGGCAGGTTATTGATATGAAACAGGTATCTTTAGAAAAGGAGCTTTCCGGCAATGCGTATCCGGGAAGAGGAATCGTCATCGGCAAATCTTCGGACGGGAAATATGCCGTGACGGCGTATTTCATTATGGGCAGAAGCGAAAACAGCAGAAACCGTATTTTTGTGGAGGATGGCGAGGGCATCCGCACGCAGGCGTTTGACCCGGCCAAGCTTACCGACCCAAGCCTCGTGATCTATGCGCCGGTGCGCGTGATGGGAAACAAGACGATTGTGACAAACGGCGACCAGACGGACACGATCTTCGAGCTGATGGACAGGCAGCAGACGTTCGAGCAGTCGCTGCGCACCAGGGAGTTTGAGCCGGACGCGCCTAATTATACGCCGCGCATTTCCGGTATCATGCATATCGGCGACGGCCAGTACAATTATGCGATGTCCATCTTAAAGAGCAGCAACGGCAATCCAGAGTCCTGCAACCGCTTTACGTTTGCCTACGAAAGTCCCGTGGCAGGCGAGGGTCATTTTATCCACACCTATATGGGCGACGGCAATCCGCTGCCAAGCTTTGAGGGGGAGCCGACACTGGTCGGCATCGAAGGCGATATCGACAGCTTTACCAAAAGGATATGGGATAACTTAAATGAGGACAATAAAGTCTCTCTGTTTGTGCGCTATATTGATATCGAGACGGGCGCATACGAGACGCGGATTGTCAATAAAAACGGAAGCGAAAAGTAACGGAACCGTAACTATTCAGCCTTCGGCTTCATAGTAACGGAATCCGGCCTATTAAAGTTTGTCTTATGGCAAAGAGGCCGGATTTTATTCCAACTATTATGCGTTCTTACGACTTTGCAGCGAGTGCAAAGTCTTGGGCTGAATGTTACACAGGACGGTAACAGTTTGGCTTTCGACTTTACTGTTACACGTGGCGTATTACGGCGCAGGATAAGTGATTCACGAATAGAGAAAGGCATGGTAACGATATTATGAAAGAACTGGAATTAAAGTACGGATGTAACCCAAATCAGAAGCCTTCGCGCATCTACATGGAGGAGGGAGAGCTGCCGATCAAGGTGCTGTGCGGAAAGCCGGGCTACATCAATTTTTTGGATGCGTTTAACGGCTGGCAGCTGGTAAAGGAGTTAAAGCGCGCCACGGGACTTCCGGCGGCGACGTCTTTTAAACATGTGTCCCCGGCCGGGGCGGCTGTCGGACTGCCGCTCAGCGAAGTGGAGCGGAAGATTTACTGGGTCGACGATATGGACGTAGCGTTTACACCGCTTGCAAATGCGTATATCCGGGCGAGGGGCGCGGACCGCATGTCGTCGTTCGGCGATTTTATATCGTTGTCGGATGTCTGTGACAGGGAGACGGCGTTAGTCATCAAGCGCGAAGTGTCGGACGGTGTGATCGCACCGGGCTATACCGACGAGGCGCTTGACATTTTGAAGGCAAAGAAAGGCGGCAATTATAATGTGATTGAGATTGATCCCGATTATGTGCCGGCTGCGATCGAGCGCAAAGAAGTGTTCGGCATTACGTTTGAGCAGGGCAGAAATGAGCTGGTGATCGACGAGGCGTTTTTTGACAATCTAGTGACCGAGAATAAGGAGCTGCCGGAGGCGGCAAAGATCGATCTGGCGATTGCCATGATTACGTTAAAATACACGCAGTCCAATTCGGTATGCTATGTCAAGGGCGGCCAGGCGATCGGCATCGGGGCAGGGCAGCAGTCACGCATCCACTGTACCAGGCTGGCCGGCAATAAGGCGGATAACTGGTGGCTTCGCCAGGCGCCCAAGGTTTTGTCGCTGCCGTTTCGGGACAGCATCAAGCGCGCCGACAGGGACAACGCGATTGATCTCTATATCGGGGAGGACTATATGGACGTGCTCGCCGACGGCGCATGGGAAACTATTTTTACCGAGAAACCGGCCGTGTTTACCGCGGAAGAAAAGCGCGCCTGGCTGGATAAAAATACGGATGTGGCGCTTGGCTCCGACGCGTTCTTTCCGTTTGGCGATAACATTGAGCGCGCGCATAAAAGCGGCGTAAAATATGTGGCGCAGCCGGGCGGTTCGATTCGTGACGACCATGTGATCGACACCTGCAATAAATACGGCATGGCGATGGCCTTTACCGGAATCCGCCTGTTTCATCACTAAACGCCAGGCGCCCGGCTGCACGGCGTTAAGCAATTGGTCTTAGACGACTACGATTTCCCTTGTGTATTCGCTGTGGCAGCGGTGGCCAGGCTCTTTGGCGTATTTCGTGCGGCAGTGGCAGACAGCTTGTCCGGTGTATTTCGCGGGGGAGTGGGAGTCAGCTTCCCCGGCGTATTTCGTGCGGCAGTGTTGTTTCGGCCCGGCGTTCTCGGCGCTGCGCATATATTTTGTCTGCTCATAGAGATGGGCGGCAAAAATATCTTTCTCCAAAAGCTGCATGGCCAAAGGGGAGAGCAGCTTTGGCGCGTCGGCAAGCTTCGAGATGAGCGGCAGGGAGGCGGATTTTTTTATGGTGTGCAAAAGCGTGGCAGTCGATGTGCCGCTCTTTTTCGTCTCGTCAAAGTTCTCACGGCGAAGTCCCAAGATGCGCGCGTAGGGCGCATAGCCGATCGCTTTGTAGCGTCTGTAGTCTGCTTCAGTGTGCCCAAGCAGCACATGGAGCAGCGCGCGGCTGACGCGGCTGTAGGTAATGTCGCGGCTTTTGCACAGGGAGCAAAAATCCGTAAAGGATTGATACGAAAAAAGATTTTTTTGTACGCGGCTTACAAGCTCCGGCGCGCAGTCGGCATAACGGGTGAGATCGTCGCCGGCGAGCAGTCGATAGCCCAGCGGGCGGCTGAAATCGTCTGCCTTAAGAAGCGGGTTTTCACTTGCGTACTCCGTGAGGAGAGAGAGCACATTCGCCGGCATGGCGCCGCAAAGCGCCATGTCCGGTGTCAAATCTGATAATCCGCCGTTTTGCGCAGCATGTGCCGTGGGTGACGGCAAGCCCGGAGAGGATGCCAAAAGCAGCCGGCGGATGGCGCTTGCGGAAGCGTAGGTTTGATTGATATCACCGTCGTGGTAGGCACCTCCCTGCCGCTTTATCACATAGGGCGCAAGGGGGGAGGAGAGCTGTTTGATGGCTTTGAGATATTCGATCGCCAGAATGTTATTCGGGGACGCTAAAAGTTCTTCCAATTCGCTGCGGCTGATGCCAGGCAAACGGGCGGCTTGTTTAAAACAGTAATCTGCCAGAGCCGCGGCTCTCGCTTGGGGGAAGGACAGCCCTCTTTTTAACCCCGCGCGAAGCGCGGTGCGAAACCCCTCCGGCTGTGCCGTGAAAAGCTCGGCGATCTTGGTGAGCCGTGCGAGGCAGTCGGTTTCCGCGCCAAAGCAGAGCATGTCGACGCAGCCAAGGCCCGTAAGGAGCGCGACGCCGGCCGCGGCGAAATACTCTGCGCTGGCGCAGGAAAAGAGCACAGGCAGTTCGATCACGAGATCGACGCCGTTTATTAACGCCATGCGGGCGCGGGCGTATTTATCCATGATGGCGGGTTCGCCGCGCTGGATGAAATCGCCGCTTATGACGGCGATCACATAGTCGGCGCCGGTTTCCTGCCTAAGCGTCTTAATCTGGTAGGCGTGGCCGTTGTGAAACGGATTGTATTCTGCGATAATTCCTGCGATTTTCATGGGTCACCTCTGTTCAAAAATTTGCCGGGAATCAACACATCTGGATGTAGCCAATCGTGCCAAATAGCCGGGAATCCGTCCCTTTGCCATGGGCAAACTTTAAATGGAGCGGATTCCGTAACAGTGAAGCCGAAGGCTTTACACTTCTTGCCATTTTTGCTATAATAAAATTATATGGGAAACGGCAAATTGGTTTGTCGTTTCTTATCATAATGCAACACAGATAAAAAAGCAAACAGAAAGCGGGGGATTGTGTATGCCAACAATCGAAAAAGAAATTAATTGCTATTTGTTTGACCAATTAAGTATCTTGGAGCGTATTGAAGCGGTGACGGATGATGAAAAAGCTTTAAAGCAGATCGCAATTGAGCGTAAGCAAATTGAACGAAAATTATATCAGCAGCCGCCGCTGATCAGTAGTCAGCAGTGACGGTTTAAATGTATTTGACAGCAATATTTAAAAATAAAAAAGAAAGAAGTGCGCAGCAAAAACGCTGCGGAAAGGGAGGAAAAAATGAACGTATTAGTTATTAACTGCGGAAGCTCGTCACTGAAATACCAGCTGATCGATTCCGAGAGCGAGGCGGTGCTGGCAAAGGGGCTCTGCGAGAGAATCGGCATTGACGGAAGGCTGGTATACCAGAAGACCGGTTTGGACAAGGAGATCACGGAGGCGCCGATGCCGACGCACAAGCAGGCGATCGAGCTGGTGATTAAAGCGATGGTAAACGATAAGACCGGCGCGATCAAAGACCTTTCCGAGATCGACGCGGTGGGTCACCGTCTGGTGCACGGCGGCGAGAAGTTTGCCTGCTCCGTGGTTATCTCCGATGAGGTTTTGCAGGCAGTGGAGGAGTGCAACGACCTTGCGCCGTTACATAATCCGGCCAACCTAATCGGTGTGGCAGCCTGCCAGGAGGTCATGCCGGGCGTGCCGATGGTGGGCGTGTTTGATACCGCATTTCACCAGACGATGCCGAAAAAGGCTTACCTCTATGGGCTTCCCTATGAATATTATGAGAAATATAAGGTCAGAAGATACGGCTTCCATGGCACGAGCCACAGCTTTGTGTCCAAGCGGCTGGCCGAGTATCTTGGCATGGATTACAATAACTCCAAGCTGATTGTTGCCCATCTTGGAAACGGCGCGTCCATCAGCGCCGTGTTAAACGGCAAATGTATCGATACCTCCATGGGCTTAACGCCGTTGGAGGGGCTTGTCATGGGCACGCGCTCCGGTGATATCGACCCGGCGATCATGGAATTTATCGCCAAAAAGGAAAACCTCGATATTGAGGGCGTCATGAACGTATTAAATAAAAAATCAGGCGTGCAGGGGTTATCGCAGCTCTCGAGCGATTTCCGCGACCTGGAGGCAGGACATGAAAGCGGCAATGAGCTGGCGACCAACGCGATCGAGGTATTCTGCTACCGTGTGGCGAAATATATCGGCGCTTACGTTGCGGCTATGAACGGGGTGGATGCGATTGCGTTTACCGCGGGCATCGGTGAGAACGGCCCGCTGGTGCGCCAGAAGGTCATGGAATATCTCGGTTATCTGGGTATCGCGGTGGATGAGGAGAAGAACGGTGTCCATGGCGATGAGGCGACCATATCCACGGCAGATTCCAAGGTAACAGTTTGCGTCATTCCCACCAACGAAGAGCTTGCAATTGCCCGTGAGACGGTTGCGCTGGTGAAATAGTTGTGAAGCCGCAGGCTCAACGGTTACGCCGAAGGCGTAACCGTTCAGCTCAGGACTTTGCACTCGCTGCAAAGTCCGTAAGAACGCGTA